>CALDTK010000200.1 GCA_937924035.1 uncultured Saprospiraceae bacterium | reverse complement strand
CACCTTGGCTACCTGTTCCGGCCTACCGTTCATACTTTCAGACGTATCAACGCATAGGATAAACGGACCGCGTTCTTTTTCGCGGACCTTATTATAGATCTCAATCTCGTGATCGGTACTGCTTACCAGTTTTCTATCATCATAGCGGAAGGTGAGCAACTGACCGTCGGCAAAGCGTTTCAAGAAAGCACTTTCTGTAGCTGAATCACCAAGCAAGGCTGCTTCTGAACTAAGTAGGGTGTTTAGATCGTTTGACTCATGTATGCCCGAAATCTCAGAACGCATGTTCGGATCTGTAACCCAGCGTTGGCGGACAATCGTTTTTTCTAAAGTCTCCTCTTCAATTTCGATTTCTGCATCGCGCCACTGCCCAAGCATATCGGCGAGCTCTTTTAACTCTTCCTCTCGCTCAAGCAGTTCTGAATAATGCTCTAACACATCGAAGCTTGTATCCTGCCACAAGCTTCGACTCATATCCCAATAGCCAGACAGGTAGTCACTAAACGGACTTACAATCTTGATCAATTTCGAGTATTCCGTCACCTTCGCCTCCATGAGGTCTTGAAAGTCTTGCGCTTTCTCTTGCAGACTATTAAGCTGGTGATTGAGAATCTTTGCGTTCAATAATGCATCCCATTGCGCCAACAGGTCTTTCAATAAGATTTCTTTATTGTCGCTTGAAAGTGTTTTCGCTTCCGCAAAACGAGCCTTGAAAAAGCCAACGGGCATTTCGTCTTCCGAATATTCTCCTTGTAGGTAAGTAAGAAGGATAGGGTAGCGGTCCATAAATTGAGAAAGCGGAGTCACCGTCCACTGCGTCAATCGGCTCACCTCGTTCTCATATGGATGCTTACTGCGCATCTCTTTATAGGTCTGCCGCAGCCACTTCAACGTATCGCTAGCTACTTGGCGTCGCATGCCTGCGTTCTGCCTACAGATCTCGACTAAGGCTTCAATACTAAAGAGACCTTCTAGTGCTCCTCTGAAATACCTGAAGTAGGCATCGTCCATGTCTGGAGGGAGAGCTCTATCCGGTTCAAGTTGACTACGAATGTATTCTACTAGGTAGCGTCTTCCTGTGCGATCAATAACCTGCCCGAACTCAACGAAGCGTTCGTATTCAAGATCGAGCAGTTGCGAAGGGTCTGTACCAGTATTCTTCATCAACTATCCAACCGACGGTGCGCACGCTTAGTTGCCACCAGGAGTGTTTTACCTACAAACACGGGTTTTTTCGATAAAAAACGTGCTCATCCGCAGTTTTTCCGCTGCTGAGGCTATCTGTTCGTCTAGTTGTGAATCTTTTCTAAAGCTGTTTTGGCGAAAGCACAAAAAAGCTGGCTATCCTGTTGAAAAGGACCTTTTTTAGGTATTAGCAGTGAAAAATGATACTTTAGGTAAACGTGCACTTTTTGAAAACATACATGAAATATTAAATTAATTCTTAAAGTGTAAAAAATTGTTTTACTGAAAAATACGTGCGATTTTGAGTAAAGTGTATCAAAAAATTATGCTCGTAAAGACTTTGTCTGTTTCGTATTATTTTCTACGCTAATGTGGGTACTACGGCACATGAATTGCTCTAAAGATGGCAAGCCTGTGGCGCACTCACAAACACTTTAGTCGCAGCACAATTCAACACACACACACACTCACAAGCTTAAATTATGATCAAATCAAACCCAACTAAACCTAAGTACCTTCTCATGCTGCTAGCAGCTGGCGGACTAATGTTTAACGTTGCCTGTACGGCAGATGGCATTGACGGAATGCCTGGCGGCTTTGGCTCAGGACAAGATGATGCTACAGTCAACGAAGAAAAAGAGAAAGAAAAGCCAACAAAGGAAGACGACGGACTTTATGTTCCTGGAGACGGCGAAATCTGGCAAGGAGAGAACAGTTTTGTTCAAACCAAAGAGGACTAGTAGTTAACTCAACTCTTTCTTTTAGAATAAGAAAAGCCCGCTGCGCATCTCATGCGTAGCGGGCTTTCTTATTTTTATCGTTTCGAGACTACTCCTTTACGAAGGGTATTCTGCCGACTCCTCCATCACCTCTCACTTCAAGTAGGTAGTATCCACTTGACAAGCCTGAAACATCAAGATTACTACCGACCATATTTTGGTTCATCATAACGCGACCAACAGCGTCACGAACAACAACCGAAGACTTACCCTGTGGTAACCCTTCAATTTGTAGTAGTGACCTTACAGGGTTAGGATAAGCTTGAAGTGCCAATACGTTTTCTTCCTTTACTGATGAAGATCCATCAAGGACGTAAACATCAACCTGTCCTGCGTCACTCTGACCAGCAGCTTCAAACCCAGGACGACCTATCGCCAGATGCATGCCGTCATTGGTCAGTGAAATTGATTGACCAGTTTGTTCGCCGGCTACAGTTCCGTTAAAGGTGTATTGCAGAGACCAATTGCCTCCTACCAAATCGTAAACGTATACCCTTCCTGCTCCAGTCGAAGTAGGATCGTTTGCAGGTGCACCGATCGCAATTCGAGTTCCGTCTTCAGAAATGTCGACGCTGTATCCAAAGGCTTGATCATCACTCCTTCCTTCAAGTGTTGATCCGATTTGAGTATTGGTCCCATCAAAAACGCGAACCTTACCAGTGCCATCCTTTGGCGCTCCGACAACAGCCGTTTCTCCATTATTTGCTAGGGCTATGCTTTCGCCAAAACCATCACCATTCGCAAATCCATCGAGCAGTCCTAAAGAAACCCAATCTCCTGAAAAACGAAATAATTGAACCGTACCTGGAGCATCTGGGCCATTGTCCAAACCGATCGCAATTCGAAGACCATCGCGGCCTAGTGCTATATCAGAAACTGCAACTTCGTTGTTTGACTGGAGAATAGGCTGGGTTCCAACGGTCATCCACTGAGCGCCAAGAACAAGGTTGAAGGCGCCTCTCGGGTCATCTTCAGTTCCTGCAAAATTTGCGGTCATTAGTTGTGTACCGTTCTCGATAAGCTCAATTTTCTTTCCCAGTTGAGCGTCTCTATAGGTTCCATTGAGCTCGTTCCCAACGGTGTTCCATGCAGTAGATACATAGCGGTAAGAGACAATTCTGCCCGCATCAAAATCACTAACTGTATTGTAGGCTGGTTCTCCGGTTGCCACGGTTGTTCCGCTTCCACTGAGTGCGATAGTCGCCTCAACATCTGAAGGAGAACTGAAGTAATCCGTAAAGGTCTCTCCGAGCTTTACCCAGCTTGAACCTTGTAGTTCATAAACTTCTGCAGAAGGTGAAGCGGTTCCAAATCTGCCATTGTCTGGAGACATAACAGCAATTCGATTACCGTTACTACTCAGGCTTACAGTTGCTCCAAAGCGGTCGCCATCACCATTGCCAAACGTACTTAGAACGTTACCGCGTCGAGATTGTGCGTTTCCAATGCCAACAACAAGCACTGCGAGAAGGAAGGGTAGTAGAGGGGAGAATTTATTCATCGAAAAAACGTTTTATGTATGCAAAACTAGCAAATCATATTGGTCCAGATTTCAATATGGCAGTGGCTAAGTTTTAGGACTTTAAATAGACTCACATCGAGCCTTCAGCCATGCTTGCTCTTCTTCATTTAGTTTTGGCGAAAGCCGCGCATAAACTTCATCGTGATAAGCATTTAACCAATCACGCTCTTCACTTGTCAAGAGGTCTGGCTCTAAAAGGAGGTAATCAATTGGGTAGTAGGTAATCGTCTCGAAGCGCAAGAACTTCTCAGGATCTTCCTCTTTCTCTTCAGGAAATGCAGGTACAGTAAGCACTAAGTTTTCGATACGAATACCGTATTCACCTTCTTTGTAAAAGCCGGGTTCGTTGCTAGTAAACATCCCTTCAACAAAGCCCGTCTTGCCGCGCTCACTCATGGTTGGAGCGATGCCTTGAGGTGGTTCGTGCACATTTAAAAAAAAGCCGACTCCGTGACCTGTTCCGTGCCCGAAATTTAATCCTTGTTGCCAGAGAAATTGACGTGCAAGAATGTCGAGTTGGATGCCCTTCGTCCCGGTTGGAAATAACGACCTCGATAAGGCGATGTGACCTTTTAACACAAGCGTGTAACGTGTACGCTGTTCGTCGGTAACCTTGCCCAAGCCAAATGTTCGCGTAATGTCTGTTGTACCATCTAGGTATTGTCCGCCACTGTCAACGAGGAGAACACCTTCACTCTTAATTTCGGCGTCCTCTCCAGGTATGCTGCGATAGTGCGGTAGCGCTCCGTTTTCGCCATAGCCGACGATTGCGTCGAAGCTATCTCCATAAAACAACGGTTGTTTTGCCCGCTCCTCGTGCAATTTATCGACGAACTCGCACTCCCGTATCGTGCGTGTACGCAGTGTGTGTTCTAGCCATCGAAAAGATCGAAGTAAGGCAACTCCATCTTTGATGTGTGCTTCACGAATGTGAGCAATCTCGACTTTATTTTTGATGGCCTTTGCCAATCGAAGCGGACTTGCAAAGGAAACGTAGCATTCTTCTTTTAAAAGTGAAGCAAGGTGGTAATTCACTTGTCCTTCATCAATACCTACTTTATCTCCAGCAGCAGCCGATCGCAGAACTTCTTCATGAGCCGAATACGCGTGTACGTGGATATTGCTTTCGCCAAAACGCTTGATCGTTTCTTCGTCTATTCTTGATGGATCAGTGAAAAGATCAACACGATCTGCCCCAACCATTACATAGGCGATAGCGAGTGGGTTGCACTTGATGTCGCTCGCTCGAATATTGAGCAGCCAAGCGATTTCATCCAAGCTTGAAAGAAAGGTATGGCTGAGACCTGCCGTATTCATTTGAGATCTTAACTCGCCAAGCTTTTCGAGATCGCTTTTTCCAGCGTACTTAATGTCGTGACTGAAGAGCGTAGAGCTAGGCATTGCTGGACGGTTGCTCCAAACTTCATCGATCAGATCTACATCTGTGCGCAGTGTAAGTGAGGTGCTCGCAAATTTTTGCTTGATGCTTCTTACTTGTTTGACGGTAAACAACTTTCCATCAATACCGACAGTAGCCCCATTGGGCAATTCTTTAGCTAACCAATCGATATATTCAGCGGTTCCTTGCCCTGACTTCATAAAGGCAAGTCCACTTGTACGGGCAAGTTCTTTAGGACCTTGAACAAAGTATCTACTGTCTGTCCATAATCCTCCTCCATCTAGCGTAACTATGGCTGTTCCTGCAGAACCTGTAAATCCGCTGATGTAGGACCGTGTAGACCAACGCTCGGCTACGTACTCGCTTTGATGTGGATCTGCACTGGGTAGAATAACTGCTTGAACATCAGATCTTTTCATAGCACCTCTCAGCGCAGAAAGGCGAGTACTAAAAGCTGTTTGAGGTCCTGTGTTCACTGACATATTACGATTTTTGATTTGTTAGTGTGACCAAGATAATCGTATCACGTCTCAAGTTTGTACTTCGCAGGAAATAGGTGGTCGAGAACGCTTCTCCACCCTGCGGATACCCTTAGAGCGGAGACTGATTTTGGTTAGTTGAGACTGTCTTCCGGTAAGCAATTGCTGGGGGCAGTCTTTTTTTCAAAATTTTTTGTGACCTTAATGACCCCTTGGCGTCTTAAGGTTGTCTTTCGCAGGAAACAGGCGACTTTCTCTCAGAAAGTGGCCCTGCGAAAACCCTTAGAGCGGAGACTGATTTTGGTTAGAAAGGCCCTTATGAGCAATCATAAGGGCCTTCTTTTTTTGTGCATTTCTATGCATTTTCAACAGTCGTGTGACTTTGAACGTCTTTTCATGTCTAAAGGCGGTATTTCGCAGGAAACAGGCAACTTTTATTTCGGAAGGTAGCCCTGCTAACTACCCTTACTACGGAGACTGATTTTGGTTGGAAGGCCCTACTGAGCGATCATATGGGCCTTCTTTTTTTTGATTAAGATTTTTTTTGATCTAAATTTTTAAAAATGTGTGACCAGCAGAAAGGTCGCACGTCTAAAAGTTGTATTTCGCAGGAAACAGGTGACTTCCTCCTAGACAGTCACCCTGCGAAACACCCTTAAAGAGGAGACTGATTTTGGTTAGTAAGACCCTTGCGAGCGATCGCTGGGTCTTTCTTTATGTAATTACATTTTCCCAGAAGTGAAGAGCTTTTTCCAGAAGCGAAACAGCTTTAGATAACCCCCCAGTATCTAAAGTGGAGCATCTATCAAGAGATTGGTTTTACCAATGCCTCTTGTAGATGTTCCTTTGTAAAGACTTATCGATTCCAGCGGGCCTTAACGAGTAATCGTTAGGGCCTTCTTATTTCTTGCGCGACACCTTAGCTTCGTTAGGTGAAAGAAGCTGATAATTTTCGCCATCGAGCGCATGCCTTAGTAGATCAACTTGCAGATTACCTGGAGGCCTCAAGTGATGCGAAAGACTCCTGCATCCCGTACCAATCTCCTGAAAGAGCATATTCGTTTTGGGAGCAATTTTCTGGAGATGAGACAGCTATGTATGAGGCTGTTCTAAAGCAATCTATTTCCGTTCATCACCCTGGCTACATAGGTCATCAGGTTGCGGTGCCCTCTGCAGAAGGAATTTTTGCAAGCTGGGTAAGTGATGTACTCAATAATGGAAGTGCTGTTTATGAAATGGGAATGGCTGCGAATGCCATTGAGCGAAGAGTCTCGAAAGAGTTAGCGCTCGTATTTGGCCTCCCGAACACTTCAACAGGTATATTTACAAGTGGTGGAAGTCTTGCAAATTTGACGGCCATGTTGGCTGCTAGAGCAGCTAAAGCGCCTGCGCTTGCAGGTGAAAAACTCTGTGTTTTGGTTAGCGATCAAGCACACTATTGCATCGACCGAGCAGTGCGAATAATGGGGTGGGGTGCAGAAGGTATTATCGAGGTAGAGACAGCGAAAGACTTTAGTGTTTCTGCTTCTGGACTTGATACAGCCTTGGAAATTGCAGCACAGAGAGGACGAAAACCGATTGCAATCGTGGGCATGGCCTGCACAACAAGCACCGGTACTTATGATGATTTGTTGCTTCTTTCAGCTTTCGCCAAAACCCATAACCTTTGGTTTCATGTCGATGCCGCGCACGGAGGAGTGGCCTGTTTTAGCGAAAGCGAAAAGAAAAAAGTCGCTGGAATTGAAGAGGCAGATACCATTACTCTTGATGCTCATAAAATGATGCAAGTTCCAGCCCTCACCACATTGCTGTTGTATAAAGACGAAGTAGCAAGTTATCGCACGTTTTCGCAGAAAGCTGACTACCTCTGGGGAGAAGCTGGGCCAGAATGGTATCACAGTGGGCAGCGTACTGTCGAGTGTACTAAACTTATGATGGGCATGAGGGTATTAGCCGTTACGATGGGAGGCGGAATGGTTAAACTGGGGCAATATGTGGAGCAACAATACCGACTAGCTAGGGCTTTCGCCAAAACCCTCGAAAAGCGTGATTCATGGGAAATTGCCACCGAGCCTATGAGCAATATTGTTTGCTTTCGTCGAATTCCAATGGCAAGTATCGATGCCGACGACTACAATGAAGAGATACGTGAAAGACTTTTATTAGATGGTCGATGGTATGTAGTAAACACTCGTCTGCGTGGCATATACTGGCTTAGAGTTACCCTTATGAATCCTCAAACGACGTTAGAATCGCTGATTGAAATGATCACTTTTGCTGAAAAGGAAGGATAGTTTTGGAAGCCATTCACTGAGTCTACTTTCACTAGGCCATACATCTGTTTTCGGTCATTTGTTTGGCTGGATTGAATTTGTGGAAGACTAGTCTTGCATAAATGTGTTAATTGTCTGTTTTTGAGTTGGTTATACTTGGTTACATCAGCTCGGAAGAGCTAGGTGAAGCGGGTAAGATTTTGTACTTTTACCACTGTATGGCTACTGAAAATAAAAACCCTAATGCGTCGAATTATGGCGCAGGTAATATCACCGCTCTTGAAGGTCTTGAAGCAGTTCGATTACGACCAGGGATGTATATCGGTTCGACCGATAAAAAGGGACTTCATCATCTTGTATGGGAAGTCGTAGACAACTCTATCGATGAGCACCTAGCAGGTTACTGCTCGCACATTGATACGATCGTCCACAAGGACAATTCAATAACCGTAAAGGACAACGGGCGTGGTATTCCAACAGGAATGCACGAGAAGCTACAGAAGAGTGCACTTGAAGTCGTTATGACCGTTCTTCACGCTGGGGGAAAGTTCGATAAGGATACCTACAAGGTATCTGGTGGACTGCATGGTGTAGGTGTTAGTTGTGTAAATGCGCTTTCTGAGTACATGCGTGCGGAAGTTCACCGTGAAGGGAAGGTTTTCGAACAGACGTATTCTGAAGGTATTCCAACCTCAGAGGTAAAAGTTATTGGCGAGTCAAGTAGCAATGGCACCCAGATCACCTTTAGACCAGATGCCACAATCTTTAGCGAGCGTGAGTATAGCTTCGCAACCTTAGCAACGCGTATGCGTGAGTTGAGCTATCTCAATGCAGGACTACACTTAACGCTAACCGACGAGCGTGAGATCGTAAAAGATGATGAAGGGAAAGATGCAGGTTTTCGAACCGAAGCCTTCTTATCTGAAGGTGGGCTCAAAGAATTTGTTCTCTTCTTAGATGAGGCTCGAGAAGCAATCATTCCTGAACCAATCCACGTTATTGGTAAAGAAGACAACGTAGAGGTGGAGGTTGCCATGCAATACAACAACTCCTTTACTGAAAATATTCACTCTTACGTCAACAACATCAATACCCGCGAAGGAGGTACCCACGTTTCGGGATTCCGTCGTGCCGTTGCTCGTGAGTTTGGTAAGTACGCCGAAGACGAGGGCCTCTTCTCAAAATTAAAATTCAAGGTCAACACGGATGACTTCCGTGAAGGCATGACTTCAGTTGTCTCTGTGAAGGTACCAGAGCCTCAATTCAAAGGACAGACCAAAGGTGAGCTTGGAAACTCAGAGGTTACAGGTATTGTGAGTCGTGCCGTTGGTGCTGCGCTTAAGACTTTCCTAGAGGAAAATCCGCAGATGTCCCGTCGCATCATTGAGAAAGTAGTTCTTGCAGCTACCGCTCGCCACGCAGCCCGAAAAGCACGTGAAACGGTACAGCGTAAAAACGTTCTAACGGGTGCCGGACTGCCTGGAAAGCTTTCAGATTGTTCTTCAAAAGATCCAGTCGAATCTGAAATCTTCTTAGTGGAGGGTGACTCTGCAGGTGGTACAGCCAAGCAAGGTCGTGACCGTGAATTCCAAGCCATCCTGCCGCTTCGTGGTAAAATCCTCAACGTCGAAAAAGCGATGGAGTATCGCATCTACGATAATGAGGAGATTAAAAACATGTTTACGGCGCTAGGCGTCAGCATCGAAGAGAAAGAAGGCGAACGCGTACTCAATGTTGAAAAGCTTCGTTACCACAAGGTGGTAATCATGTGTGATGCCGACATTGACGGTAGCCACATTGTTACGCTAATTCTCACCTTCTTCTTCCGTTACATGAAGCCACTCATTGAGCAGGGCTTTATTTACATCGCGGCTCCACCACTTTATCGCGTACAAAAAGGAAACAAGTTCCAGTATGCATGGGATGAAGCTGAACGCCAAGAAGCAATGGCACGTATCGGAAACGGACCAGATGACACCAGTGTCAAGATTCAACGCTACAAGGGTCTTGGAGAGATGAATGCAGAACAGCTTTGGGACACTACCATGGATCCAACAACACGGATTTTACGTCAGGTAACCATCGGTGATGCAATGGAAGCTGACCGTATCTTCTCTATGTTGATGGGTGATGAGGTACCACCACGTCGTGCATTCATCGAAGCCAATGCGAAGTATGCAAACGTTGATGCATAGGTGGTCGCCTAATTTTCAATCAGCATTAAATGCCTCTTCAACTTGCGTTGGGGAGGCATTTTTTTTGCTTTTGCGCTCGCCATTCTACATGTAGCACAAACGCAATTTTAGCCTCGAAGAGCGACGGCCTCGCTCTTGCGATGTTCACGTTTGGTCTAAGCAACGCAGTGGTCTAGCAGCGAGGTACGAGCGATCCCGCAATGAAATGGTCAATATACTTTTTCCGAGATCCGAGATCCGAGATCCGAGATCCTACGGTTTCACCCCCCGCACGATATACTGATAATCCAGCGTCGTATCGTCTGTATTGATTTGCTCAAAACCAGCTTCTCGCATAGCCTTCTCTACCTCGAATACGGATAGCCTACTTGCCACAGGAGGACCTACGGGTGTACTCTTTTTCTTAAAGTCAACAATGAGTATCGCACTATTTGACTTTAGACCCTGTATCAATTTGGTCAAGTAATCTGTTCGCTTTGGGATATACATAAAGGTATTTACCACCAAGGCGGCATCTGCTTCATTATCACCAAGGTTTGGATCATCCGAGGGAACCAGGCGAGGGTCGATTCTGGCATATGCCGCCGAATCAAGTTGCGCATTATTTAAGCTGTCAAGCATCAATAGCATTCCAGGATCAATGTCGAGTGCTATCACTTTTGCAGCTCCTTGCGCTAACCTTCGCGTAAAGAAGCCCGTACCAGAGCCTACCTCCACCACCGTCTTACCAGAAAGATCTCCCATTCTTTCGACGAGCACGTTTGGCTTTTGCCAGACGACTCTATTCAAATTCTCGTAGTCGAAAGTGACGTGCTTATTCGTAGAATCACCCATAGTCGCACGGTAGATGCTATCCTCTTGCAAGAATTTTGCGATCGGACTTTGGGCTGAATCCACACGGTCTTGCGTACATGTCACAAGACAAATCGCCAGGATTGAAAATATGAAGAAGGAGCTTCTATTCATTGGGACTAAGGTAGCATTCGCTACTCAACGAGTGCAGACAACCATTCACCAAGTGCTGCACGAAGCGTTTTGTCTTTTCCAGTGAAATTATTCGCAATGATGGTGAAGGCGAGTTGTCTGCCATTTGTAGTTTCAGCATAACCACAAAATCCCTTTGATCGGGCCAAAGTTCCACTCTTCGCACGTATGCGAGCAGCAGCAGTTTGGTTGCGTAAAACCCCTTTTACGGTGCCTTCTTGGCCAACACGAGGAAGACTGTTGGGAACAGAAGTTCCAGCAGATAGCTGAAGCACTTGCGTCAGTTGTAGCGGAGTAATCATGTTCCGCATCGTGAGGCCAGAACCATCAAGTTGTTGCCACCCATCAGTATCAAGACCTTTGTTTTCCCAATATTCAACGATGCGATCACCAATTTTTTCAGGATCATTTGCGAGCCCCCAATGACGTCCGAGGGCGTTAAACAATGCTTCGGCAAAGAGATTAAGACTCTTGAAGTTTGTCTGCTTGACCAAGTCTTTTAACGTTGGACTTTCATAAAGATCGATACTTGTCGCTGACTGTCGAGCACTTGGAATGTTTGCGGCGACTGCATCTCCGCTTATATCGATTCCTCGATCTTCAAGTGCTTCAGCGAGCCAATCTGCAGCGTGTTTTGCAGGAGCAGGCAAGGATCCTTTTACCTTGAAGATCCCTTTTCCAGCCGGTATTGTTCCGCGGATCACACGGTCCATTGTCCCTGGAGCACCAAAGATGTAGCTCTGGTCCCCACTGTTCGAAGCCCCGCTGGTGAGTAGGTTCGTCCAGCGTAGCTGTCCAGGGTCAGGATTATAAGAAACCACTTTAGGTTTGCCACCCACATTAGCAGTACGTTGCAGTTTGAGGGTGTATTTGTTTTCGTTGATGATCAGACCACCAGCACCTGCGCCGTAGTAATTGCCGATATCGTTCCATTGCCAGTAAGGACTGGGTTCTGCGCCTGGAGCGAGTGACTCTTCACCAACCACATTTCCCTTAATGCTGCTAATACCTGCAGCTTCAACTGCATCGGCCCAGCGTGCAAGTAGAGCACTTAGATCGAGCGCACTATTTGGCCTGCCACCACCTAAGCTTGGATCGCCTCCGCCAATGATGAGGAGGTCCCCATTTAGTACCCCGTTTTGAATCGAACCAGAGTAGCATAACTCGGTAGTGAACCGATAGTCTTCGCCAAGGACTTGTAGCGCAGTTGCCGTCGTTGGCACCTTCATTAAACTCGCAGGAATGAGGCTACTCGACGCGTTTGAAGTTTTCAAGAGTCGACCACTTGCTACATCAATTACAGCTATTCCCAATGAAGCGTGCTTCAATTGTTGGTTGTCGCGCAATTTTTCTGTAGCCGCATCGAGCCGCTTTACCAATGCATCGTTTTGACCGTAGCTGTGCTCAGTGCTTATGGTAAGCAAGCTGAAAAGCAGAAGGAGCAAAGAAATCCGCATGGTTCAAAGGTAGAAAGCAGTAATCAAGCGTTAGCGTACTAAACGCATTTCGCCTCAACGCTTCCAAGTGCGAATTTCACGCCTCCACCTTCAACGTACGCTTTCATGGTAACGGTGTCACCGTCTTGGATGAACTTTCGCGTCGTACCATCGGCCAAGGTTAAAGGTTTGGTTCCTTTCCAGCTCAACTCGAGCATCGACCCGTAGCTGTCAGGTGTAGGTCCACTAATTGTCCCGCTCGCACAAAGATCACCTGGGCGCAAGTTGCAACCGTTAATCGTGTGGTGTGCAAGTTGTTGAGCCATGCTCCAGTAGAGGTACTTTGTATTGCTCGAACAGACTTTCGATGGCTCGCCTCCATCAGGAGTGATATACACTTCGAGCTTAATGTCGAAGTTGTTGTTACCTGCGTGCTGGAGATAGGGTAGCGGTGTCGGGTCTTGTTGTGGGCTAGTAACACGTGCAGGTTCCAAGGCTTCTAGTGGAGTAATCCAAGGACTGATGGTGCTAGAAAAACTCTTACCTAAGAATGGGCCAAGCGGCACGTACTCCCACTTTTGAATATCACGTGCACTCCAATCATTGAATAGTGCAATTCCGTAGATATGATCTTCTGCGCTCTTTACATCGATAGGGCTACCAAGTTCATTGCCTTGACCTACGACGAAAGCCATTTCAAGTTCAAAGTCTAGTAGTCTGCTTTCGCCAAAACCTGGTTTGCCATCCTCTCCTGGAGTGGTTTGCCCTTTTGGTCGGTGGATAGGAGTTCCACTCACCATGATACTGCTTGCACGTCCGTGGTATCCGACCGGGAGGTGCTTCCAGTTAGGGAGCAAGGCATTGTCTGGATCTCGGAACATGGTTCCTACGTTAGTCGCATGCTCAATGCTAGAGTAGAAATCAGTGTAGTCACCTATTTCCAGTGGTAAAACTAGCTTGACTTGTTTTGCCGGAAGGAGAAAAATCTCTTTACGTGAACGTAAGTCCCAATACCCAGGATCATCATCCAAACAAGCCGCTAATCGAGTACGTACAGCACTTGTAACTGCCTTCCCTCTGCCAATAAGTTGATTGAGGCTCTTCTGTGAAAAGTCCTTTCGATCAGCTTTTGTGTCATCAAAAACACCGATCTCAGCAAGCACACGTAAGTCAACTACTTGGTCGCCAACTCTAGAAACAAGTGCATGCGATCCATCTGGACGCATACGTACACCCATAGGTAGGTGTGCAAGTGGAAAATCACTGTCGTCTGCGCCGGGAATCCAGCTTTTTTGTGGGGTAGTACTCACGGTAGGTTAGGGCTTTGGTGCAAGGTAAAAAGGCCCAGCCTAGGAATAGCGTTTTCATCGAAAAAGCTTAGACATTCTCAAAATCTATTGATGATTAATTTGCCTCTAGAGCTGGTCAGTAAGTTTCAGCTTTTTGCCCAAAGATTTTCTTGTAGCCTATAGTAAAGGCGAGACTCCCAGTCGTGGTTTCATAGTCTTCAATTCCGCCGAATTCGTTTTCGCTGATACCATCATTCATGTTTGTAAATCCACGGCGATATCGCGCATCTAAGATAAGCTGACCATCGCCCACTTGGACACCAAGCTGAACACCGAGTTGGCCTCCAAAATCGATTCTTTTGATTCCTTCTTCTTTGAATTCGATCGTATATTCTGATGCACGGGCATTTGGGACACCACCGAAGATTCGGGTATTCGTTCCTGCAGCATTTCTCGCATACGAAAGGGAGGGGCCAGCCATAGCTGAAATAGTAACTCTGTTAAAAGCAGACTTAAAGGAAGTGTTGTACTTCAATAAGAAAGGAACTTCAACGTAATTGAACGTCCGACTCACTTCTTCTTCGACCGATTGAATATCATCAAGTTGAGCAAAATGTACTCTCGTAGACCCTGTCTGCTTTAGATTGATCTCTGTTTGTAACGAAAACTTCTTCGATACCGTGCGCTCTAGAAAAACACCTAGTACATAGCCACTTACCTGTTCATCGCTTTGGACTTTTGCAAACGAACCATCATCGTTGTATCCGAAGTTGGAACTTAAGTACCCTGCCTGAACACCTACACCAATCTGTGCACATAAAGGGATAGCCAAAAGCGCGAATAAGGTAAGAACAAGTGAAAATCTTGTGATTGAAATCATGTGGAAGCCTTTACGGATTACTTAAGTATCTCAACAAGATAGCGATTCATATGTACTAACCAACTTCATGTAGCCATGCTAAGATGAAATTGTACGGCACAGACAAAAAAAAGCCTCATCTGCACGTTGATGCAGATGAGGCTATTCTTGAGTTGAAGAACTGCTTGACTAGTAATTCCCGAAGGTCATGATATAGCCGAGCGTAGCGGAAGCTCCTTTCCCTCTTACTTCTAAATCTTCATCAGAATCTTGGTCTGTTAACGCAAAAAGATACCTCGCATCGAAGACAAACTTTCCTCCCGCTGCCGGGATGCCGAGCTGAATGCCAGCTTGCCCGTAGATATTGGTTCGAGTGATGTTCTCGTACACTTCCTGTGAAAAATCGATCTTTTCATCTGAGGATTGAATAGTAATCAGATCTGTCGAAAATCCAGTAATCTTAGTCCTTCCACTAGCAATATATTGAAAAGATGGTCCAACAACAGCAGCTAGGCTTAGGCGCTCACTGGTCCAACCAATTTTTGCAAGGACAGGAACCTCGAGTACATCGTAAGTAGTTTTTGATGCAGGTAGCACTGCGTTTCTATTCTCAACAGTCGAAAACCCTCGTTGCAAGTAGTTGATTTCGGTCTGAAAAGCGAGAAATTTAGATAGCCCAAGTTCGACCGGTATTCCGACAACATAGCCTGTTATGTTCTCTACGTCAATTTCGTCTTCTTCACCATTAGCGACGTCTTTGAACGTTTGGCTAGAAGTTAGAACACCCGCTCGAAAGCCGATTCCGATTTGCGCTTGCGCTTGAAATGCAAAGGAAATCGCAAGTAGTACAGCGAGTCCTAAACAATATTTTTTGTGCTTCATAATAGGGAGATGAGAGAATGATTGCTTTTCGAGTCCAACGAAAATTCAGACCTTGAAGTTCTGTTTTTCAGGTATTTATTTATCGATAAAAAACTGCATTGGTCAAGATTTGCATCCCTTGTTCCCAAAATCCTCGATAAGCTAGGTTGTCTGCAGCATAGATGACTTCTCCTCGCCCCATTGGTTGAATGCCTAGACTCAGGGTCTCTTCAAGCTCATCTTTAACTGCACTCCCCACAAATCCTCTGATTTCAGGATTTTCACGGATTCCAATCACATTGTACCCATCTTCTAGAAACTGCCATTTGCGTGAATCGGTCCGCAACACGAAAAAGTCGGAAGCCAAGCCAAAGGCAAGAGGGTGGGTTAAATCTATTTGAGCAGCCACAAGTGCACCGGGAGTATTACTTGCTGCACTTTTTCGTTCCCGGTTTGCGTAAGGACGCATTGGATCTGCTCCGTTTTTACCAGTGATGAGTTTTGGGGGTTTCTCTTTTTCGCTCAAGGAAAAACCATCGAGTTTTCCGAATTGCTCTGCGCTATTTTCCATGATGATCAGGCGACCTCCAGCTTTTATCCAAGTTTGTAGCGCCTCAGTCTTAGATCCTGAAAGATTAAGTCTTCCTTGCGTAATGATCACAACATCAACTCCATCGAGAGCACGCGCAGTAAGCTTCGACCAAGGCACTGGTCGAATTGGATATTGAAGACGCTGCTCAAAGAAATGCCAAACGTGACCGAACGCGTTTACATCGAGCGCATCGTCTTGGACCAGAACAACGGTTGGGGCATCAATTCGCTTTACTTCATCACTTCCAAGGTCTTTTCCTTTTGAAGCCAATCCTTTATTCAGGGCTTGAATCTCAATCCCTTCGCTTACTAATTTGGTGAAGGTTTTTGCATAGATTCCGTTAGAGATTGTGCTCGAGTTAGCGTCTTTGTCCTTCTGATCTCGAGCAAGAATGAATAGCGTCCCCGGAGCAAAAGTGTTGTTGGCAAGCTGCGTTTCAGACGTGCTATATCTGGCAACCAAGCCGTTTTTAATTTCGGGTCCAAGCGTAGACCATGTGTTTAATGCATCTACTGAAATTGCATATCCAAAGGCTGGTAGAGTTCTCGGGCCTGACATCAAGCCTTTGATATGAGGTCGTAGATCTCCAATCTGATTTTCAGTTACGAATCCTTTAATACCCAGAACGGTAGGAAGACTCCATGCAGTTATATCATAGGTTAGACTATCGGCAACTGTAGCAACTGGATCTAGGAGAACTTGAGCAAGGACACCTTGAAGTTGACGTGCTGGGACGACTAAGTCTCCTACGTTGACTGAAAAGGATTTCGCTTGTGTACTGCCATAAGCTTTACCAGGACTCTCACTTTTTACGCTTGCTTCACCATAGGTGATTTGGTGCGTATCAAGTAGGTCCGTCAGTGATTTTATGCGTCCACTACTGTTTTCTCCTTTCGGAAAAACATAGGACTCATAAGTGCCCTTAGCCTTTGACTTCGCTTCTGATCGGTAGTCCGCAGCTGCCTCAATAAGTTCTTTTGCATTGCGACTTGCAACCGCAATTGTACTGAGGCTCGTTGCATGATGATGGGCGATGCGATCTGCAAGTGTAATGGTGTCTCCTTCGTTTCTTTCTAATGCCCTTCCGGCAAAACCACTGCCACCTTGTTCGTAGGTCATACCGATAGCCCCATTAAACATGGGATAGGTATCGCCATAGCTTGGATAAAGTAAATCGAAGACTTCCCCGGTGTAATAGAGCCATCCTTCTTTATCGAAAATTCGGGCGTGGTTGCGACCGATCGTCTCTTGAAAAGAGCGCTGGAAATCTGTTAAGTAGGCGTGATATGGTTCGGCGGCTGGTGCGAAATAGTAGCTTGAATTAGCGCCCATTTCATGTAGATCGACGTGTACGTGTGGGAACCATTGATGGTAAACCTTCAATCTGGCCTGCGTCTCTTTTTGTGTCGCCCATGCCCAATCGCGGTTAAGGTCGAACTGGTAGTGATTGGTGCGACCGTTAGGCCATCCTTCGTAGTGTTCCCACGCGCTTGGGTTTGCATCTGGGAGTAAAGTTGCCCGCCGGCGTTGATCGTCCGTATACCGGGTATAACCATCAGGATTGAGGCTAGGATCGAGGAGGATGATGGTGTTTTCGAGATATGCTGCTAACGAATCGCCTGTTTTGGCGGAAGCTAAATCATACAGAATTTGCGGACTTGCTTCACTACCTGCAACTTCATTTCCATGAACCGAACAAGAGAGCCAAACGACAGCTTTGGGCGAACCTTTTGGTTTTCCTTCCAAGATTTCACTCCTCTTCAAGTGGTCCTCTCGGGCAGACTCTAAAGAGGCTATTGTTTCCGCAGAAGAGATGAACGCCAGTACCAGCGGACGACCTTCGTACGTAGTGCCGTATTGTTTTAAAGTCACCCTAGGACTCTCTTTAGCTACCTTCTCGAAGTAGTCTACTAGCTTACTGTGAGCGGTAAAGGATCGAGAGTAATCTTCAAAGAAAAGTTGAGGCGTACTTATTTGTGCTGCTAAGCTTGAGCAGAGGGTAAAGGACAGATACGTGAAGAATAGAATGCTGCGCATAGAAGTCAAACCTCGTAATAATTGCCGAATTGTGTTAGCTGGACATAATTGTATACGGAGTAGGGTAGCAGGTGTTCAAGTGGGCAAGGTTAGTACGCGAAGTAATCCTTGGGTTGAGTTTCAATATTCGCAACTGAGGCCTTACGAAGTTTCAATATTTGAACGTGCTCGCTTAGAAATACGATAGACCTTACGCTGCATGAATGGAATGGTCAAACGCAGTGCTTATTGGTTGAGCTTTTTGCTGTTACTCGGGTTTGCGAGCAGGTCATCGGCTCAGTATGTAGATCTGACAATTAATCCCATAAGTGCGCTTACTGGCACAGCGGTAGTGATGGTTGAAGTTCCTGTCGCTCCGCTGATAGGCGTTGAACTTCAATCTTCATACTTTTTCAGGGCTAGACGTCCTTGGACGCCCAATTTTAGTACACGCGGTTATCGTGTTGGTGTTTTAGGGCATATGTATTTTGATTCTGAAGCAGAACATACTGAATGGAGTTTGTTCGCTTATGGTCGATACCTTAATGTGTTCTATGAAGATGCAGATCCAGAAGGCCTACGCACAATTTTTGACAGAGATAATTATACCCTGAGTAAAATGGCTATTGGCTTTGGAGGATCCTATAAACACCTCGTTGGCGAGCATTTCGTATTCAGTACTGGTGTCGGGCTAGGTAGAAACTTTGCTCGAAAGCTCGTCAGGCAAGAAGGAAATACAGGTGATTTTCTTTCGCTAGGAATCCAAGAAAGGACGAACATTGATGTTTACGCAAGACTCACCATCGGCTATCGACTCGGACGTAGCAATAAACCAGACTTAAGGTCCTAAAAGACAGACTCTGCGATTTTTCGGATCGTCTTAACATCTCCCATGGTGTAGTAGTGTAAGCAAGGTACACCTGCGGCCTTGAGTTCTTTGCTCTGTTGGATACACCATTCAATACCTACCTGTCTGATCTTTTTCCGATCTCCTTTCACGGCTTCGACACCTTCAACAAGTTCGCTCGGAAGATTGACATGGAATAGTCTCGGAATACTATTGAGCTGATAATACTTGGTAAGAGGCTTTAAGCCTGGTACAATGGGGACATTTATCCCAGCAGAACGGCATTTTTTGACATAGTCGAAATAGGCCTGATTATCAAAAAACATTTGCGTTACAATATACTCAGCTCCTGCGTCGACCTTCTCTTTGAGGTAACGAAGATCCATATCAAGGTTGGGTGCTTCGAAATGCTTTTCAGGGTAGCCTGCTACTCCGATACAGAAGTCTGTCGGTTCGGCATTTTTGATGTGCTCGTCGAGGTATTTTCCCCGATTCATGTCAGCAACCTGCTTTACCAGGTCTACAGCATAACAGTGTCCATTTTTCTCTGGAACAAACTTTCCATCAAAGTGTCGTGCATCCCCTCTTAGAGCGAGCACATTCTGGATGCCGAGGAAGGCCAGGTCGATAAGAACATTTTCTGTTTCTGAAACAGTGAATCCACCGCAAAGAAGGTGTGGAACAGCGTCAACACCATATCGGTTGGTGATACTTGCACAGATACCAACCGTGCCAGGACGCTTGCGAATAGAGGTCTTTTCGTAATGTCCACTTGGACGCTTGACATACTCAAAATCTTCACGATGATAGGTGACATCAATGAACGGCGGCTTGAATTCCATGAGAGGATCGAGCGTGTCGAAGATTGACTTCATGCTGCCTCCTTTGAGTGGGGGCAAGACTTCGAATGAGATTAGCGTAGTGCCATCAGCGGCAGATATGTAATCGGTAACTTTCATCGCGTGTTTCTAAGCGTACGGACTTTGTCCTGTCTACAAGCGGTGAAAGTACAGTGCAATAGGTAGATCGTTGAGCTTTGCTACAGAACTTGCTTGAACCAAACTAGAGATCGAGTTCTTCTGGATCAAAATCACCTAGTAACAAGTCCACGAAATCCGCAAGTTCTTCATCGATTATATCTAAAAAATGGCGATTGAGAATACTTCTACTTGCGGCTTCGTCGATGTCCCAAACGGTGGTAATGCTTCGTCTAACGAGTTCTCTCAGCATGTCTTCAGAAGCAAGAGGCAAGAGCTCTACGATACTCTGCATGGCTGGTTCAAAGAGAGCGTCTTTGTAGGTTGGAAGAAAATTCGGGAGGTAGTCAAGTAAAATTACGGGATCAACAACTCCTTGAGTATCTAAGGTTTTGAATGCCTCTTCAAACCGTCCGAGTTCGCAGAGAACGACAAAGTATTTTGTGTAGGCTACGTACACTCCTCTTGAAGCAGCCTCCTTTAATTCTTCAGCTATTTCAGTGAGATCATTAAGGTAGACTTCTTCTCCGACCTCACCTTTGTACAGGTCTAGAATGCCATAGATTCGATGACCTATACTCATGAATGCTCTTCGCAGCAAGTCGCGGTGATCGCCACCGAGTTCTTCTGACTCGACAAGCATCATGACCAAATCGTTGTACATCCCACAACGTGCCATGTCTTCATGATCTTCACGACGGGTGTCTTCACCAGGAACAATTAGAGCGTCTTCCACATATTTAACGACAACATCATGAAGCTGATGGTGCAGCATTTCGGCAAGGGCAGGAGCTCTTAGAAGTGGGTTTTGCAGGTAACTGTCAAAGAGGCCATGCAACTTTCCAAACTGCCGAGTCCGTGCATAAAATAGGGCGAGCGGCATAGCCAAACGCTCAGCGAGTACTGCTCCGTTTTCTTTCTTTCTTGCTCGCTCCCAACGAGAGCGTAGTGACTTTTCAAGATCAACGATTTCACTCTCATCAAGGGCGCTATCATCTAGAAGTGCAATGAGGCTACTTTGAATTTGTGGTTCAAGTTTCGGAAAGCGTTGCAAAAGCTTCATACCTAGTCCATGCACTTGTTCAGCAAGTTGCTCTGGGACGGGCGGAATAGTGAGGTCGCTTAGCATGCCGCTACTTGCAATTACCAAGTCAACCTCATGCTCCATAAGGGTTTTTCCCGAGGACATTTTTTGAAGCAGCTTGGAAAGAATTGCTCTACTCAATAAGAATGTTTGCTGATACTTTTCTTGCTCATAGAGATAGTTTATTTCATCTAGTAAGCG
The DNA here is from genome assembly GCA_937924035.1 of uncultured Saprospiraceae bacterium. Taxonomy (GTDB): domain Bacteria; phylum Bacteroidota; class Bacteroidia; order Chitinophagales; family Saprospiraceae; genus CALDTK01. Next base: position 8,147 of record CALDTK010000200.1, on the reverse strand, counting down.
GTACGGGTCAAATCCATCTTTTGGAAGGGTATAGTCCGAACTACTTTCCGGATCGTCCATGAGCGAAACGACTTCATCATAGAGTTCGCCATCCGCATCTATGTTCTCTAGTATCGTAAAGACCAGATCTCCTTGAAGTTCTGGGTATGTACGTAGGCAAAGCCGAAAAGCTTGAATCAGATGTTCTCGATCAGAATTTTCAATCAAGTGATCGACAAGGCTTTCCTTTTCTTTTGATCCATCGCTTGTGGAGGGACCTTCGCTTGCTTCTCTTTCTCGGATGGCTGTTAGAAGTGCAGCAACGTGTGCACAGCCGGTATGATTTCTCCCATCTGAACTGCAAATCCAACTGGGGCCATCTTTGCCGTGGTCGATTTTTACGGTTGTTGTGCTCTCCTCTCCGTCGATGATGGCGCTAAAACGACGTCGACGGACGTCAATGCGAAGTTCGCGAACAGCACTCGAGAGGTAAATCTTTCGACCTTCTGAAATAGCTTCAGCACTTAAGCGCTCACGAATGAGCTCATGCGTTTTAGATGGGCGATTGGCCATGAATGAAGTTCCGAGGGCGAAGCTTTGAAAAGCAAAAGTGTGACAAAAGCTGACGATATGGACATCGTATGCCTTTAGCTGAACTCTAAATACGCACAGCTATTGGTTGCCGTTGCGTGAAACGATAAAAAAGCGTTGAAGATTACTTTTTTAAGAGATACTAGAATAGCTTTTCTTGACCTTTACCGCCGCCTTTTTTTGGAGTGCTTTTTTTCGATTTACTAGAGGGAGTATCATCATTTAAATCGAGTGAAATCGTTGTTCCAGGTGCAATGGTAGAATCGCTAGTTGTTTTTTGCGCCTTCTTAGTAGTAGACGAAGTTTTGGCGGAAGCCGCAGGTTTTTTTGAGGATGAGGCTTCCGAAAGACCTCCATCACCAATCATCTTAACATTACTCAGCTTCAAATCTGAAAGCTTGTTACCAAGAGATTTCCAGCCTTTTACATCGATAAACTCTGCTAGGTCAACTTCTCCACCCATTTTCTTGCCTTTGATCGTCATGTTGTAGGTCACGACTGGTTTTGGCGCAAGCGAAGCAAAAAGAAGCTTTGATCCTCTAGCCTCAGTAATGAACGACTGCATGTTGTCTAGGGAAGTAGTCTCTATTTGGAAACGCTTGACAAGCGTTCGTTTGCGTTCACCATCATAGTAAACCGCAGAAATGACGTCTGCATCATCAAGTTTTCCGATGTGGAGTAGTTGTTCTACATCATAGCGATGAGTAATTTCAAAGTCGGTCAGTTGATATGTGCCGTCTTTGTATACAGCCAAAATCAAATCACCAGTATCAAAGCCTCCGAGATATTTGCCGCGCTCATCTGTATTAAGGCGACCACTTACCTCGTCCATGTAAATCTCAATCGCACCGAGGGTTGATTGACCAACTTCACGCTGCTCAATCTTGCGCACAGGATACTTTGTGACCATGTTTCCACCAACTCCGCGCCCTTTGATTTCCAAAGCTCCGAAGTCAAACGGGAAGCTTTTTACGCGGGCTTTTGAAGCAGACGAAAGCATGACGGAGACAATTTCTTCTTCCCCATTAGGGTGCATACTTAAGTAAAGCATCTTACTCTTCGGTCCGCCTTTGGCAAGCGGATATTCTTTGTCACGGGTTACACTGGTTACATTAAAGCGTTTGGCCATTGCACGTTTTTTCGTGCCGTCCCAATAGATCATGTTGAACGTTGCTCGGTCGTCGGTTTTATCGAAGACGCCCACGTAGACGATGTTTTTACCTACAAAGGTTTTATCTGCCATTTTTGAGACCATCATCACACCGTCTTGGCGGATGACAATGATGTCGTCAATGTCTGAGCAATCACAAACGAACTCCGACTTTTTGATTCCAGAACCGATAAATCCTTCGGCCCGATCGACGTAAAGTTTGGTGTTATTTGCTACAACGAGTGAAGCCTGCACTTTTTCGAACGTAGAAATATCGGTACGGCGTTCTTGACCTTTTCCATACTTCTTGAGCAGCATTTCAAACCAAGCAACCGAGTAGTCTATAAGATTGTCTAAGTCGTGCTGAACGCTTTCAAGATCTTCATTAATCTGGGCGAGTAGCTCTTCGGCCTTGAACGAATTATACTTTGAAATCCGCTTAATCCGAATCTCTGTAAGCCTGGCAATATCGTCTTCGGTGATGTTACGACGCAGAACGATTCGTTTATCCTTTGCGCCTGCTTTCTTCACATCAGGTTCGCGGAAATACTTACGCATTTCGACTCCGATGATTTCTAGGGCCTGCTCAAAGCTGGTTGCTTCTTCAATTTCGCGATACACGCGCTTTTCGATAAAGACCTTTTCTAAGCTCGCGAAGTGCCATTTTTCTTGAAGCTCTTTGAGCTTAATTTCTAATTCTTGACGAAGAAGGTCTTTGGTGTGATCAACGCTCGCGCGAAGGATATCGCTGACCCCTAAGAATTGAGGTTTGTCGTCTACAATAACACAAGCGTTTGGACTGATCGAAACCTGACAACTAGTGAATGCAAAAAGTGCATCCATAGCGACTTCAGGACTCACACCGGGTTGCAGGCTAACGAGCAACTCAACATCTTCGGCAGTGTTGTCATCTACTTTTTTAATCTTGATTTTGCCTTTGTCATTGGCCTTCAAGATGGAGTCGATCATTGAGCCAGTGGTCACACCAAAAGGCAATTCTCTGATCGCAAGCGTCTTTTTATCGACTACATCTATGCGTGCACGAACTTTAATTTTTCCGCCTCGCTTTCCATCTTGGTAGTCCGTAATATCTGCTACGCCACCCGTGAGGAAATCTGGGTACAGCTTAAAGCTTTTGCCGCGTAGATGTTTAATTGCCGCTTTGCAAATTTCGATGAAGTTGTGTGGGAGAATCTTGGTAGAAAGTCCTACCGCAATTCCTTCAGCTCCCTGTGAAAGGAGTAGAGGGAACTTTACAGGAAGGGTGTCAGGCTCTTTGTTTCTGCCATCGTAAGAAAGCAGCCAGTTGGTGGTTTGGGAATTGAAAACAACCTCAAGAGCAAACTTGGTGAGTCTTGCCTCGATATAACGGGCAGCAGCAGCAGAATCTCCTGTACGGTGATCACCCCAATTTCCTTGAGGGTCAATAAGCAGTTCCTTTTGACCAAGATTTACGAGGGCATCACCAATCGCAGCATCACCGTGCGGGTGAAATTGCATCGTTTGACCTATCACGTTGGCCACTTTATGGTAGCGACCGTCATCCATCTGCTTCAATGCATGAAGGATGCGTCTTTGTACAGGTTTGAGACCATCTTCAATAGAAGGAACGGCCCGTTCAAGGATCACATAACTGGCATAATCCAAGAAGTAATCTTGGTACATGCCTTTAAGAGAAGGTCCGTCGTTTGGATCAACTAGTGTTTCAACGTTGTCAGTGCTCATAGTAGGCGGCCAAAGTACGAAACCGTCTGCATTGCATAACACAAATTGTAGCGAAAGAGGATGTTTTTGACCACAGCTTTCGCCAAAACCCCCAACTGGCAGATTGAGCGAGAAACTCTTATAGTGAGATGAGCCAAATCCAGAAGCAATTTTTTGAATCCGAAATGTCTGCCAGTTCAATTTCTACCCTGAACCCTGAACCCTGAACGCTGAACCCTGAACCAGATTGACGAAGTGCGAAGCACAAGTTCAATCTGCATGAACCCTGAACCCAACAACATTCCTATTGTCCTTATCTTACGACCATGGAAGCTATTGTTGATTTTGCAGCAGGACTACCCACTTATGGAAAGGCTCTGTGGATTGTAGGAGTCATGGCTGTTTTTTGGATGGCGGAAGGGTATTATGCTTTCGCAAAACACACGTATAGTAAGTGGAGCCATGCGCGTACCAATTTGATATTGCTTGGCTTTGTAATGCTGATCAATGTGATCTTCGGTCTTTCTACAGCAGGCGTTTTTACTTGGTTAGAAACGAGTCAGTTTGGACTGTTAAATCTGGTAGATTGGCCAATGTGGGCAGAGCTATTGGTAAGTCTGCTCATCTTGGATTTGATCGCTCAGTATGGAGCCCATTACGCGCTGCATAAAGTTCCAGCGTTATGGCGACTGCATTTGGTTCATCATTCAGACACACATGTAGACGTGACATCTGGAACAAGGCATCATCCATTAGATTTCATATTCAGAGAGCTAGCAGCGTTAGTTGCGGTTATTATCACAGGAATGCCTTTGGCATTTTATCTCTTTTATAGAATCGTAACAATTTTCTTTACCTACTGGACGCACGCCAACATCCGCCTTCCGGCAAAACTTGAAAAGCTACTGGGCTATGTAATTGTTACTCCAATCATGCATAAGGTGCATCATCATCATACGCTACCTCATACCGATATGAATTTTGGGAATATGTTCTCTTTCTGGGATCGAATCTTTGGCACCTTTGGAGAAATAGAAGAAAGTCAATTGATCTTTGGAGTCGACACCGCTGATCCAGCAAGAGCTGAAGACTTAGGCTATCAACTCGGAATTCCATGGAACAAGTCGGTAGGTAGGGCAACAACGGATATGGATGGGAATCCGGTGGTTCGACACTAATTATCTCGTTTCCTAATTTAAGAGCCGCCAACTGTTTCATGCAGATGGCGGCTTTTTGTTTTGGCGAAAGCCAGAAGAAAAGTGAAGGTAGATGCACACTGATCTTCCTTTATTTCCTTTCCAAAATCAAAATGTCGGCTATCCGACTTCTAAAATTGGCGTTAAAAATGGTCCTTAAAGTGGGGGCTTAACGCTTTGCAAAGGACTTCTTAAGAGGGCTTAACAGTAAAGGTGCCGTTGTTGGTGGCATGAAACGAAGAGATACAGTGCGATGCGCTCTTCTCTTTTTAATCAATCACCAAACCCCACATCATGATCAGCCCACAAAAAGCACAAACCCTGACGGCGACCAACAAGAATGCTGTTCTCGTCTTTCGACTCATGCTTCTAGCTGCGTTCAGCGTACTAAGCTTTACCATACTTACAGCTCAATCAGCTTTCTATCTCGGAACACAAGCAGGCATCAACGGCTCCAAGTTCCGTTATACAGAAGATCTTTTAGAGCTTTATCCAACTTCAGATCGCCTACCTGGTGTAAACGTGGGTATTGATGCTGGTTTTCAGCTCGGTCAATGGAGTTTTGGAACAGGCCTTCAATACGTTCAAAAAGGATCGAATTACCAGACGGATACCTACACGACCGACGAAGGTGAAACAGCCTACTTCTATGCCCGAGAACGTCTTCACTTTATGAGTGTGCCTGTTCTTGTTGGATACAGTGATTACCTCACAAATCGCATCGGTTACACTTTGCAAGCAGGCCCAAGCTTCAATTTCGGAATTACAGGACGTATCGACGAGACAACCGAGTATTTCGGCTCAGAGCAAACCGATTTCGAAAACTATAAAGTTGAATTTGGAAACGGTGTAAACGACGATTACCGAAGCACTATGATCGGTTTCCAGTTTAGCCCAAGTCTATTCTTTGATATCGATCAAAGAAATCGACTTACACTAAACGCAGTTTGGGATCTAGGAACTAAGGATAGTTTCAATCCACGATACAAAGCGGCCAACGAGTTCTTCGAATTTAACCGAGGAACACTCACCAATCGGATGGCGGCAATTACCGTAGGCTATCAATACCGTATTCCATTTGCTGATCGGTATTAACGGGTCGTGAGATGTGGGATGTGAGATTTGAGATCGCACATCCTACGTCTTCACTTACAAGGTTCAAGGTTCCGACATCCGATCTCGTGGAAAGCCCCGCTGGTCGCGTGGGTCAAGACACGAGGACCCACGTTTAGCGGGACATCTGACTTCCGACATCCATCTCTATTCAAAATGCTTGCCTTATGAATTGTCTCAATTGTAATGCTCCCAATCCTCCTGGCGTAGATCGCTGTGTTGCCTGTCGCATCCCCGGAGATTTTGGTCACGCGCCAACTCCTGTCGCTACTGTTATTACGCCCAAACATGTAGAGTGTGGCAACTGTGCAGGTCATGCGCCTAGTACCGCCAAACATTGTCCCAGTTGCCGCTGGCCATTGCCAAAGGATACTCTCGAGCAGCTTTCTTCAGTCCCGAGCGAAGCACGAGGATCCACGCACAGCGGGTCTTCCGCCAAAAAATCACCTCCACTAGGGATCCAATATCGAAGGACCGGTTAATTCAGGAGTTGCTCTTTAGGAACGCTGTTTTAACACAGAGCGTCCCGCAATCCTGCCGGACTGCTCAAAGAGGCAGAGACCCCAGAGCTAGACGCGTATTCATTGCGCGGAGGCCTAAAGAGCTGGGCAACTTCGTTGCTTTCTGCAAAGCTAGACGTTACGACTAGCATCCTTTTCAGCAGTCTAGCTGTGGAGCGATCCAGCAGCAAAACGGTCTAGTAACGCAGTGGACTAGCCTCTTTCTCCTACAAATGTTGGAAGGGCCCATTTAAAATTCAAAATTCTCCAACTCAAAATTTCTCACCCATGCGCCGCGCAAATTCTCCCTTCAACCTTTCCTTGCTCGATCTGCTCACAGCAGCACTCGGTGCAATTATTTTCCTTTTCATCATTACTCCAAAAGGTGGTCAAGGTGCAGCTGTTGCTCAGCAAGCTTCTATCTATTTTGATACAGCAACGATGCAAATTCATGGACGTCTTCCAGATAGCCTTATCGGCAAAACTTCGGGAGATACCTTGTTTGCGATGCTGGTCGATTATCGGGCAATCAATGGCCCTGATGTTGGAGGCCTAGAAGCTGAACTTGCCGCAGAGCGTCGTCGTGCAGCCGAGGCTGAAGCCGCTCGACAGGCCGCTATCCTCGCATCCGAAAAAGCTCAATCCGCGTCTGAAAGAGCGGAAGCAGCTCGAAGATTAGCTGAAGCGAATGCAGCAAAAGCTAAAGCCGATGCGCGTGTCGCTGCGAGTAAAGCGAAGCCGACTTCCAAACCAGTTGCATCTGTCCCTACTCCAAAAAAGCCCGTCCCAGCACCTCCTGCAGCTAAGCCTGTGCCTGTACAGCCGACTTATAGAGGTACTCCTCCTTCTGTACCTGCTCGCTTAAGTTTCGAGCTAAACTGGGCGGACAAAAATGACAATGTAGATCTCTTTGTTTGCCAAGGCAATAATTGTGTATTCGGTAACCGGAAGAGAGACAGTAAGATCGGTAACTGGGATTCAGGTAAGTCTAGGAATCGTCTTTTCGGGAATGATCTGAGGACTAACCAAGAAGCTGTACGTCAGTTTGATGATATTCTTCCAGGTACTTATACCATCTACGCAATGTTTAAGGAAAGCGGTAGTAAAAAGACGAGTGTAGCTGTCAATGGACTCATTTACACTAAAGATGCTAAAGGAAAGCCGCGAGGAGAAACCTATAAGCGTACGCTCAAATTAGCAGAAACCCGAACTCGCTTAATCACCGTCGTCGTGAAGGCGGACGGAACATTTACAACTAGGTAAAGTAGTGATCACTGCAATGGTGCTTCTGAGCATTGTTCAAACTGTCGTAAAAAACCAAACCTCATTTTAAAACTACCAGCTCGTGTAAAGCACAAAATCGCTGGTCTCAAACTCAACATCATGAAAACTTCAAATAGAGCCCCACTTTTTGTGGCCCTCATGGCCAGTCTTGGTACATGGTTCGGCCTCATTGCGATAGCTGCAGTTTTGCCGGAAGGCGGATCACTATCCAGACTTGTACAGCTTCTCGGAGGATCCACATCTGGATATATTCAAGCAGCTATTTATGGCGTCGCAGCGTATAGTGTCGTTTTGCTCTCGCAACGTCGGAAAGCGCTTGCGGACGAAAACAAAGCCCTCTCACTTGGGCTTTTACCTGAGCAAGATCAACTCGTTCTTACACCCGAAGAAGTATCTGGAATTAAACTGGAAGTCATTCGGCGTGAACAAAGTGGTCAACGAAGTGTCTTGGGCGAATTGGTTAAAAAAGCATGCACTCAATTTCGTAACGCAAATAATGTTGGCGAGACCTTGCAGGTTTTTCAAGCACAAGTCGCTACACGCAAGGAAGCTACAGAGGGCGAACTTGAAGTAGTGCGTTACCTCACTGGTGCGATTGTTTCCCTTGGATTTATTGGGACACTTTTAGGC
>CALDTK010000199.1 GCA_937924035.1 uncultured Saprospiraceae bacterium | reverse complement strand
ACACTTAAATATTCACTCACAGCATTGGCGGTAAGCTCTTGCGGAGTGGTTCGCATCACCAAGATGCCATGATTTCGAAGGGTGGCTGCAATGCGCACTTGATTGGCATCGTACTCTCCTGCGATCGTATTCAAATAGGCTTCTTCCAACGTTGATGGAGCATTTGCTAATTCATCTGAAATCTTTGAATTGACGAACATGACCACGACTAGCAGGTGTGCCCTCGCCATTTGTCGAAGCACAGGGAGGTTACGTTCCAATGAAATAATCGTCTCGAAGTTGGTGTACAACATGAGCAGCGAACGCCCTTTCACTTGTCGTCTCACATACTGATACAACGCACCGTAGTCGGGTTCGTGATCGGTAGAATCTTGCTTGTACAAGACCTCGAGGATACGCTGCATATGCTCGGGTCTAGCTGCTGCTGGAACCCTCGTATGGATATTTTTATCAAAGCCAAGTAAGCCAACCCGATCACCTCTTACAAGAGCTACGTTCAGCAAGGCTAGACTCGAATTGATCGAATAATCGAGGAGGCTCAACCCATCGAATGGAGAAAGCATGGTACGACTTGTATCGATCAGGGCCACGATTTGCTGACTACGTTCTTCCACATAGGTATTGAGCATAAGTTCGTTGGCCCTTGCAGTAGCTTTCCAATTGAGCAGACGGTAATCATCGCCTGCCACGTAGTTTTTTATTTGATCGAACTCATAAGAACGAGCAAATCGACGCTGCTTCACTTCACTTCCTTCGCGGCGCAAAAGTTGGCGCACCCGCAGCAATTGCTGCTTCATTTGAATGATGGAAGGATATACCGATACCTGATGTGATTCAACACCGAAAGAGAGTCTTCGCTCAACCAAGCCAATCTTTGTTCCTGTAAAAAGGAGCAACCTTCCAAAGGTGTAAACGCCACGTCCCGTTGGACGCAAAGAGTACTTCAATTGACGATCAGACTCGGCTGCTAAGGAGAATTGTTTTCCAAAATCGCGCTCCTGAAACTGCGTCGGAAGCTCATCAACAAGTTCAAGAAAAAGGGCTGTTTTACTCGCATTGATCACGCGGACCACCACTGGGTTTTCATCTCCCAAGCTCATTCTCGGATCGACTTTTCTCGAAGCGAGGAGGTGTTTCGCAGAACGCGTAATAGAGATGTATTCGAAAATGGTTGTTGCTATAAGAAGCAAAATGATAAAAGCTCCGATGTACATCAAGGGCAGCCAGAAAATCCCCATTGCAGAAAGGACGAGGCCTGCCCCCCATGCATAGTAGAATCGAGTGCGCAGAAACATATCCGACCACCAGCGAGAAGGCTGGTGTGGCTGCGGAAGATCTTCTATGACTTTTTTAGTGGCCAAGGTTAGCGAGGTACTTCGGTCTGCTCGATAAGCGTACGAATCGTTGTATCAAGATCACCGCCTTCCATTTCACGCTCTGGAGTGAGCATGAGACGGTGGCGCAACACAGGAAGACTCACCAAGCGAATGTCTTCAGGAATAACGTAGTCACGTCCGTTCATGGCTGCGAGCGCTTTTGCACCCTGCATGAGCGAAAGAGATGCACGTGGAGATGCGGACAAATACATGCCTGGATCTTCACGTGTAGCAACAGTAAGTGTTGCGATATAGTCGATCAACGCGTCTTCAATGTGAACTTTTTCAACGGCTTCTCGTGCTTCAATGATGTCTCTTGAACTAGCTACCATGTTCAATTCATCCTCGACGGAATGGCGGAAATCATTTCGGAAGCGACGCAGGATGCCTTTTTCCTCATCCAATGATGGATAATCTACGGTTAGCTTGAAAAGGAAACGATCCAACTGTGCCTCAGGTAGTCGGTAGGTTCCTTCTTGATCAATAGGGTTTTGCGTAGCTACCACGATGTACGGTTCTTCGAGTTTTCGAGTAACGCCATCGGTGGTAACCTGCCCCTCTTCCATTACCTCGAAGAGCGCAGCTTGAGTTTTGGCAGGAGCCCGGTTGATTTCATCAATCAATATGACCTGCGAAAAAATTGGCCCCGGTTGAAACTGAAAGTTGCTCTCCTGCATGTTGTACACGTTGGTACCTAACAAGTCGGAAGGCATGAGATCTGGGGTGAATTGGATTCGTGAATAATCGAGCTTAATCACCTTTGCGAGCAAGCGGGCTACCATGGTTTTTGCGACACCAGGAACTCCTTCGAGGAGTACATGACCATCAGCGAGCAGCGCTGCGATAACAAAGTCGATCGTGTCCGTCTGTCCTACAACTGCGCGTTGTAACTCTGTACGAATACGATATGCAAGTTCTTGAACTTTGTTTGTACCACTACTAGGCTGAGGCACAGGGGCACTCGGCTGTGTAGGCAAAGAAGGTGGTCCTTGCGGTGGTTGAGGATCTTGTTGATCTTCTGGTGTTTGTTGATCTTCTTGCATTTCCATGTATTCTAATCAAAACGACGACCGACGCCTTTGTAGAGCGCTTGCAAGATGCGTACAATAGATACGAATCCAGTATTGCTTATTGGCTGGTTACGAGCGACGGTTGAGTGGTAGCGTTTGAGTGTTTCGAGATGTTGAGTATTCACCCCTGCCATTTTGCTGAAGCGTTCAAAGTCCGCTTCATTCTGCAATGGGCGAAGGCCAAATCGGCGTTTGCAATAGGCATCAAAAAGGGAGAATTGTTTCCCCGCCATCAAGGCATTATTGGGTTGAGAAAGGTAGAGTCGACTAATGTTACCAAGGTGCTCGTGTGTTGTGTTTCTCCGCGGTTGGACTAAGGGAATAAGCCGTTGTCTGCGCTTCGCTCCGAAGATGAGAAAAACAATTGAGCCTAGGAGCAAAAGATACCATGCTAAAGCCAGTGGAGGTCGGGCAAGAACGTGCTTAAGAATGTTCGACTCATCGTCAAAACCTTCTTTGGTTTTCTTCGGGATATTATCCTTTACAACTGCTTGCTGTGAACTTCTTCTTTGATAATCAAAGGCGATTTGACTTACATCAGCAGGAAGCAGCTTCAGCACTTCTTCCATGGAATTTCGTCCAAGAGAGTCTGTAGCATACACGTTGGTAAGCAACATCGGATGACTCAATAGCGTGAAATGGCCCTCCCCATAGGAGAACCGAGACATGATGGGTTGTGCGCTGTTTTGCTCATCATGATAAACAGAATAGTCCAATGAGTCATGCTGAATAATCAGTAAGTGTTCTGCCTCTAAAAGGCAATCGTACTCCTCTGCATTGATGTAATTTCCAGAGCCTCGCGCGCCTTTAACTTTATAGATGACGGGCATTTGAATTGCCGAACCAGTTGCACTCACTACTCGTTCAAGTGAGTCGAGATTGTTGTAAGGCATTAAATCCTTATAACCTAAGCAGCTCTCATCAAGGAAGAAACTTAGAAGCCGATTGGAAACTTCTTTTGCTGCAAGAAAAGCTTCCCCACCCTCTTCTACGAAACTTGCCAAAACATCTGCTTCAGACTGAGTATATAGAAGGCCATTCCCTACCGCAACGTAAAGTGTGCTGTCACTCTGAGAGAGTCCCTCAACGGTCCAGTTGCGATTCAGAGCTTCATACTCGGCTCCTTGATATCTTGTTTTTAGAATCTCAGGCATCAGAGAGATTCCATAGGGTTCATCAGAACCTGGATCGTAGGTTTCTATCCAACTATCTCCACAACTTGAAAGGCTAATAAGTAAGCCAAGCGCGAAAAGAGATATGATATAATTTACTCTCCTCATCGCTTGTTAGGTTTTAGCGAAAGCGAGGAAAACGTAGCTAGATATGCATCTGCCTTTTGAGCAAAGTCCTCATATTCTACTAGGCGGACTTCTCTTCCAGAATACATGGCGTAAGAGAAAGCTTTCGCCAAAACCCCAAACGAGCTATTGAAGGGTTCAGATAGTGCTTCTTGGTATTCTGCATTGGTGCGACCGGGTACCCAAATGAGAAATCCTTGTTTGCGCATCTCCTGCAGAATTTGTCCAAATCGATACCGAATTGCCGCACGGTATTCTTTGGCATTTAAATTTTGAGTAAGTGCGTCTTCCAACTCCTTTTTGCTTGCAGCAAGCAGCTCATCGGTGACTGAAAAGTCACGAACTTTATCAACGGAATTATCGACTTTCGTCCGCATTATTAGCCAAGCGAGAAAACCAACAATTAGCGCGATTACGAGCACCCACACAAGCACAGAAAAACCTGTCTCAATACCTTTCCCAAAGTTTACTCCAGGATTGAAATCCTTTGCTTGAGGCTCTTCTTTCTTCGTTCGCTCGTATGAAATATCCTTTGTGATTCTGTCCCAATCTTCATCAGCGACAACCTCACCAACAGGTGCTACAGTCGCAAGCTCTGGTATAGGCGGGTCGAGGTCTTCAGAATCTTCTTCAGAGAGGAAATCTTCATCTAGCACAAATCCTTCTTCGTACTCCTCGACCTCACTATCGTCTACGTATTCTTCATTGTAATCTTCATAAACCGCTTCGCTGCCTTGCTCATCGCAAGAGCTGATCGTAGGCACAATGAGTATCAGCGTCAACACTAACAGAAACCAACCTTGGCGAATACTGAAGGTCAAACGGGAAGCATTTTTTCAATACGCTGCATCAAACCTTCAGCAGTATATCGTTCATGTAAACCATGATAAAGCAGACCATAACTCTGCACCCAAAACAGTAATAAGATTATTAAAATCGAAAGATCATTAACAGCTAACACAGCCATATAAGTATCGAAATAATTCGTCCATGAAGGCGGAATATTAAACATGATAAATGGCAGGCCAAATCTGGCCCAAACTAAATCCGTTATCAATCCTACAACAAACGAAAAGCCGAGCAACAATCCATACAACACCATAACGGAAGCAAACTCTCCTCCGAATAAATTGCTTGCCTTACGAAGTCCTTTCCCTACTTTCCCTTCATGAAAGGTGATGCCTCTCATCCACAATAAAAGGAAGGGTAAAAAAACGAGGAGAACAATCACATTGACGTAAGCCAGCAATCCAATAATCAACCAAGGAATGGTAAGGCCAACTATTGTAGCCAAACGCTTTTCTCGATCACTATCTGAACCTGGTAAGTGCAGGTGTAAAAAATAGGTCATAGCCGGCAAGACTATTAGGAATAAGGCTATAGAGATCGCCCCGCTCTGTAAGGAGAAGCTGCTGAAAAATGCGGCGACATCTGGACCAATAGGGTTGTTACCAGGAAATTCAAAATCAAGCGAATGCCCAGGGAAAAA
>CALDTK010000198.1 GCA_937924035.1 uncultured Saprospiraceae bacterium | reverse complement strand
AATTCTCAACCCGTTTCGTTTCAGGAATCTGATTGACCGACTTAAACATTGAGTATCTTCCGGTATCTGAATTGATACCGTATGAGAGCAATGCAAGAACACACAGCGATGAGCAGGTTGATCAAATAGTCGCATCAATGTTGGAGTTTGGCTTTACCAATCCGGTATTGATTGATTCAGACTTAGGCGTGATAGCAGGGCACGGCAGAATCACGGCAGCTAAACAGATGGGGCTTTCAGAAGTTCCCACGATATGCCTCGACCACCTAACCGATGACCAAAAACGCGCATACATCCTGGCCGACAATAAACTAGCGCTAAACGCCGGATGGGATGAGCAGTTACTGGCGATTGAATTGGAAGGATTGGCCGAAGCCGGCTTTGATGTAGGGTTAACCGGCTTTAGCGAAGAAGAGGCCAATGCATTAGTCGCCACATTGATTGAGTCAACTGACGGCCTTACAGATGAGGACGATGTTCCCGAAGTGCCAGAAGATCCGGTCACTGTACTGGGTGATATCTGGCTGATGGACAAGCACCGGCTCATGTGCGGAGACTCACTATCGACTGATTCGATGGATTTACTAATGCAGGGCAAAGTTGCTGATATGGTTTTTACTGATCCGCCATACGGGATCAGCTATCAAAGCAATATGCGAACAAAGACAGATAAGTTTGCAGTGCTTGAGAACGATGACGTTGTTTTGGATATCGCTCCAACACTCGAGATATATTCAACCGGCTGGATGTTTATCTGGACGGCTTGGAAAGTTCTGGACAAGTGGATTGCACAGACCGAGGCGTTCGGATACCCCACAAACATGGTTGTGTGGTCTAAAGGTGGCGGGGGTATTGGCGATCTAAAGAAAACATTTTCAACGGATTATGAAGTCGCATTAGTATTCCACAGGGGCGCTGAACTAAAGGGAAAGCGCATAGGAAGTGTTTGGTCAATTGGCAAGGATAGGGCGGCGGAATACAAGCACCCAACACAAAAGCCTGTAGAACTTGCAGTTGAAGCCATAGACAAAACAACGTCAAAGCTTGCAATGGTTCTGGATATCTTCGGAGGGTCTGGATCAACACTAATCGCGTGCGAAAAAACAAATAGAATTTCTCGAATCGCTGAGTTATCCGAAGCGTACAACGACGTAATAGTAACCCGCTGGCAAGACTACACCGGCAAAGAAGCAACCCTAGAATCAACCGGCCAAACATTCGCAGAAGTAGCCGCAGAACGTGGCTGACTCTCAGACAGTTGAAGTATCGGTACTGTCAGACTTTCTTGGCCTAACCACAAGAAGAATACAACAACTATCAAACGAAGGCGTTGTATTCAAGAACAAGCGCGGCGAGTACAAGTTTCTTGAATCCGTCAAGGGCTATGTCAAATACCTACAAGCCGCGATGGATGGCAAAGACTCAGAACGCGGCCCCAAATACGACGAAGAAGTGAGGAAGCTAAAACGTGAAAACGACATAGCTGAATCATTTGTTGAACGCTTGGAAGATATCGAAGCTGTTTTCACGCCAATACATAATTCAATTTCAAAAGCCATTGACCAGATACCCAATATTGCGTCAGAAGCCTGCCCTGCTGTTGACGGTAGAGGCAGAGAGAAGATTGCCGCAGCACTAGTCGGCAAAAAGAATGAGCTTGCAAGAGAACATCGAAGACTATTCGCAAAAAGCGATTGATACAGCCGAAAGGTGTATCTCGGTTTATGAAACACGGAAGCAGCGCAATCTAGTCCAGATGATGGATGATGATTACCGCACCCCGCCGTTCAAGGGTGGCGGTGAGGACTGGAAAACAATGCCAGACCAGATCGGCATAATGTTGATGTGGATGCATCCCGACATACTTGAGCTAATCATGCGCAAGGCGGTGCAACGAGGGCTTACAGAAATTGCTGTAGCGGCTCACATGTTACTAGTTGAGCGCGGCGAGTCATCGGTTTACGTGATGCCCAATGCTGAAATGGCCGCTTCACTAGACAAATCAATCAAGCACTGGCAGGCAACGGTTCCATTTGTTCGCGAACTGATGCTGTCAGATCCCGATAAGATGCGGGACACGCGCAACAAGATCAAAGAGAAGCAGTACAAAACCTGTAGCCAGTATTTCTTTGGTGCTGGTGGCGCTGGATCTACATCACAATACACGGTTTCATTTGCTACAGCAGACGAAGCCGAGAAGATTGAAGGCGACCCGTCAAATCAGGGTAGTGTTTGGGCTGGATTCGACGGCAGATTTCAAGGGCTGTTGATACCTGGCCGCAAACGATTGTTTTCATCGCCACAGTCGATTGATGGAATTGTTACCGAGCTACTGAACGCTTGTGAACACATCATGCAGTGTGAAATACCTTGCCCTTTATGTGGCGAGTTTTCAGTGCTTAGGTGGGGCGATAAGCCCGATGACTGGGGCATTAAGTTTGATGAGGAAGGTGGGTCAGAGGAGCGGGCCGAATCAGTCAGGCACAAGTGCCGGTGGTGCAAGGATGACTGGACGCACGATAGGTACAAAGACGTTATTGATGATTGCAGATGGGTTTCAGAGTCAGGATTCTGGTTTGACTGCAATGAGGGCGATGACGGTGACTTCAAAAAGAAGTTAGGGAGTGATTTCGAAGTGGTGCCAGCCCCTTATAAGGTCGGCATACAGCACACGGATGATGGCGCTGGTCTATATGGCCGTAGTGATTGGAAAGGCGCTGTAAGACGCTGCATTGACTACACGGAAGCATTGAAGAAAACACAGAACAACTTCCACATTAAGCGATTCATTAATGAGTTTCGTGCCAAGCCGTATCAAGATGAGGCATCGCGCGAAATACCAACACACGAACTACTAGCAAGGCGCGAACAATACAGCCACGAGATACCCGCAGAAGTACAGATGCTGGTAGTCGGAATAGATTTCGGCCTCAAATACTCAAATTATGAGTTGATGGGCTTTGGTGCTGACGGTGTTTGCTGGGCAATTAAACGCGAACGTTTCGACGGTGATGCACTCGATGAAGATAGTCGGATGTTCACCAGCATTGAGCCGGTTTTAAAGAAAGAGTATCAAACAGAAGAC
>CALDTK010000197.1 GCA_937924035.1 uncultured Saprospiraceae bacterium | reverse complement strand
CAGGAGTTTACCGAATCGAAGTTGAGACAACTGATGGCCGAGGAATCAGATCTGTGGTGAAGAGGTAGGCCAGTTTTAAAGAATTTGGAACGCAAACATCTCGTAGGCTAGCCTTATTCCTTCAGGGAGAAGAGATTCGGTACAGACTCTTTGGTGGTGTTTGCTTAATCGATGTCAACGCTTGTCGGGAGCCATGCTAAGCCTCGGTGTAATTAACGATAAGCCAGAGAAAGATGCTGGCGGTCCTGACAAAAACAGGAGAATTCTAAATCCACATTGCTTGGTTGAGGAGGATTTCTAGCTTACGTTTGTCTTGTCTTAGACTAAGTCTAAATAAGAACAACGAAAAAGACTCCTTATGAAATCGCTCTTGAGCTTACTCTTTTTGGCAACCGTTTTTTTCTTGTCTTGTACCGAGGGAGACCCTGTAGACATTACAGAAACACTTGAAATTCCAGACACCTATTCGTTCGACAACGTATCGTATAGCGGTCAATTATCTCGACTTGCTCAACTCAACGAGTTAAAGAGCTACATGGTCACAGCACAGGAAGGTGATGTTCTAGATGCAAATCGCCTCAAAGCGATGTATGCAAACGAAGCTGGTGCAGACTTCAGTCGCACGTACGAAAAAGATATTCGCTCGAAAACGTTTGAGATCGTACGAGCAGACTTCGACACCTACCTAGAAGCGCTTGCACAAAATAGTGCCTCTACTACCCCAGCCTCACAAGGAGTTGCCGGAATATCATCGAGCGCAGATGGCCAAAAAAGCTACGTATTCAATGAAAATGGAATCGAGTACATACAGATTATCGAAAAAGGACTCATGGGCGCCTGCTTCTATTACCAAGGAACATCAGTGTATCTCGGATCAGACAGAATGGATGTCGATAACGAAGCCGTAGAACCTGGAGAAGGAACTGCAATGGAGCATCACTGGGATGAGTCGTTTGGATACTTTGGTGTTCCTACAGATTTCCCTTCAAACACTGATGGAGTCGCATTTTGGGGTGACTACTGCAATGATCGAAATGCACTTCTAGGTACGAATGCTAAAATCATGGATGGCTACCTCACAGGTCGAGCAGCCATCTCAGCCAAAGACCTCACTACTCGTGATGCGCAAATAGAAATCATCCGCGAAAATTGGGAGCTCGTTTCTGCTTCTACTGCTATTCACTACTTGAACAGTGCCTTAGAAAACACCGATGATGTTACCCGGAAATTTCATGCTTTAAGCGAAGCGGTTGCATTCGGTTGGTCACTTCAATTTAACGAAGCTTCACGTTTGTCACGCCAAGAGGTTTCGACGTGGCTAACTGGTTTTGCAGGAAGTTCGGAAATAACAGATATGAATTTCTACCCAACCACCGACGCACAAATCACCGAAGCGCGACGCGTTTTGGCGGAAGCTTATGGACTTGAAGACATCGCTGCAGAGCTTTAAAATAATGAACACCACACCGAGATGATTAGACTACTTTCTTTCCTCTTAGTTATTGGTCTCGCTGCTTGCGGAGCAGATGACGAGGGTACATCTACAAACTGTAATTCGACTGTCGACCAGGCGCAAGTCCTTTCAAGGTATAGTGATCTGATAGATAGCAGAGCTTCCGCTGTAATAGACGAAGCTGTTGTCCTAAACAATACGGCGTTAAGCTATCTCGCTGCACCAACCGAAAACGAATTGAGTAGCCTCAGGGCAGCTTTCTTAGAGACTTCATATGCTTGGATTCTTGTTGAGCCATTTGCTTTTGGCCCTGACGGATCATTATTAACTATTGAGCACGTCAATGCTTTTCCAGTAGACGAAGACGCTGTGGATGCACTCCTTACTTCAGGCAGTTTTGACGAAAGTCTTCCTCCAAATTTTGACCGTGGATTGCCAGCGCTTGACTACTTGCTATTCAATGGATCATTTTCAGATGTCAATCAAAGACTGTCCGCCAGTACAGCATTAAGAGAACTAATTGCGGAGCTAACCACTGCTATTCTCAATCAAATGAATCTGCTTCGTGCTACCTGGGATGATGCTGAATCTTCTTTCACGGCAAGCACTGGAACATCGGCGGGTAGTGGACTCAGTGAGCTCATAAATGGACTAAGTAGACATTTCGAGAACACACGACGCGATCGTATTGGAACACCGTTCGGAGTCAATACTCTTGGATTCCCCAATCCGCAAACGGTTGAAGCTCCTTACAGTGAAACCTCAATTGAAAGGCTTCAGTTGGCTATCAACGCCAGCTCATCGGCCTTCTTTGCAACAGATCAAACTTCGACTCAGAGCTTGCCAAGCCTCGCCGATTATATTGAAGGTCTTCCAACTTCCGATGCAAAGACTTTGGTTGATGACATTGAAAATCAATATGCCGCTATGACGGCTGCACTTGCTCGAGTTGATGGACCACTTCAAGCTGCTGTTGAAGAAGACGTTGATGATATGCAAGAAGCATATAACCAAATTTCGCGTCAGGTCGTCAATCTGAAAACAGATATCCCGGCCGTCGCTTGTGTTTCGATAACCTACGTTGACAATCCAAGCGACAGCGACTAAATGGAGAATCACCAAGACATATTACCAAGTACAAGAAATGGACGTAATGGATTTTGGCGGAAGTCAGAAGGCATTACGCCTCTAGTCGTTTTTCGAATCTTGTTTGGCCTTGTTGTAGCTTTCGGTGCACTGCGCTTTATGGTTGAAGGCTGGATTGAGACTTTGCTGGTGGAGCCAAAGTTCTTTTTCAGCTTTTGGGGATTCGAATGGATTCCAAGACCTGACCGCGTCTCAGCCTCCGCATTGTATGGAGTCATCACTGCATCTGCTGTTTCGGTAAGTCTGGGCTATCGCTATAGATGGTCGGTGGCGATACTGTTTCTCAGTTTCACCTATGCAGAATTGCTGGATGCTACTAATTATCTAAACCATTACTATTTGGTGATTTTGCTCACCGTGTTACTGTTTTTTATTCCCGCTCACCGAGCTTTCTCTCTTGATGTTCTTGTTGGCCGAGTAAGTGAACTAGTGAAGGTTCCCAAGTTGTATCGATATCTGTTGATGTTTCAATTGGCGATCGTATACACATTTGCAGGACTGGCAAAGGTGAATGCTGACTGGTTGCTTGAAGCGATGCCAATGGCGATTTGGTTGCCGGAGCGAGCGCACTATCCTCTGGTTGGAGAATTATTAAGGCAGCCTTGGGTTGCTTACGCGTTTAGTTGGACAGGGTGCTTGTATGACCTGACGATTATCGGTTGGTTGCTTTGGAGACCGTCAAGAAAGTGGGCATACGTTGCGGTAATTGTATTTCACCTCATGACATGGGCAATGTTTAACATCGGTCTGTTTCCGTTGATTATGATGACGAGTACGTTGCTGTTTTTCGATGCTGAAGCTCAGGATACGTTTTTAAGAAAGGCGAAGGCTCTGGTAATTGAGCTAAGAGGCAAGTTGAACAGTAGCATTGATGAATTGGTGCTTTGGAATTCAAATCCGAGATTGGTGGGGTACTCGAAACCTGTTCCAAACAAGCGACACATTAAAAGTTTTCCTAATACCAATAGCACTCTTCCACCCCGTCAAGAAGCTCTTCAGCAAACCCAAACCCTAAAATTAGAGCAAGACGCGAAGAGCTTCCTGATACCTGTTCCAAACAGGCGACACATTAAAGATTTCCTTAATACCAATAGCACTTTCCCAAGTCCAAAATCTCAACCCCTACTTCAGCTCAATACATACACCACTGTATTCCTGACCCTCTTTTTCATCTGTCAACTCATCCTCCCACTCCGAGCACTCGCCTACCCCGGACCTACAACCTGGAGTGAAGAAGGCTATCGTTTTGGTTGGCGTGTCATGCTCGTAGAAAAAGTAGGCGTCGCCACCTTTACCATTAAAGACAGTGCAAGCGAACGCCGAGCGGAGGTTAACAATTTGGACTTCCTCACACCATATCAAGAAAAGCAAATGGCGATTCAGCCTGACTTCATCTTACAGTTCAGCCAGCACTTAGCCAAGGAATTTGCACAGCGTCACAATTTCAAGAAACCAATTGTCAACGTGGAGAGTTTTGTGGCACTCAACGGACGAAGATCTCGCCGATTAATCGATCCTTCGACCAATCTTGCAGCTGAGGAAAATGGGCTTTCGCCAAAACCGTGGATACTCCCATTCGAAAGATGAAGAAGCTTCAATACATAGTTACTCTTACCCTCCTTTTGGGCTCGATGCTAGGACTCTCGATGGAGGTGCAAGCGCAAGGCGAAGCCTCGAGTATTGACAATGCCTTCATCTCAGGTAGCATCTTTGATGAGACCTCTGAATTGCCACTTGAGCTTGTTGTTGTTAGTGCTTCGAACGGAAAATTCAATACGCTGAGTGACGCAAAAGGCGAGTTCTCACTTAAGCTAACTCCGCCTAATGTTCCAAGTGAATTTGAAGCCTCGACCAAAATTTCGGTAACCTTTCAACTGCTTGGATACGCTTCAATAACAATGGATCTTGAAGTAGGATCTTATGATACGAAAGTCATCTTAAGCGAACAGCAGTTTGAGCTTTCAACAGCTACGGTAGTTGACAAAACTCGCGGCGAACTTGCACAAGTAACTCTTCGCGATGTAGATGGAGTAGCTATTTATGCTGGCCGCAAAAATGAATTAATTCTTCCTTCCAAACTCGACGCTAACCTTGCAACCAACAACGCCCGTGAGATTTTCAAAGGCGTTGCAGGACTCACTGTTTGGGAAAACGATGGTGCAGGTTTGCAGCTTAGTATCGGTGCACGTGGCCTCGATCCTAATAGGAGTTCAAACTTCAATACTCGTCAAAACGGTTTTGATATTTCCGCCGATGCGCTCGGTTATCCAGAAAGCTACTATACCCCACCCGCTCAGGCACTGCAACGGATAGAACTCGTTCGTGGAGCAGCAAGTCTTCAATATGGGCCTCAGTTTGGAGGGTTGCTGAACTTCAAATTGAAAGAAGGAGTTGCAGATCGGAAAATCCAGGTAGTATCTGAACAAACCGCAGGGAGTTATGGACTCTTCAACAGCTTCAATTCCATAGGTGGCACTATCGGTAAGGTTAGCTATTACGGCTTTGGTCAATTCAAAAAAGGTGATGGGTGGCGCGATAATTCTGGGTTCGAGCAGAAGACAGGCTACTTAGATGTTCATTATCAGCTTTCGCCAAAACTTCGCATCGGAATCGAGCTCACCAAGATGCAATACCTCGCCCAACAGGCAGGAGGTTTGCTCGATTTTGAGTTCGATCAAACCCCTCGTCTAAGCAAACGCTCACGCAATTGGTTTAAAGTCGATTGGAACCTAGCAGCGCTTCATTTCGATTACGACTTTAGTGAGAAGACCAAACTCAACATTCGAACATTCGTGCTCAGTGCACAACGGGATGCGCTTGGTGAATTGGGCCCTATCAACCGCCCAGACCCGATGCGGGAACGCGAACTGATTGAAGGAAAATACCTCAACTTTGGACAGGAAGTTCGATTCTTACACCGCTACGATATCGCTGGAAAACCAGCCACACTTATCTTAGGTACAAGATTCTACAGCGGACTTACCGAAAATCGACAAGGCCTCGCGAGTGATGGTTCCGATGCAGATTTCACCTTCAGTAATCCGTTGGAACTTGAAACATCAGACTATGACTTCCCGAGTAGAAACTACGCAGCCTTCGCTGAACATCTCGTAAATCTTGGCGGAGGTTGGTCTGTAACTCCTGGTATCCGGGTTGAGCATATCCGCACTGCTACCGATGGGTACTTTCGCCGACTCGTGTCTGCCGGAAATGAGGTGATACTAGATACGGTGATCAATAGTCAAAATTCAAATCCTCGTTCCTTTGTTATTGGAGGTCTTGGACTTTCACACCGTTCGAAAAAAGGTCTGGAAGTGTATGCCAATGCAAGTCAGAATTACCGTTCGATCAACTTTGCTGATTTAGTCGTTGTCAATCCTAATTTGCTTATTGATTCGACTTTAGGTGATGAGCGTGGCTACAACATCGAGTTAGGTTTTCGCGGAAGCTCCCCCTCTGGCATTTGGAATTTTGACGCCTCCGCATTTTACCTGCGATATGCTAATCGCATTGGTATTCGAGAAGTGCTGCTCCCTGATCCAGTCCAAGTAGAACGCCTCGTCAGTCTGCGCACAAACATCGGCGCAGCGAACATCTACGGCATTGAAGCA
>CALDTK010000196.1 GCA_937924035.1 uncultured Saprospiraceae bacterium | reverse complement strand
ACTATGCCGGTACAAAACTGGAACCTGGCATTGTCACAATTGGCCATCTTTTTTGAGGGCCGACTTGATGCTGTGTTGGATGTGTAGCAGTATTACCCATCAACGCAATTGACTGTTGACACAGAATTCTAAACGCCCTCCCGCATCGCACCAAGTTAGCTTGCAGTATGTTTAATTACGCCCCAACATCTCTGGGATGCCTTCTATTTTTAACATAACGCCCGTTATGCACCGAACAACAGTAAGTCCCATTTTGTAATGTCCTTTTTGCGTGTTCTACCTAATTTTTATACCCATCGGGTTGAACATTGGAGACAAGGCATATGGCTCCCGCTGCCATCAAGTTGCGCAGAGCGTGACCAAGAGCCGACAATTTCTAGGTAAACCATTATTCCTAAAAGTTCGTTTCATTGTTTCACTAAGTAGAGGTATCCCACAAAAGCATTGCAGGGCACTTCACATATTCTATAACTGGATGCAAAAAACAATCTGAGGTTTGTATATTGAAGAATAAATAATTATTAAAATTTGCTAAACAAAGGATTCTATAGTGAAGTTATGCAACGGAATTTCAACACTAATCATTAGTTTTTCCATGATCTGCGGCAACGCATATTCACAAACTAGCCAATCTTGCCAAGACACTGACCCTGTTGGAGATGGTTGGGGTTGGAACGGATCATCCTCTTGTAGAGTAACAACAACGTCAATCGATGAACCTGTCACTTCCACCACACCCTTTACTTCTAACAACTGCATTTATCCTGGTGGCGATACTAATCAATGGGGTTGGGATAACGTAGCCAATGAGTCTTGTCCTCCCGGTACTTCCCCGCCAATCGATGACGATGTCGTCGTTACTTCTAACAACTGCATTTATCCTGGTGGCGATACTAATCAATGGGGCTGGGATAACGTAGCTAATGAGTCTTGTCCTCCTGGTACTGAATCTACTTCCCTTACGTGGGCATCTCTTTACACATTAGAGCGCCATACGTGTAACAGAATTGGGGGGTCCGAAGTGTTCTCTTCTGATTTTGGTCCTGGGATCGAATTTGGCGGGCTATTTAGTTTGCCGACAGAGGAACAATTGTCTACTCCAATTTGGGGCACGAGTTTCAGAAGTAGCTATGAGGAAAATGAAAGTGAAATTTTCCACTCGTATGCTTACTCCGGGGGAAGTGGCTACCATTCTTTGGCGTTGAGGAATGATGAAACACTGTTGTATACAAGGGAAGAGAGCATAGCGGGGAGTGACCCAATTGACCATGAGTATATTTGTACACCTAGTGTAAACGGTACTGTTAACGAAGTAGATTCACGCAGGGAATATGTCGATTCAAGAAACTGGGAAGCTCCAGTTTTTGAATGCAATAACGGACAAAATGGTGTTGATAACACATGGTACTGGATCTTGAACGATGGAGGTCAGCTGGGAGGGGTACCGCTTGAAGATGCAGGGTCATGGTATCGTGAAGATCAAATAGTGGTTTTAACAAACGAAATTGGTGAAACCACAGAGTGGTCTATTGAACAAAATGATCTAAGAACATCATGGGGTCTTTGCGAGCATATTGCCGGACGATCAATAAATGCGCCAGTCGATCCAGTAATAGATGACCAAGTGTTAGATCTTATTCCCAGTACAGTGGTGACAGGTACATTCATAAATCCAAGTGACAGTAGAAGCTACAGAAGATACCAAATTTTGGGTGTTAACAAAGTTGAACTCCGATCAGTGTCGGGTGATTCTGATATGGTCATATATGACAGTTCACAGAATCAGATATGCGACGCCGACTCGACTAACGAGATCGATACTTGCCAAGGCCTCAACGCTGACGCAACATACATAGTGCAAGTAAACAGTTACACAGCCGGTGACTATCAATTGGTATCTTCTACGGATATTGAAGAGGTCGGTGAGAATATGGCCCTATTCATAGATACAGATAGAGTTAGATCGGAAGAGGTAGTCTCCACAGTACATCCTGACCCGGCGAACAACACCACGAGAGTGCCACGTGAGAGTTTAACTAGAAGTACCTTAGATGATCTATGGCCTCTTGGTAGCGAAATAAGGGTGGCAGTAAAAATAGAAACACAGAATCCAGCTTTCTTAGAAGCTTGCACCAGTTTTGACGAGATAAATGCGTGTCACAGTAAGATGAAGAATAAAATCTTAGATGATGCAAACGAATGGTCGAAGCACGGTGCTGTTGAGTTCATCGCTTCTAATGATTGGAATAACGCTCACGTCAGAGTTTTAGTGTCTCAGGATAGAACAGAAGGGAACTGGTCCAAAACAGGATACACAAGTGTAACTAGTACCCCCAGCCAACAAAATACAATGCATTTGTACAACACTGATTCAGGCACAATAATTCACGAGTTTGGACACACGCTTGGATTCGCACACGAGCAGTTCTCAACGACTAACACCATCGAATGGAATAGATCTGTCTCAGATGCTTATTGGATAGCTGATCAAAATTGGGATATAGGGAAAATTGAATCTCAAATATATGACTCAGTGTCATTGTTAACAGACCCGTACTACGAGCAAGTTGGCGCTTATGACCCAGCATCCGTAATGCACTATAGTTTCAAAAAGAGATATTTAGGTGAATACGTTCTACACAATTGGGAAGAAGTTTGCATCGACAAGGTCCCTTTTAGTCCTGACTGTATCCCTGATCAACAGAGTCTTTCCACAGGGGACATCAATGGAATGAAGGTACTTTACCCAAGACCTGAGGATTTGGACCAACTGGTTTTGAGTGGAATGGCCCCTTGGGTTGTCTACACATCAGCTCTTGATAATCAAGGCAATGCCATGATCTATCAGCTCATTCCTGATGCAATAAAAGTTGCTGCGTCCCAAGGGGAAGGAAAAATAAATATCCAAGTTACAAGAAATAGAGGAGCAGATGTATCTAGAGACGCTGGCTGTGTCACAACCTGGCCATTCAGAAGCGGATGTAAAACAAGAATCACCAGAGAAGGCTATTTGGCAAGAGCCATTTATAATGGCCAGGCTGTTGGTCAGAGAAATTTTTCAGTAAATGGCTCTGTAGTTTTAGATCGAGGATTTACTTCCAGTAGATACGCATACCTTTGCAGCTCTACATCCTGCTTAAGCAGCGCTCTAAGAAGATAATTCGTGGTGGTGGGGCAATATATCCCCACGATACACTCTCCGGGCTTCGCGATCGTGCGCTCATCGCAATAGATGCTCGCTTAGTTGATTTGTACCCGATTAAGATTAGATAATTTATTTGTTAGCAGTATCCAGTGTCCCACAAACGCATTGTGGGGGCACTACGGGTAAAAATATGGTGAATTCCCAGTCTCTCTGAATTCCACAAAAAGCCGGGGTTGGCCGAGCGTTAGGGTTATTGTCACCAGTGTATGTTGTTAATTTATACTTAACATAAAATATGTTATGTTAAGTATAATGATTGCCTGAATCCTCACCTGGTGCCGCTTGCTATGGCCAAGTTACCCACACGGACTGCTGCAAAACCTGTCTCCCTGCTAGATGCCCGGGCAGATTCGTTAATGCTGCAGGAAACCAGCCTCTGGCTGCAGAACTTCATTTCCGATCGCACCAGGGACACCTACAAAA
>CALDTK010000195.1 GCA_937924035.1 uncultured Saprospiraceae bacterium | reverse complement strand
CTGATTCCAAGTGCTTCGTTACTTTCTGGCCCTAGTCCGTTGGGTGTAAATGCACTAGGCACAAGCAATTGCGTACAGTCAAACGAAGCGGGATCAAAAACCTGCAGCAAGACAGAATCTATCGACCTACAGCCACTGTTTGCATAGCCCATAGTGACGTAATATGTCGTACTCCCCGTAGGTTCCACCGTAGGAGTAGGTGTAGTCTCTCCACTCACAATCGAAGCCGTTGGTGACCAGGAGAAAGAGGTAGCGCACGTATTGCCAACCCCAAGAGTAATTTGAGTACCTAGGTTTACAACAGGAAAAGCGACATCGTCAATTTGATCAGGAGCGACGTACAAACTTTCAATACTGTCGATTGGGATACTCCCGCGAAAAATCTTCATCTCATCGATGAAGCCTTGGAAGTTAGTCTCACTTGTAGGGCAACCCGCACGAGCGATTTCTAAATTGAAGTTATTTCCAATGTTGAATCTCGTCGATCCTGAGAGCCGCTGAACACGCACTCCATTTAGGTAAACACGGATCTCGCTATTTTCACGCTCGACCACCAAATGATGCCAGCATCTCGTCAAATCAAGGGGAATCAAGTTGTTCGGGCCACCGATCATACGGCTAGGGTTCTCTTGAAAATTGATTTCTAGCGCACCTTGATTAGGGAGGTAGTCAATGGTAAACAAGCGATCATCTGTATCACAGTCTGCTTTTTTGCGCAGCAGGGTTTGTCGCGGATTTACCCCGGTTGGGTGGAAATAGAACGACAGTACGAAGTCGTTTCGCTCAAATAAATCATTTATAGGACCTGCGAAGGTCAAAAAGTCACTGACGCCATCAAACAATAGGCTATTGCCTTCAACGCCACATGCTATTTGTGGAGATCCAGAGACAAATCCATCAAAAGAAGTACTTCCATTGCTCTCGGCAGCATCACCATTTTCGAAGCTGTACTGAGCTACGAGGCTAGTCGTTTGGGCAGAGAGCTGCAACGAACCGCAGAGGAGAAGAAAAAGAAAAAGAGGTTTCATCTAGAAAGCTTAGGCGTATATCTCAGCATCAAACGCTGGGAATCCACTTAGATTTTACGGAAATCCTTATTAAAGGTTTTCCCGCTAAGGGGGGACAAAAAACGAGGGCTACTTGCCGAAAAGGCCGCCTAAATCAGGCATACCACCTGGCATCATACCGGACATCAACGATTGGGCTTCTGTTTGCTCCACCTCAGCAGCTTTTGCAAGGGCACGATTTAGCGCTATTACGAGGAGATCTTCAACCTGCTCAGCATCTCCATCAGCCATGACTGCCTCGTCAATTTTCACATTGACAACTTCGCGTGTACCAGAAACGGTAACCGCGATGCCGTCGGTCGTTTCTGTGATGCGCATCGCAGACAGCTTTTCTTGCAGAGCTTCTTGTTGCTGCTGCATTTGATTCATCATGTCACCGAACATAGGGGGAGAATTTTTGCAAAGATACAAGTAGGAAATTCCCTGAAGGGAATGGTCAAATTCCACATCTTCGCGCTTATGGATAGCAACGCACAGATTGGTATAATAGGTTCTGGCTCGATGGGTGCTGGTATTGCTCAAGTAGCCGCTGAGGCAGGCCATCAGGTTTTGGTGTATGACAACAATCCAGCAGCCCTAGAGCGCGCAGATGCGAGTATGCGGAAATTATTTGCCAAACTCGTTTTGAAAGGAAGGCGGACTCAAGAACAAGCCGATGCGGTAATTGAGCGGATTTGCTACGTGAACGATCTACTCAGCCTTCGTGAATCGGGTTTGATTATAGAGGCCATCATCGAAAACCTGCAGATCAAGCAGCGTGTCTTCGAAGAGTTGAGCAACCTGGTAGCGTCAAGTACTATTCTTGCTTCCAATACGAGTTCATTGAGTGTTACGGCCATTGCAGCTTCCGCCAAAACCCCTGGGCAGGTAGTTGGACTTCACTTTTTCAATCCTGCCCCACTGATGAAATTGGTGGAGATTGTTCCTGCAGCCCAAACGAATACAAGCATCGTAGAAACCCTAGTTGAGTTAATGCGTGCTTGGAAGAAGGAACCTGTGGTTGCTCAGGACACCCCAGGCTTTATCGTTAATCGTGTTGCAAGACCCTACTACTCAGAAGCTTTCCGCATCTATGACGAAGGCCTAGCCCAACCGCATGAAATTGACGCTGCGATGGAAGCGCTCGGATTTCGAATGGGACCTTTTACGCTCACGGATTTTATCGGACACGACGTAAATTTTGCAGTGACCGAGAGTATGTTCCATTCTTATTGGGGCGAGCCTCGCTACCGTCCCAGCTTTTCGCAAAAACGCTTGGTCGATGCAGGATACCTGGGACGTAAATCGGGTCGTGGCTTTTACGAGTACGATGAGAACAGGAAACCTATTCGACCTGAAAGTACGCTCAAAGCTTCACAGCAAGAGACGATTCAAGATCGTGTTTTAGCCGTCCTTATCAATGAAGCAGCTGATGCTCTTCACTTTGGTGTTGCTACGGCAGAAGACATTGACAAGGCGATGCTCAAAGGGGTAAATTATCCTAAAGGCCTCTTGGCTTGGGCCAATGAGATCGGAGAAAAAGTTGTCATTGAACGTTTAAATGCACTTTATGCAAAATACCATGAAGGCAGGTATCGGGTTAGTGCGGGTTTGCGGTAGGACTTTCATTCTAGAGGCACTAATTCACAGATGTCTCAAATTAAACCTTCAATCCCTTCTGCCAACCGATAATCTTTCTCGGTCACTGTATTCCCAGCATCGTGCGTGGTCAGCTTGATCTCAACAGCATTGTACACATTGCTCCAATTGGGATGGTGATTTTGCTGCTCAGCTAGCAGTGCTACCCTACTCATAAAAGCCCAAGCCTCGGAGAAGTCCTTGAAGGTGAAGGTTGCTACAAGGGAGTTGTCTTGCGCTTTGAAGTGCTGCACACTGTGAATGTTGGGGTTGCTTCTAAAAATATGACCTTTTTTAGCTGCTAACCAGTGGTTCGCAGGACCTAGTCACAGTGAGGCTGCGCTACAGCTTGTCCATCTCAGCCACGGTCTCTACCAACAAGCTTGTGCATGCTTCAATATCAGCAATGCTGCACATTTCTATTACTTGGTGAATGTGACGACATGGAATGCTTATCGCACCTGCTATCGAACCTCGACGGCCTGAACGTTGGAGTCCAGCAGTATCAGTACCTCCTGCGGGAAGTACCTCAGCTTGCCAAGGGATGTCGTGGGTTTTGGCGACAGCTTTCATGTGACGCACCATACGGGGATCACAAATTACTGAGCCGTCCATAATCTTGATGGCAGCACCTTTACCTAGGCGACTTACTGCTTCATGCGGCTGAGCTCCAGGTACATCAAAGGCAATCGTGACGTCTAGCCCAATTGCGAAATCAGGGTCTACTTGAGATGCAGCAGTTGTTGCTCCACGAAGACCGACTTCTTCTTGCACCGTAAATACAGCGTAGAAGTCGTATGGAATTTCACGTCCTTTCAAAGCTTTGAGCGCTTCGATAAGGATATAGACTGAAACGCGGTTGTCCAGACTCTTCGAATTGACACACTCCCCCATTTGGATGAGTTCGCGCTCTCTTGTGATGGGGTCTCCAACTTCTATGTACTTGACGACTTCAGACTTCGGCATACCGAGATCAATAAAGAAGTCGGTGGTAGAAGGTGCTTTAGAGCGCTCTTCGGGTTTCATGAGGTGAATAGGCTTAGTGCCCATTACACCAACGAGGTCTTTTTTTCCATGAATGATGACACGCTGTGCAGTCAAGGTCTTCGGGTCGAAGCCTCCTAACGTGTGAAAGCGGACGAATCCATCCTCGTCGATATGGGTAACGATGAAGCTTATCTCATCCATGTGCGCTGCACACATGACTTTCTTATCTCCAGTGCCGTTCTTCTTGGCAATAACATTGCCCATAGCGTCTACACGCACAGAATCTACGAGGCCATCGATCTGGCGCAAAACGAGTGCACGCACTTTATCTTCAAAACCTGGTGCTCCAGGTACTTTGCATATCTTGCTGAGCAGCTCAACGTTTATCATGGCCGAAAGGTAATTGCCTGTAAAAAACGAGTCCTTAATGAATCGCTAATGTTGAGCAAAAGTAAGGATATTGTAGGGTTCAGGCTGTAATCCTTTTTGAAACCTGGATTATGCATTAGCATTTCTACTGGGAGCCTGAAAAGCCTTCAAATAGTGGCATATAGCAGAAAAATCTGTCCTCAACCTAGCAATGCCAGGTATGCGGAAAATTTCCCTTCCGAGCACCTGTAATTTTTGTCCTTCTAGGCTCTCTCTACGAATCTCAAAGCACGACCTGAGTTAAACAGAATCATGACTTTTTTCGTAGAATGTTGGTGGATTGCTTTCTCGCAATTCTAGAACATTACTGTATGTTGCAGAAGATGAGCGAGCCGATTGCTACAAGACAGGACGACCTAATCAAGCGAATTGAAACCGCTTGGAGTGTCACTGCTGACAAACTGTTAGAATCTTGGATAGCCTCTGAAGGTCAGGCAATTACCAAACAGTTTATAGCAGAAGGAGATGCCCATCATGAGGCAATTTCGAGAAACGGCCTTTCCCCAACAGAAGCGCTTCACAGCAAATTATCGACTTTTGAATGGCCTGAAGGAGCCAAGCGTTTTAGCATTCTATGGCGGAATATTCTCATCGAACTGGAGCGCGCCTATGTCTTGAAGCAAGAAGGCCTATGCACGGAGGTCGAAATTGATGTTTTGGCGAAAGCTGGAAAAGAAAAACTCCAAGCGGCGACTCGGCACTGGTTAGGTGACCACCAAGACCGATTAAGAGACCTTGAAGGAAATAAAACGCTTGCGGATGACCAGTTATACAACTGGGATCTTCAAAATAATCCTTGGCCTACCTACCGATCACAGCTTGAGGAGTTGATCGATCAGATGGGTAAGCTACGCGACGATTTCAATGTTCGCATGAAAGCCTCGACTACCTTAGTCAAGCTTTCGCGTGCGTTACGGGATCGACAAATACAGTACGGTGAAGATCTTGAGAGAATCAAGGCAACTGCACACGCAGCTATAGAAATCATCGACGATGCTGATGGCGGTGACGCCTCTAAAGTTTCACTCACCCGGCTTGAAGCATTAGATCCAAGTGATCGTCTTTCTGGAAGCGTAGAAGACACCGCTCGTGTGACCAATGCCATCATTGATCAGTTACCAGAACGATTAAAACTGTATATCAATGCTCCCAATGGGCGAATGCAGTACCGAGACATCAATTTGGAGCGTCAAACTGGCCAGTGGATTAGTGCTGAAATCCTTCCCACTCTCAACCAAGAAGCTCGTCTTGCCGAGCAATCACTAGCCGACCTACTACGTACGCTTATTGACGTGCGCAATCGCATACAGCTAGCAAAGGAACACGACAAAACGCAAAACCAACCTCTTGAGGAAGGGATTAGCTCCATAGACCTCACCTATTTGAAAGCCCCGATCCGGGCGATGTTAAAGCGCGTTGAGCGTGTGCAAGCTGAGGTCAAAAAAGTCTCATCACAGGCTTCAATAAAAATTCAGGAAGAACTACGTTTGAGTCGAGTCTACGACCCAAAGTTGAACTTTTTGGAAGTGAGTTTTGAAGCTGGCATGTCTCAAGTGAGGCGAACACAAGATGCACTTCTTAATCGCTTTGGCGCATGGTTAATTGATCGAAAAAATTCGTTTTTGAACCTTCGGAAACGCGTTGCTGAAGAAGAAAAACTAAGCGTGGGTGAGAAGATCGTCCGCACCATAAGAAGTCGAACGCTTGATCCTAAAAACGCCAACTACACCTCTGTGCTAGTGACTAGAGGCTTTATTGGTGAGGCCTTTCACGCTGGGCGTGTAAATGAAATTGAACGGGCGAAGAATGCCATCATGGCTTGGAAAGATGGCTTTAGGGGATCTATCGCTCTCACTGGTCAACGATACTGTGGTAAAACTCATTTTGCTGAGCTGCTCTCCTCAAGATATTTTGAAGAGGCTACGCTGAGACTCCGTCCAAAAACGATGTTAGAGATAAACGGCCGCAAGCTCAAGTTGGGCACAGATCTCGGAACAGCATTGGAGTTCGTGAAGAAGAACACAGTCAATAAGCAGTATCTCGTGCTAATCGACGACTTGGAATTGTGGTCTGACACAGAAGACGGCTTGGCTATTGATGCTGACGACCTTCGCACTGCGATGGATGAGCTTTCTGGTAGACTGTTTTTCATTGTAGCTATGGGGAATTGGACATTTGCCAATCTAAGCAGCGGCTTAGGTCTAGCGGCTTCATTTCAGTTGGAGATTAATCTGGATACGATGCCGCTTGAGGATTTCAGGAACACGGTCTTGATCCGACATGCGGCAACTCACGTCAAAATGATTGATGCAAAAGGTGAACAAGTCTCAGAAAGTACACTTCGGGTACATGCTGAAGAGATGTTCCGAGCTGCCCGTGGAAATGTGGGTGATGGTTTACGCCGCTGGGCACAATCAGTGGTCTGCGAGGAGACTAACGTCGTTAAAGTTCAACCAAGAGTAAATTATGCCCTACCCAACTTCCTTGATGTTTCAATAGGTTTAGTGCTCTCTGCCGTTAAAAAAGAGCGCTATACAAGCGAATATGAGTTACGCAAACGATTTGGACCTGCTTTCGACAAGCACTACAGACCGATTGTGCGTAGGCTCATACGTTTGGATATTTTGTTGCGGCACAGAACAGGTACGTTGAGCATAAATCCAGTGGTCAGCAATGAGATCGGTCGTCTTCTACAGAGAGACGGTTATTTACAATCCAGCTATTTACAAAGTCCACTCACACTGATATGAGTTCATACATCTCGACAGGTGTCACTTGGACACATTTCTTCTACGCGCTGCTAGCAGTAGCGATCATCTATGCAGTAGCGAAGGTGTTACAGCGAAGACTTGACAGAGGTCTTTACCTACGTGAAGCAGATGGGCAGGTGCGGAAATTTATCCGTGTTTTCCTCATCATCTTGAATCCGCTTACCCTCTTGGTGCTCGCAGCCATTTTTGTGGCCATTTGGCCACTGGCGCATGGCTTAATGTTGGGATTGCTGATCCTGTTTGGCTTCCGATATATCCGCGACTACGTCTCCGGGAAGATTCTCCGCTTCGACCATTCTTTGCAACACGGCAGGCCTATCCAAACTCATATGGGCAATGGATCCATCTCCAATTTTGGTTTGACCGCAGTTTACATTCAACGAGAAGACGGTAGGTCGCGAATTGGGTATTCTAGTCTATTGGAACATGGATACACAGTGACTGGTAGTTCAGATAAAGGCTGGTATTTTAAACTGGCTGTTTTGCCAGCTTTCGCCAAAACCCTAGATGAAGACGGAGAGCAAAAGACACTTTTGCAACCTGACCAGCTCGCGAGAAAATTCACACAGGCACTCGTTGACAACCCCTACGTAAAACAGGATTTCAAGGTGAACAAGCTGCTGACTTCAGTAGGCGACTGGACCATCGAAGCTAACGTAGGTCTGCATCGAGCAGAACATTTAGATCATTTACTAGCACAGCTCTCAGAAACTGGCTTTAGTACTTCAATACTCGCTGATTAATCCCCGATCATGGAAGAATTAGGAACCTATCCGCTGATTATTGCGGCGTCGCTCATCATCATCATTTCATTTTTCTTCAACGAGATTTCGAAGCGAACTAGCATCCCTTCGGTTCTGATGCTTATCGTTCTTGGCGTTGTACTGAAGTTAAGTTTCGCCGATAAGGTCGGTGACATTGACTTCACCTATCTACTTGGCCTTTTAGGCATTGTTGGTTTGATAATGATTGTGCTCGAGGCTGCGCTTGAACTCAAACTATCCAGGGATCAAATGGTACCTATTGGAAAAGCCATGCTAATTGCAGCCGCAGGCTTAATGCTTTCCGCTTGGATTTGTGCTGAAATACTACTCTACTTCTATGGCGCTGGCGGCATGACAACTGAATCTGCTTGGCTCTACGCTACTCCATTGTCAATCCTTTCGAGTGCGATCATTATCCCTAGTGTTGGTAGCCTACGTAAAGACAAAAAGGAGTTCCATATCTATGAGAGTACCTTTTCCGATATACTGGGAATTATTCTTTTCTATTATTTAACGGGGCCATTTGATGCGGCAGCAAAAGGTGAGGACCCTACAGGTTTGCTGGCCTATTCAGGAATTCTTGTTAGTACTGTTCTTATAGCGCTCGCCGGTAGCTATGTGCTTATTATTTTATTTCAAAAGCTTAAGAGTCATGTAAAGCTCTTCCTACTGATCGCGGTACTTCTTTTGGCTTACTCCATTGGAAAGATATATCACTTGTCTTCGCTCATCATGATTCTAGTATTCGGACTCATGTTCGCCAACATAAATCTATTCTTTGGATGGTGGGCTCCGCTTAAAAAATTGATTCAACCGAAGAAAATCGCTGAGATTTTCGAGGGACTTCACATCGTTACCCTTGAAACTGCTTTCGTTGTAAGAACCTTCTTCTTTGTCATTTTTGGATTGACGATTGTCCCAAGTTCACTTTTGAGCGCCGAAGTTGCAATAATCAGTATCCTAATCATTGCATCGATCTACCTTATACGTTTTGTACTGCTACGAATCTTCGTAGGCAAAGACTTATTGCCACAGCTTTTCATCGCTCCTCGTGGCTTAATTACGGTCTTGCTTTTTAGTGCAATTCCTGGAGGAGCAGAATTCTTAGGTTTCCAGCCTGGTATCCTACTCTTTGTGATTATTGGTACGAGTCTTATCATGACCTTTTCGATGATTCAAGACAAGAAGCGCGCGGGTGAGGCCATTCGAAAGGCTGAGGAGTCTCCCGTGGATTTATCGATTTGGTCAACGCCTGGTGTGGACTTGAGTGGAATGGAAGGCGGCGAGGCGTCTGCACATTAGTGGAATAGGTGTCAACCTTAGGTCGATCGAGATTTCGTGATTCGCGTTAGCGGGTTGTTCGGAGCCCAGCTTTGAAGCTGAATGGGGTGCTGTTGAATTTTAGAAAACGTTATCTGTCGCCTGTTTGGAACACGGTTTAGTAGCGGCACGGAAGCGTTTTCACATTTAGATATTCCTTATTTGTCGCCTGTTTGGAACAGGTTTCAAATTAGCAAGCCTAGCAATCACATATAAATTATCCATATGCAAAGCCTCCAATAAACAGGAATCACCATTTGGCCACGCTCTTCATATCCAAAAATCCGTTATCTGTCGCCTGTTTGGAACAGGTTTCAAAATCCTTAAGCCCCCAAAATCACATTTTACTCATCTCCACATACAGGCTCATTAACCCAACTATAAATCCACCTGAATAGCCCTCCCCTAAAAAGAAAAACCCACCTACCAGTTGATCAATCAACTAGTAAATGGGCTCCCCTTTCTCAATGCTTAATCAACAACCAGTTCAGTTTAATCACCAAACCAGTCCGTTGACTTAATCTCCGCTATAAAACAGGTCGAGCATGCTTTCCAACTCCAAAATGTCACTCACCATAACCTCTCTTGGCTTGGAACCGCGAGTCTCCCCAACAATACCCAACTGACAGAGCTCATCCATGATGCGCCCAGCTCTATTGAAACCAATCTTCATACGACGCTGTAACATCGATGTTGATCCAATATGGTTATCAACCACCATGTGCGCAGCATCTCGCAACAGCACATCGGCCTCCTTAGGATTGAGTACAGAGTTTCCTCTGCCTTCATCCTCCTCCCCCACATACTCAGGAAGTAAGTAAGGCATGTGCAGACCTTGCTGCGCAGAGATAAAGTCGAGAACATCGTTTACCTCAGGAGTATCAACAAATGCACATTGTAAGCGAACCTTTTCAGCTCCCATAGAGAGAAGCATATCTCCCATACCTATGAGTTGTTCTGCACCAGGACCGTCAAGAATGGTCTTTGAATCTGTTCCTGAAGTCACCTTAAAAGCCAAACGCGCCGGGAAGTTGGCCTTGATCGTACCAGTAATGATCTTCACCGTCGGACGTTGTGTCGCAATAATCAAGTGCATACCTACGGCACGTGCTAGCTGGGCGATACGCGCTATCGGAAGCTCAACTTCTTTACCTGCCGTCATAATGAGATCGGCAAACTCGTCAATGATCATGACGATATACGGCAAGTAGCGGTGCCCATCCTTCGGATTAAGCTTACGTTCTTTGAACTTAGCGTTATACTCTGTGATATGACGCACAGAAGCAGTCTTCAACAACTCATAGCGTTGATCCATCTCAATGCAAAGTGAGTTGAGGGTATGGATAACC
Organism: uncultured Saprospiraceae bacterium; assembly: GCA_937924035.1. GTDB lineage: Bacteria > Bacteroidota > Bacteroidia > Chitinophagales > Saprospiraceae > CALDTK01. Next base: position 5,411 of record CALDTK010000195.1, on the reverse strand, counting down.
TTCGTATTCTCCGTAATGATCGTTTCCTCTTGCCCTGGCATGTAGGTCAGGAAGTGGCGCTCCAACACGCTGTACAATGAGAGTTCAACCTTCTTTGGATCAACCATCACCAGCTTCACCTCAGAAGGATGCTTACGGTAAAGCAAACTCATGATGATAGTGTTGATTCCAACTGACTTACCCTGACCGGTAGCACCTGCTACAAGTAGGTGAGGCATCTTAGCCAAATCAACAACCATGGTCTCGTTAGAGATGGTTTTACCAAGCGCAATCGGCAATTCCATCTTCGCATCACGATACTTCTTGGAAGCCAATACGTCACGCAACGGAACCATTTGACGATTCTTGTTCGGCACCTCAATACCAATTGAGCCGCGTCCCGGAATCGGAGCGATGATTCGAATCCCTAAAGCCGAAAGGTTTAAGGCAATGTCGTCGGAAAGTGTACGAATCTTCGAAATACGCACACCCGGTGCAGGAACGATCTCATACAAGGTAATCGTCGGACCTACCGTCGCCGTAATACTCACGATCGAAAGACCAAAGCTTAGAAGAGCATCTACAATCTGACGCTTATTCTCATTGAGCTCCTCACGAGTAACGGGATTCTCGTTGTCAGGATAATCCTTGAGTAGTTCCAACGTTGGATATTGGTACGTACTCAACTCAAGTTTAGGATCATAAGGCCCCTGTGACTCTAAGTCTTCTTCAGCTTCGGCGGCAAGGATATCTCGTGGTGAATCACCTGCATTTGCGCCATAACCTTCTGGCTTTTCACCAATGTTGGATGAAATCGCATCGAGCTCTGGATCAATGGCATCTTCATTTGGCGTAGGAGCCAAATTCAACTCAATATCATCTGCAGTGAGCGTGAGCTGCTTGGCTTTCTTTACCTTCTTTTGTTCAAGTTCGCTTGGAAGTTCAAATTCAAAAGAGTCACCTTTCTTCGCATCTGCCAGCTGGTCATTATTATCGTAATCAAGGCCCTGCACTCCCCTACTTGGATCAGGCTCGGAAGGTGCTTCTGCGACTGACCCACTTGATTTACGCTTACGCTTCGAGGTAGTTTTTTCAGGTGTAAACCTGCCCACAAACTTGCTCAAGCCTGTTGGAAGCGCAGGTACCATCTCCGCACCATTGTTGAGGATTTTGCCAGAAGTAACATCGCTCCAACTAGGATCAAAGATCCAGATGACCAACATCACTAGGGCAAGTGCAAAGAGTAATACCACTCCCGGAATTCCGATCATTCGCTCAAGCCAGTTCGAAATAAGGTATCCATAGGCGCCTCCCATAGGGAAGTCGATCATTTGGAATAAAAAAGCCAGCATCACAGAAAGGACAAGCAAGCCAAATAGGCCCCAACGCAGTTGACGTTGCAATTGCACTAGCGGACGACGCTTCAAAATTGCCAAACCTACCAATGCCAAGAGATAAACCCCAAGGAAGCTTGTCGCTCCAAAACCTGCGTAAAAAGCAGTGTGCGAAACAGATGCACCCAACGGTCCCATCCAATTGGCGACATCTACACCTTCCGCACCAATCAATCCCCAACCGTAGCTCATCGCTGCAGCTTGATCAATTTTCCAAGTAAAGAGGTATGAAATAAAGGCAATGCCTAGGAAAGTCGAGAGGGCCAGGATCGTAAATCCCGATATTTTACGGAAACGGTCGTCCATAACCGTTGCCCCTCGTTTTTTGCGAGTTGATTTCTTTTTCATAGTGTTTCTCAAGTGTTTGCCACACCATCGAATCAACGACCTTGCAGCATTTACAAATGTAACCGAGACAACGCCCAGCTACGACCCACAACATATCAAAAAAAGATGATACGCGAAAAATCACTGTATATAGGTATCTCCTCGGCCCCTTTTTGAGGAGGCCATCTCTTAAATGCCGAACTTCGCATGTCCAAGTAGCCGCAAAAACAAAATCCAATGAACATCTCTCTAGACATTAGCCTGTACCCGCTCACACCAGAGTACAAAAAGCCGATCCTTGATTTCATAGAAGCATTGGGAAGCTACAAAGGCATTGAAATGCTTATGAACCCACTCTCGACGCAACTCTATGGAGATTTCGACTTGGTGTGGGGCGCAGTCGGAAAAGAACTTATTAAGGCCTTCGGTGCTGAATACACCGAAATTGCAGTGATCAAAGTGGTATCCGTTGATGTGAATGGATAGCAGATGTGATCCAAATCTCGTACGATAGACTGTTCGGAATCCACCCACATAATTCCTCTAAAAAGTGATGCGCTTTTTCAGTTTTTCACCTTTGCGCTCTACAATGATGTTGACGCTATCGCCTTTTTCATGCTCACCCAGGCACTTCATGTAATCGTAGATGTCTTTCACAGGCTTCCCATCCAGCTCAACGAGTACATCTCCTCTTTCTAAACCAGCTTTCATCGCTGGGCGGTCGTCCAAAACACCATCAATGCGCATACCCTCACCTGCATATACATAATCTGGCATTACCCCCATTGTCACCTTGAAGGCAGAGACTTTATTCATACTCTCGTCTTTGGTCTTCGTGAAAGGAATTTCACCACTTTTCGGAAGAGCTTGTATGACATCATATACCACGTCAGAAATCGTGACCATTCCTTCAAAATTCACAAGATGAATGTCATCGCCAGGCTTGTGATACTGCGGATGTTGGCCTGTAAAAAAGTGTAGTACTGGCAGGTCTTTGAGGTAAAAACTTGCATGATCACTCGGACCCAATCCGCTTGCATGAGATTTGATTGTGACTCGATCTTTCGAAGCACTCGCGAGGAGGTCTGGCCAAATCAGAGAAGTCCCCGTCCCATTCACTGCTAGAACGTTTTCTTGACTCAGTCGCCCTACCATGTCAAAGTTGATCACCCCGACAAGCGTTGGCATTCCTGCTGGAAGGTGTTCGGCGAGAAACTTAGAACCAATTAGCCCCATTTCTTCAGCACTCCATCCTACGAAAAGGTAGTTGTAGCTCTTGTTTGCTCCTTTCTGCTGTAGACGTTGAGCAAGATCAAAAATCATCGCTACCCCACTCGCATTATCATCTGCGCCATTATGTGGTTCAGGGTCTCCAACGTGAAGGCTTCCACTACCGCTTCCGCCAAAACCTAGGTGATCGTAGTGCGCACCGATCATAATTGTTTGCGATGCTTTGTTGTCGAGATAGCCCAACACATTGCTCGTATACAACTGAGGCGCATCATTCATGTGGCCATGCCCAGCAACGATGATGGGGAACCGTTGCAGGTAAGTTTGCTCATCGCCCATAGGTTTTAGCGAAAGCTGACCCATGCGCATTGCCAGATAAGCAGCGGCTTCATCAGCAAAAGGAGAACCAGCCGCACGCCCAGCAAGGATATCACTGGCGAGATAGGCTACGTCTACCTTCATCTGCATATCGCGTGGCGCTGTCTGTGCATCTAAGCTTGTGAATACGAAAAGCGCAGCAAATAGTGGGAAGAGTAACTTCAACATGAGCACAATATGCTGAGTAGGCTTCAGAGATTATAGCCTTTCGGCAAAACTGGCGACTAAACTGCTCAGCCTTGACATTACATTGGCGAAATGGAGCAAATCATCATTCGAAAAGGAACTAAAAATGATCTCGTCGCCGCATTTGCAAGAGTTGAGGAACTGGCTGAATACGAAAAAGCGGCCAAAGCGGTCACGACTTCCGTCAAAACCTATGAGCGGGACTTTGAAGCAGGTTGGTTCGAACTGCTGGTCGCAGAAACCGCAAATGGAGAAAACCTCGGCGTAATGATCTACTACAACAGCTTCTCAACCTGGAAAGGGCGCATGCTTTACCTTGAAGACTTTGTTGTTGCTGAAAAAGCTAGGAGAAAAGGTGTTGGCGAAAAACTCTGGGCAACCCTCATAGAAGTAGCAAAACAGAAAGAATGCGCGCTGATAAAGTGGCAAGTTTTAGATTGGAATGAACCTGCCCGCTTGTTTTACCTCAAAAATGGCGCAGAACTCGAACCGGGTTGGGAAAATGGAAAGCTCTTCTTGTAACGTTTTCCCCATACCCACATATAGGTATCAACATTTTCAACAGAATACCCTAAAGGCCTTATTTGACCTGAGCCTCAAACTGCCTTAGCTTTGGAGTACCAGATTTCCCAGATAAAGAAATAGTGTTTCATAGTGTGAGGGGTGGCTGCTTAAGTAGTCATCCCTTTTTTTATTGGTAAAATTTGACAGTCAATTACATATACATATTTTTTTTAATGCCTTCTTACCGAGAGCTGATCTAAAAAGTTGATGAGGTTGGCTTTCGCTTCACGATCTACCTCAAGACTCTCCACTAGTAAATTTGCTTCACTAGAGGCTGTTTCCACCTGAACCGAGAGACTTTTCTCCACACCTAGCTCCTCCATTATCGACAGGACTTCAGGGATCAAGGCTGACCTATCCTCAACGCTGAGCGCATAGATCTTTTGAAGGCGTTCTTTCTGTGCCGCATTAGCTAATCCAAGGGCATGTAAAAAGGGAGCAGACTGTTTTCCCCTAACGATGTCTCCATAATCACTCTTACCAGTAACAGCACTAGTACTAAAGGTATCGAGCACATCATCCTGAATCTGAAAAGCTCTTCCCGCTAGGTCTCCAACTTTACGGATGGTTTCACACTGTTTTGGCGAAAGCCCTCCTATATGAGCCCCCATTTCTAAGCATGCGGTAATCAAAACACCAGTCTTGCCATGAATCATCTCCAAGTAGTCATCGTAGGTCGAGACTTCGCTCACCTCCATATCCATGTCACGTTGCTGCCCTTCGCAGAGACCGATAGCCATTTTCTGGAACACTCCCAGCAAATAATTACGTGTTTCTCCTTCGAAACTGTCGAGTAAATAGCCGTAAGTGTGAATCAACATCGCATCACCAGCGAGAATAGCCGAAGGAATACCGAAGGCTTTGTAAACACTGGGCTTGCCTCTGCGCAGGGGCGCTTCGTCCATGATATCATCATGCAACAACGTGAAGTTGTGAAAAAGCTCAACTGCATATGCCGCAGGGAGAGCCTTACTCAAATCGAATGACCCTAGGCTCGTTCCAAGCAGCAATAGCATTGGGCGGACAGCTTTCCCTTTGCTCCCCATTGCATATCGAATAGGGTCATACAACGTCGAAGGTTGTCTTTGAAATTGTTGCTGCGCTGCATATGCTTGGTAGCTGGCAAGGGTTTGCTGAAAACGTTGTCCTAGTTGAGGCATGCGGCAAGATATATGCACTTTTAAGAAGAGAAATGTTAGAAAATCTGACCTCTACCACAAAAGTGGTACATAGTTTGGATAGTGTAACTTATGATGACAACACGACGCCCAATAAACATACTTCTCGTGGAGGACAATCCAGGAGATGTGCGCTTAACGCAGGAAGCGTTTCGCGAGGGTAATATGAAAGTTA
>CALDTK010000194.1 GCA_937924035.1 uncultured Saprospiraceae bacterium | reverse complement strand
TTAGCTACACGCGATCAGCGCATGCTCGAACGTATTGATGCAATTGCAAAACTCTCCTCTGAATGACAGGCCACACTACTTGATGTGCTCGACGCTTATGTGCGTGATGCTAAAACCGCTAAAGCTTACGCAGCATGAACGAAGGTCAAAGTGCGACTGCAATCGCTTAAGCAATTATGCAATACGTTCATGATAAAACGAACGCAGCAGGAGTTCGCATTGGACATTTCCCAGTAGACCGCGAAGAGATTGAATGTGTTGTTGCTGAACAAACAGGCGCTAGAAAAGCAGTGATTCAAGCACTTATTGATGGGCTCATAGACGGAAGAAGTCTTGCGTCGAGAGCGCTGATCGAGATTTCGTATCAAGAGTACTTTATAGTTTCCAGAGTGGCAGTGTATCGCCAATCTGATTATTAGTCATGGATGATCAGTAATTGAAGAACTCCTTAAATCAATGGCGAAATAGAACCAAATAGCGTCGCAAAAATCAAACAACGCTCCCCTGCATCTTATTAGTAACACCCAGATATTGGGAGGTGAAATACAAAATATAAAACCAACAAGACATACACCACTAACACAGCCAAAATAAATACTGATTCTAACCTTTTAATCATTCGTATGCGCTTGAAAAATAGAATCCAACTGACCAATCCAGCAATATATATCATAGCCGCACTTGCATAAAAGGTAAGACATTCAGAATTTGATGCAACATCAGGTGATGACAACCTTAGAAATGATGTCAAAATTGCTCCTGATAATAAGGCTAATGAAACCAAAAGAAAAACAGCATTGACGATAACTCTACTCATCATCTTGGAGATATGTCCAAACGTTGAAATCCGTCCCGATTTGATGTTCCACCCTGACTTGTCCCAGCGCCTTGTCTAACAGTAGTATTATCTCGAGTAGGTGTTTCTGGTCCTAGGCTTTTATCCGTGCGGATTTAAACCCACAAAGAATTTCTCATCTCGAACTCGCTTCACCAGCAAGCTCAAATCACCCCCAACTTCTTACCCACCTTCGTAAACGCAGCGATCGCTTTATCCAAGTGCTCCTTCGTATGTGCAGCACTCAATTGTACACGAATACGCGCTTTACCTTTAGGTACGACAGGAAAGAAAAAGCCAATGACATAGATGCCTTCCTTGAGTAGTTCATTGGACATTTCTTGACTCAACTTCGCATCATACAACATCACCGGAACGATTGCATGCGTACCAGGTAAAATGTCAAATCCAGCCGCTCCCATCTTCTCACGGAAATACGTTGTATTGACCTCTAGTTTATCGCGTAACGCAGTCGAAGCCTCAAGCTTTTCAAGGACCTTGATGCTTGCACCCACAATCGAAGGGGCAACCGTGTTACTAAACAAATATGGACGTGAACGTTGTCTTAGAATTTCTACAACCTGTTTGCTCGCTGCTGTAAAACCTCCGCTCGCACCACCTAGTGCTTTGCCAAATGTCCCCGTAATGATGTCGATCTTACCGAAGACACCACAATGCTCAGCCGTACCGCGACCTCGCTCCCCAACAAATCCTGTTGAGTGACAATCATCTACCATGACCATCGCGTCGTACTTCTCGGCGAGGGCAACTACTTTGTCTAGTTGTGCGATATAGCCGTCCATCGAGAAAACACCATCCGTTACGATCATGCGGCGACGTGCATCCTTTGCCTCAATCAATTTCGCCTCAAGATCGGCCATGTCATTGTTCGCAAAGCGATAGCGCGCAGCCTTACACAAACGAATACCATCAATGATACTCGCATGGTTAAGGCTGTCACTAATGATCGCATCCTCTTTGCCCAGTAGTGGCTCAAAAAGGCCACCGTTAGCATCGAAGGCTGCTGCATACAGAATGGCATCCTCACACCCAACGAAGCGAGCAATACGCTCTTCTAGTTCTTTATGAATATCCTGTGTTCCACAAATGAAACGTACGCTCGAAAGACCGAATCCATGCGAATCGATCGTATCCTTAGCTGCTTGTAGAACCTCCGGATCACTGCTAAGTCCTAAGTAGTTATTCGCACAAAAATTTAGTACTTCGCCTGCCTCATCCGTCTGGATATTAGGCCCTTGCGGCGTCATGATGATCCGCTCTTTCTTGTACAGACCAGCATCTTTGATTTCAACTAATTCTTGATTCAGTGCTTCGTTAGTGCTGTTCATGCTGTTGTTTTTGAAGTGTTGTTACTTTTTTTTTAGACTGGAGCTGCTTAAGCATGTCTGATGTCGTTAAAGCGAGATCATATTTTGGTTGCCAGCCCCACGTCTTCCTCGCTTTTGAGCCATCAAGTTCTTGCGGCCAGTCATCGGCAATTCCCTGTCTAAAATCTGGAGCATATTTTATTTCAAAGCCCGGTTTATGCTTTTTGATTTCTGCAAACAATTCTGCTGGAGAAACACTGAAGCCATCTAAATTATAAACCGCAGAACTAGGTCCTGATTCAGCTTGCGCCAAAACTTCCCTTGGAGTGGCCATCAATTCCAAGATGCCACGCAGAAGGTCGTCCATGTAAATCATCGGCAAACGCGTGTCAGGACCTAAAAAACAAGTAAAAGGCTCGTCTTTGAGTGCTTGATGAAAAATATCAACCGCGTAGTCAGTTGTGCCTCCTCCTGGCATTGTTTGGTATCCTATGACACCAGGAAGTCGCAAACACCTAATGTCTAATCCAAATTTCAAGTTCGCGTAGTCGGCCCAAAGCTCGCCAGCAACTTTACTTACACCATAGCTTGTGGTAGGCGTGAGCACTTGGGCTTCATCAACCATGCTTGGTAGAGGAGGGCCATAAGCAGCTATACTGCTCGGAAAGAAAATCTTGCATGCTGGCCAGTGTGTAGCATGCTCGATCACATTTTGCCAGGCCTTCATGTTGATCTCCCAACTACGCCAAGGATTTGCCTCTCCTTTTGCCGAAAGGACCGCCACCAGGTGATAGACCTCTTTAAAACGGAACTCCTTCGCTAGTTTACTCCATGCCTCGCCGTCAGTGGCATCTAAACTCCTGTACGCACATGGGAGGTTGGACTGATCAAAAGGAAGATCGGTGGCAAGAACGGCGTCTTTACCATGCACGTCAACCAAATGCTGGAGTAAAACACGCCCAATTTGACCGAGGGCACCTGTAATAAGGATGTGTGGCATTGCAATGATTAGGGTAGCCACAAATTACGAGAAATGATGTCGTCTAAGTGTCGCCTTTAGAGGGTGTTTTTGTCCACCGAAAATCGGGGAATCTCACTCAGTTGTTCAATCAGTTCAGAGTTCCAATCAATTCTGTAGCAAAGCGCTTGTTCTCCGTTGAGTGCCAGCGTGAAAGGAGCATTCCAATGCCTGTTGTAGCGCGCGACTTGTTCGACAGCTGGCTGCAGGTCATAGCCAGGCGCTTTAACTTCTATCAACATAAATGGCTCGGCGGTGCGGCTCAGGATAAGTAGATCAAGACGGTCATTTGTGTTTCCGACTTTTCGTTCGACCTGCATCAAATTGATTGGGTATCCCAATTCTGTTAAATACTTGATGAGCCCCTGTCTTACATATTCTTCCGGCTGGGCCACCAACCAAACTTTGCGCACAGCACACCAAAGCATTTGCTGCTCACCGTCTAATTTGGTTTTGCATTGTTGGGCGTAGGAAAGAAGCTCAAGGGTCACACCGCAAAGAAAAGCTAGTTTTCCTCGTCAAGTGCATTCAGCGCTTCCTGCAAGAGCCTTATTGGATCTTTTCCGCCTTCTGGAAAAGGTATAGCAATGTCTATGGTTAGGTTGTCTGGAGTATCCGTAGGTTTTGCGAGTCTTAGAAAAGCGCTCCGACTGCTCAAACCCGCGTCTAAGCATCTTCGATCTGCACCTGGATAAGCTACTGCGACCATCGCTGCAAGGGCGCACTGTTCAAGCGAAAGCCCTTCTTCTTCAGCACTTAGGTAGGCGTCTCGCATATGAACGATCACCATCGAATCGAGCAGGATGTTTCCTGCGATCACGACAGCATCCCCTTGCCATTGACCTGCCCAAGCGTAACAATTGTCACCCGTAAATGCCGCCACTTCTGGTTGCTCGCCCAGCGTCACCACGAGGTATTGTCTAAATTCTGGCATCAACGAGACGTCCGCTTTAAGCAGACTATCTAGAATAGGTTTTGCCGAAAGGCCCAAACTTAAAAGCTCATTTCCTAGCGTTTGATTTTGTGGCACATAAAGACTTTGTGTATGAATGGCACCAATGCCAGGTAGGATACTCGAAATAGCATGAACACCTTTGGGGATGGCATTCCCGTCAATACAAGAAGCTCCCGTACTCACGATTTCACCGGTCTCTTGGTCAAATGCAAGTAAGCTAAACGTGTCTTGCGCTTTTACAGCTTTCGCCAAAACAAGCACTATGCTCACCAGAAATATGGATATGTAGCTCGTTTTCATCGCGTTAAAAGCCTGTATTTCGACTGCAAATGCGCAGGGCGGTTTTGACTATTTCCTTTATCCACACGTGCAAAACCATGGCCAGAAACGCAGCTTTAGTCAAAGTACCTTTGTGGCATGTCAGTATATGCTAAACGCGGCGTCAGCGCCGATAAGTCAGAAGTACATGCAGCAATCAAAGGAATGGACCAAGGGCTTTTCCCAGGTGCCTTCTGCAAAATTCTTCCAGACTTCGGGAGTGGTGATCCAGATCATTGTTGCTTGATGCACGCCGATACGGCTGGTACTAAAACCAGTTTAGCGTATCTCTACTGGAAAGAAACGGGTGACCTTTCTGTTTGGAGTGGTATTGCCCAAGATGCCATCGTGATGAACGTCGATGACATGGCTTGTGTCGGAATGACAACCAACATTGGACTGAGCAGTACCATTGGTCGCAACAAGCATCTCATTTCTGGCGATGTGATTAAAGAACTTATTCAAGCGACCTCTGCTTTCGCAGATCGAATGCGTGATCATGGAGTTGAGATACATTTAGCAGGCGGTGAAACTGCAGATGTCGGTGACATCGTCCGGACCATCGATGTAGGCTACACGGCATACGGCAGAATGCGTCGAGATGAAGTAATCGATATCAAACCACAAGTTGGCGATGTAGTCGTTGGTTTTGCCAGTTATGGTCAGTCTACCTATGAGTCGGAGTACAATTCTGGCATTGGGAGTAACGGACTTACTGGTGCTCGCCATGATCTCTTGCAACATGGATATGCTGCGAAGTACCCAGAGACTTTTGATCCGAATACGGAAGATGAATACGTCTATGCTGGTCCAGCCAACCTAACCGATAAAATATCTATTGGCGGTGGCAATGAAATGGCGGTAGGAAAGCTCCTGCTTAGCCCGACAAGGACCTTTTTGCCGTTGCTCCATGCGATGGTCAAGACTTTCGGCAAAGAGATTAATGGTATTGTCCATAACACTGGTGGTGGACAGAGCAAAGCAAGTAAGTTTTTGCGAGGTACTCGTTTGATCAAAGACAACCTTTTACCGTTGCCTCCACTGTTCAGCTATATCGCTGAGATCAATGATATGACTCCTCATGAACTCTATCAGGTGTACAACATGGGTACGCGCCTAGAAGCTTACCTGCCAGCCACTCGCGCAGATGAAGCGATAGCAATTGCGAAAGGACTTGGTATCGACGCACAAGTCATCGGACGTGTTACTGATGGAGAGAGCGGGGTAGAGCTGACTACTCATGCAGGCGAGAAGCTTTGGTATCCGGCTAGTTAAGTGAAGGTTAAGGGTTCATCACCGATTCTTATTGCTTCGCAATTTCTGATAGGTGGTTCAAGGTGCTGAAGACATGGCGCCCCTGAACCTAGAACCATCAAAAACGAACGCAGCGAGCATTTGATGCCGAACCTTGCACTTAACAACATCCCTGAAGGTCCGAACGTCGAACGATCAAAAACGAGC
>CALDTK010000193.1 GCA_937924035.1 uncultured Saprospiraceae bacterium | reverse complement strand
GGCCTCTTGCGGAACGATCAATTTCGAAATGATGAAGCGCGCTGTGATTTTCGGGTCTGCACTTGCGAGTTTCACCTGCGAAGCATTTGGCATCGAGCGACTGCAAACAGTTACGCCAGAAGAACTTGACAAGCGAGCGGCTAAGTTTTTGGAGCTGACACAGTTTAGCCTACACCATACAATCGAAGAACTCGCTAACTAGTCTTCTTCGATTTTGGTGCTTTGCCAACGGAAAAGTTGCCACCGGTCTTGTGCCTTTTTGTAGACGGCCGTATACCGTAAGTTGACGGTGAACGGGTAGCCTTCGTAAAGACCTCCAACAACGACTAGGCCATCAACAAAAGCGGAGTTTCGCTCTATAAACACTGACTTTGGGAGCTTAGGGGTAAATGACTGATAGTCAATCTTGCCTCCACCGATGTTATTCAAATGGCCTTGAAGAGTTTCTTCAAGGCCATTGCTGTGTATATACAAGAGGTCAGGATGGAGAAAGGAACGGAGGGCTGTGGTGTCGGCATCAATCGTTAGTTGAAACCTTTGCGCTTCTGTCTCGAAGACTTCATCCGCCGAGCGTATCGTCTTTTTGACACTTAGGCAGGAACTGGAGAGGATAGCTGTAAAAATCGTAAGGAGTACCCATTTCATATAAGCAATATGCGATGGAAGTTTTAATTGATGTTGAACCATCAGATCTTCAGGTGGCCTGACGACATAGGATATTATCGACAGCACACTACAATTCTGCCTTTCGATCGATCTGACGGTTCGATGGGTTGCCCCCCTTTCCCAATTTCCGCATCGGCCCTTCTTAGAAGTTGTAACATTTGAATCATCCCTAGCTCACAGACACCTGATCTTGGTCTCGAACCAACTTCTATTCAGATGTCATTCTCAAACTCCATCCGCAGATGGGCTTTCAAACACGCGCGCTTGGCACAGGGACTGATAGCAATCGCTACCATCCTCTTATTCTTCCTTGGTCACATAATGGGCGTACTCGCCGATGAACTGGGTTGGGACGCTTACGCCATATTTCTTATTGGTATAGGCACGGCTATGCTTGCATGGACGCTTGCCCCTAGAAAAGATGAGAATTTCCCGATTCGATACACTTATGCTCGACAAAAAGTGGCGGTGGTGGTTATGCTTACGAGTGTGTGCATAGGAATTGGGGGTTGGGCAATCTGTATAGAGAGAATGGATTTTCGACCGACTCAACCACAAAAAAACCAGCTATATGAAGCGGCCATAGGACCTCACCTTTCACAAAACACAATTGTGAGTCTAGTTGAGCGAGGCCTTTCGAATTGGTTCCATGGTGGAATCTCGAAAGCACTACTAAAGAAAACTAGACGCTTCGCTAACAAGAATTTCGAAATATCGAGCTCGAAAAAGGATACTGTCCTCGCTGCAATTGTTGTTTATTTCGTAGCACTCTTATTAGCTTTTCTGGTGGCTATTTTATCGTGTGCCCTCTCTTGTAATGGCCAGGTAGTACTCGCTATTCTCGTAGCGCTAGGAGGCCTTCTACTCGTTTTAGCTTTCATAGACGGGAATCTCGAAAAAATTAAAAGTGGTGCTCCAAAAAAGACGAGACGGAAAGTGAAAAAACACCAGCCGGACTTGTAATTTGCAGCATGCCTCTTGACCTAAAAAGATTTGACAACAGACAAGCTGCTTCTCTTGCACTTGCTTCACAAACCGCATTCAGCTTGCAACAGGCAATTCGTGAACATGGCTTTGCTTCTGTTGTGCTCACAGGCGGAAGCTCACCTTCCGATTTGTACGCCGCTTGGGTAAGCGATCATAGCACTGCCGTCGATTGGAGAAAAGTCCACTTCTTCTGGGGAGATGAGCGAAACGTTGCCCACGACCATCCTGACAGCAACATGGTTTTGGCGAAGGCGATGTTGGATGCACTCAAAGTGCCAAGCACCAATATCCATCCTTGGCGAACGGATTTAAGCCCGCGAGATGCGCTTCAAGAAATGAGGAATGTCCTGCAATCGCTCAATATGCTCGGTGATCGCTCTTTCACCGTCACTCTTTTCGGCATGGGAGAAGACGGACATGTGGCCAGCCTATTCCCGCCGCATAAACCTTGGAGAGATTTTGAGGATGCTTACCCCCCGATAGCTAGGTTTATTTCAGATAGCCCAAAGCCACCGAGTGAGCGATACACCTTCACCTTGCCACTCCTCAATAAGAGTAGTGAAATCCATTTGCTGCCTTTCGGCCAAAACAAGGCTGGAGTCATACAACAAGTCATAAAGCAAGACAAAAGCATCACTGCTACGTGGCTACAGGCTAGAGACAAAATGCAACTCTGGACAGATGTCCCCGCCTAACTCAACATTTTAAGTTTGAGGATATTACATCAATAACAAGTAGCTGCCAGCCATGCGATTAGCCATCCTTTTACTCTTGACTTGCACACAACTGGTTTTGGCGAAAGCTCAAAATAGTCAGCTCATCGATGTCCTCCCTCTTACGGACCAAATTCTCATGGTTCGCTTTGATGATGGCTTTGTCGATCACCATGATCAAGGCCAATCACCCGATGAAGACATTGTAGTTGCAGACACCCTCGACGCACAACTTGCTTCACTCATTTCTAGCTATTTAATTATCAGTGCAAGCGATTCAAATTACTTTTCATCGACCAGCCCAACCAAGGTTTATCGCAAATCAAAACCGACAGATTTTGCCAATTACTGCCAGCGCTGGGGACCTGGCTGCATAAATGATTCACTCGACCACACCAAAGAGCACTGGATCTATATAGAGCTTCCTTTTCCATTGAAAAATGGGATACTCTATACGATTGGTTTTCGTGCGATTCCGGGCCAACAGGATGCTACTTGGCGACACGACGATCGCGTGATTCGGTCAGAAGCAGTGCATACAAATCAGCTTGGCTACGTCGCTGATGCTGGAGAGAAATATGGTTATGTCTATCATTGGATGGGCGACGGTGGAAGCTTAAATCTTGGCAACCGCAGTCGTCAATTTTACCTCATTGATGAGTTGACTGATGCAATCGCATTCTCTGGAGATGTCACCTTTCGTAAAGACAGTTCAACCCAAGAAATCGCCTATCCGAGTCAGTCTCCACCACATGGAAATCTACTTGGAGCAAACGTTTGGGAGTGTGATTTTTCCAGCTTTCGCCAAAACGGATCCTATAGACTATGTGTCGATGGCGTTGGATGTTCTTTCCCATTTGAGCTTGCCGATGATGTTTACCGTACACCGCTCGAAGCTGTAATGAGTGGACTGTACCAACAACGCAGTGGTACCGAAACGACTGCACCGTATACAGACCAACCTCGGCCAGCGCCGCATAATCCGTTACTCACCCCTGGTTTTGCCGGAAGGCTCAAATACTCATCCATTCGGGCAAGTGAATACGATGAATTTGATGCACCCTTCGACCAAAAAGCAGAAATTGATGCAGCAATCCTTGGAACCATGGAAGCCTCGGGTTGGTACCAAGATGCTGGAGATTGGGATAGCTATGTGACCCATTCAGAAGTGCCTACCATGATGCTCTGGCTATATGAAATGTCTCCTGAAAAGTGGGGTGACGGTCAGTTTAATATTCCCGAAAACAGCAACACTTTCCCTGATCTTCTTGATGAAGCAACTTGGCTTCCTCGCTTTTACCACCGCTTGCGTGCAGAGCTTATTGCTAAAAACTACGGCACAGGTGGCCTCGGCGGAAGTCGCATCTACGGTGACCTTTGGGGGGAAGACTACACGCCAGATGGCAAACTTCGCGGGAGCTGGGAAGACACAGATCGCGACTGGATCGTAAGCGGTGAAGATCCGTTTATCACATACGCCTACGCTGGTTTGGCTGCTCATATCGCCGTTCTGCTTTCGCAAAACCAATTGAGCGATCCAGATGGAATTGACTGGCGCCAAGAAGCCATTGAAGCTTATGCATGGGCAAAAGCAAATACGCTAAGCGATGAGACAGACCTTGCGTTTGGATATCCACTCAGGCACTTAAACCTGTATGCTTCGGCCTGTCTATGGAGACTTACTGGAGCGTCTAGTTATGAAGCCGATTTCGCTGTAGCATTTGCAGCAAGTGCCGACGATGACCTGTCGACGCATACGCTTTTCGGTATGGCGAATTATCGAGCCGCTGCACTAGAGCAGGCCGCAAATTCTAGCCTACTTGATGAAGTAATTACTAAAATTCAAGCCGATGGAAATTTCGTCATGGAGGCCTTCAGAGAGGATCGATCTGCGCGATGGGGTGGCAATTGGTTCGTACCACTCATTATTGGTCAGGCCACTACACCTCTAGTGCAAGCAGGCGTTGTAGCGCATCACTTCGCAGCGCTTGATGCTCCTAGCAGTCTAGACCAATACCGAGACGGTTTGTACTCAACAGCCGATTATTTTCTTGGAAATAATCCGCTCAATCAAACCTGGATTACTGGACTAGGCGAGCGATCGCCTGAGCATATTTTCAATCTCGATAGCTGGATACTTGGTGGTGAAAATCCACGCTTTGGAGTAACTCCCTACGGGCCGTGGAGTAAGCAATTTATTGGCTTCTCCAATTCCGGTCCTTTTGATCCGAGGTGGGCTTTTCAGAAAACGTATCCTTTAGGGGAAGACAACTGGCCTGCCCACGAGCGTTGGTTCAATCAACGCACTGCACCACTATCTGCAGAGTACACGGTGCATCAAAACATGGCTCCTCAGATTTTAACTTACGGATATCTGTATAGCCTTACGGCTCCAGATTTTGTATCGGGCACCCGTCAAGAGATTGCGAAAACTTATGACCTCTATCTCTCACCAAATCCTGCAAAAGAGCAGGTACGGTTATTTGGTGAAGATGCAAAAGACATGACCGCACTACAGGTATATGGGAGTGACGGTCGGCTCGTTGCAATTCCATCTATGAATACAAATTCGATGGATCTACACGACTTGACTAGCGGTGTGTATTCTATACGCATCACGTTCAAAAATGGCGAGCAGACAACGAAAAAATTGGTTGTTGAATAGACTCCTTTCGCATGCTATTTGCAGGTACTGGCTGAACGCTATATTCGCATAGACTAACCCCTCTTCGTCATGCGACTATCTATCTTTCTGTTTGCCATGCTCCTTCTTGGAAGCTCCTTTTTCTCAGCCTGCTCTATGGATCAATCGATAAAAACCGAAACCATTACAGTCAAAGATTATCCGCAGACGCGCAAAGATTCAAGTGTAATTGATGATTATGCGGGGACAAAAGTGGCAGATCCGTATCGCTGGTTGGAAGACGACAATGCTGAAGAAACAAAGGCATGGGTTGGTTCTCAAAACGAGGTGACCCAAGATTACCTTTCAAGCATCAGCTTTCGCCAAAACATTAGGGACCGCTACGAGGAGTTGTTTAACTATCCGAAGTTGTCAAGTCCTTTTAAGGCTGGTGACTATTACTTCTTTTACAAAAACGACGGTCTGCAAAACCAGAGTGTAATCTATCGCCAAAAGGGTTTTGACGGAAGTCCAGAAGTCTTCATAGACCCAAATGCGTTAAATGCAGAAGGGACGACGAGCATAGGTTTGACAGGTTTTAGCGAAAGCGATAAATATGTAGCCTATAGCCGATCTGATGCGGGAAGTGATTGGCAGAACATCATGGTGAAAGATGTTGCGACGGGTGAAGAATTAAGTGATACGCTTCGTTGGGTGAAATTTTCAGGTGCGAGTTGGATCGGAGATGAAGGTTTCTTTTACAGCCGCTACCCTGCCCCGAAAGAAGGAGCTGAGTTGAGTGGCAACAACCAATATCACAGTGTGTATTACCACGCGCTCGGCACAGACCAATCGGAGGACAAGCTGATTTGGGAAGATCGCGACAAGCCATACATGTATCACTTCGGTGGAGTGACGGAAGACAAGCGCTACTTCGTGATGTACGCGGCTCCTGGAACGGATGGCTATGCAACCTATCTACTAGATCTTAAGAAACCAATCGGTTCGACCAAGCCAAAACTCCTTTTCGAAGGCTATAAAAATAAGAGCACGGTCGTTGATCATGCAGATGGTAAGCTGCTTGTGTTGACGGATTTGAATGCGCCTAATTATCGTCTTGTTCGTGTAGACCCGAACACACCTAACCCTAAAAACTGGACAGATGTCATCGCTGAGCGCACGCATCTGTTAGAAGGCGTTAGCACCGCTGGCGGTGGATTGACAGCAACCTATTTAGAGAAAGCTGCCAATCAAGTCTATCGTTTCAGCTATGACGGTTCGAATGAGCAGAAAGTATCCCTTCCAGGCATCGGATCTGTTGGAGGTTTTGGTGGCAAAAAGGAAGATAAAGAGACTTTCTACACCTTCACCAGTTTCGTCTATCCTCCGACGATTTTTAAGTACGATTGGGCAAGTGGAGCGAGTGAAATATTCTACGAGACGGAGCTAAAGTTCAACCCTGAAGACTACGTCGAAAAGCAGGTGACTTACAAGAGTAAGGATGGGACGCCAGTAACCATGTTTATCGTCCACAAGAAAGGCTTGGCGCTTGATAGCATACGTCCTACTTACTTGTATGCCTATGGTGGATTCAATGTGAGTTTGAGTCCGGGCTTCTCAACTTCACGTTTGTTGTTGCTTGAAAACGATGGCGTCTTTGCGATGGCCAACCTACGTGGAGGTGGAGAGTACGGGGAGGAATGGCATAAGGGCGGCATGCTGAAGAACAAGCAAAACGTCTTTGACGATTTCATTTCTGCAGCTGAATACTTAATTGCAGAGGGCTATACCAATTCAGAAAAACTCGCTATTGCAGGAGGTTCTAATGGAGGCTTGTTGGTTGGTGCTGCAATGACACAGCGACCGGAGTTATTCCAAGTGGCTTTTCCAGCAGTGGGTGTGATGGATATGCTTCGATACCACAAGTTCACGGTGGGTAAGGGCTGGATTCCTGAGTATGGTTCTGCCGATGATCCAGAGATGTTCCCTGTGCTTAAAGCCTACTCTCCGCTCCACAATTTGAAGGAAGGGACGACGTACCCAAGTACGATGGTTACGACTGCCGATCATGATGATCGCGTGGTTCCGGCACACAGTTTCAAGTTTGCGGCTCGCTTGCAGGAAACGCATGCGGGTGAGAATCCCGTATTGATTCGTGTTGAGACGAATGCAGGTCACGGCGCAGGCAAGCCTACGAGTAAGATCATTGATGAGCAGGCTGACCTGTGGAGCTTTTTCTTTCAGGAGACGGGGAGCGTGCCGCGGTATGGGAAAGGGTGATGCCTAGCGGCAATTTTTAGTTGATAATTGTCAATTGATAATGCGTTGGGGACGCTGCCTTAGGGACGCTCGTTTGGGACGTTGGCCATGGTGGCTTCTGACCTATGGTCAGGGCATGGCTGGTGTGGCGCGTCAATCGACGGTGAAACGGTCAGACGACATGGCCCCGAGCCGAAGGCGAGTAAGCTTCTAGGACTACGTCCCACCGGCCATCACGAACATTAACAACTATCAACTCAAAATTATCAATTGATTTCAGGCAACTCTCCATGCATTTTGTCGTTATCTTTACGACAGAATACAAGACCATGCTACTCAATCTTCTTAAACCAACAGCGACCGATGATGGGCGTGCTTTCAAGCTATTGGCGCTTGAGCGTGCTGGGATTACCCAAGCGCAAGTGGCAAGTTTGCAGAAGCGATATGCATTGACCGATCAGGATTTACTGTCGCTCTTGTC
>CALDTK010000192.1 GCA_937924035.1 uncultured Saprospiraceae bacterium | reverse complement strand
TAGTGAAGTTGAGAGCTTAAAGATTAGTGCGTTGTTGTTGAGCGACCACGAGTCCAGAAAAAGAGAATTGCGAGTAAGCCGACAGCTATTATAGGAATAATGTTGACTGAGGAAAGCACTTCACGTCCTGCAACAACTTCAGCTGCTTTCATTGACTTGTCTTTTGCTGCTGCATATGCTTCTTGATCACTAGAGGAAACACCAGATCTCTCTGCAGCTTCACTTGTAGCTACTTCCATAAAACCAGGCATTGAATTGGCCTTGATCATGTCACCTGTCCCAGCGATTTGTGCTTTTGCTTTTTTTGCCGCGATGGCCTTTTGATAGACTACATCTGCTCCTGTGGCAGAGTCATCATGAACTTTCAAAGCAGCGACTACAATATCCTCTGTTGAGCTTGCTGCGTCAAGCCAACCACCTATAATTGGGTTCATGATTACCATAGAGAACATTCCTACGCCTCCGATAAGAGACATTCCCAAGGCTCCCGTTTTAGGAGTGAATTCATCGGTGGCAGCAAT
The DNA here is from genome assembly GCA_937924035.1 of uncultured Saprospiraceae bacterium. Lineage (GTDB taxonomy): Bacteria > Bacteroidota > Bacteroidia > Chitinophagales > Saprospiraceae > CALDTK01. The sequence continues at coordinate 15,658 of CALDTK010000192.1, read as the reverse complement.
CATATTTGGCCAGAAGAAGCATACTCCTAATGCAAATACTGCTGCGGCTAGGTAAACCGCTGTACCGTCGAGTGTTGTAAGTAAATAAACACCGAGTGAAGCAAGAACTGCTGATCCGAGTAGTACACCTGTTGTGCTCAATTTGTGGACGAACGGTCCACCGAAGAAACGTCCAAGCGCCATGATACCAGAGACGAGTGCGAGGACAAGAATTGGATTTGCTCCTGAGCCACTCAGAATCTTCTCCACCCACTGAGTTGTCGAGAATTCTGTACTCGCTGTGAATGCCATACAAATTGCGATGAAGATCCAAAGTGGAGTAAACAGGCCTTTCACATTTGAGGCCGTATCACTCTCAATATTTTCGCTTTTCGGGAAATCCTGTCGGAAGATGAGAGCGCCATAAATGATTGTAGGAATAAACATCACTCCGATCAGGACTTGCCAACTGACTTCGGGAAGGATAGTTCCGAAAGCTGTTGTAACCAGGCTTCCGATCACGATTCCACCAGGGAACCACACGTGAAACTTGTTGAGCATTTCAGAAGTCTTATCTGGGTACATGTCCGCAATCATAGGATTACAGGCTGCTTCGACAGCTCCGTTTGCAAAACCAATGAAAAAGGTCGAGATGATTAGTCCCCAAAACCCACCTGCTGTGATCGTAAGTACGAGCCCAAGTACGTGTGAAATAAAGGCAATCCACATCATTTTACGAGGTCCAAGTGAGTTGTAGACCAGTCCTCCAATGAGCATCGCGACGGGAAATCCTAGAAAAGCCATGGAGTTAACCCAACCGAGTTGTGCGTTATCTAGAGCGAATTCAGCACTGAGGTCATTTAGGATTCCTGCCCGAATGGCGAAGGTCATCGCTGTAACGATGAGTGCGACGCAGGAGGCTAGAAAAAGTCTATCGCGATTAGCGGGTACGTTACTGAGCGAAAGATCAGAAGGATTGGTAGAGATGGTGGACACAGGCAAAATTTTTGTTGAGCGCTGGCTGCTAAGAAAGTCTAAAATGAGGATTTACGGGGAGTGAAGTTTTAACGACTCTGTAGGATTGAAAAAAGTGCTGAAATGAATGTATGGGCAGGAATGAGGAGTTGGGAAGCTCTCGTCCAAAAACCTGTGTTCGCGTGAACGTGTCTATACGAACAGAGCAAATCCTAGCAATTCACAAAAATCGTGTGTTCACGTGAACGTGTCTATACGAACAGAGCAAACCTAAACGATGCCCAAAAAAACGGGTGTTCGCGTAAACGCGTCTATACGAACAGAGCAAACCTAAACGATGCCCAAAAAAACGGGTGTTCGCGTGAACGTGTCAATACGAACAGAGCAAATCCTAGCAATTCACAAAAATCGTGTGCTCGCGTGAACGGGTCTACACGAACAAAGCAAATCCTAGCAATTCACAAAAATCGGGTGTTCGCGTGAACGCGTCTATATGAACAGAGCAATTCACAAAAATCGGGTGTTCGCGTGAACGCGTCTATACGAACAGAACAAACCTTAGCAATTCACAAAAATCGTGTGTTCGGGTAAACGCGTCTATACAAACAGAGCAAACCTTAGCAATCCCAAAAAAACGCATGTCCTTAAAAAATCACCCTTCCATAACTCAAGCTATCTCCCCTAGGGCCTCATAGGTTTTAAGCTTACTCAAATATCCACTCATTACTCTTCGAGCGTGAGCAAGACCTTCTTCATGCAATACATAACCACTACCCTTCCCTATTTTACAAGGCAGGATAATGCCTGCTTGCTTTAAAAGTCTAAGGTGCTGACTAAGCGTACTCTTACTCAATGGACAATTGAGCGCAAATCCTTTAAAACTTGTCGACCCAAATTTGCTCAACGTCTCCAATATCGCAAGCCGCTCACAGTGGCCCAACAAAAAGAAATAGTGCGCAGCATCCTGCCGACCGACCACATACAAGTAGTTCTTCTTCTGGCTCATAACTTTAAATTTCAATTTTCCCGACAATTATAAACAAAATGTTTTACTTGTGAATCGTTTTCCTTCTGTGCAGTTCTAATATTCTGCTCTCTCCTTTTACCTTACCGCCATGAGTATGATTACAACAGGAAGAAGATTACGCATGGGTATGGTTGGTGGCGGACCAGGAGCCTTCATAGGTAACGTACACCGCATAGCCGCCCGACTTGACAACCAAATCGAACTTGTTTGTGGAGCCTTTAGTTCGAGTGCTGAAAAGAGTAAAATCCAAGGCAAAGAACTTTTCCTCGACCCAAACAGAGCATACTCCAGCTGGGAAGAAATGATACGCGAAGAGGCCAAGTTACCTGCGGATGTTCGGATGGATTTTGTGAGTATCGTTACTCCTAATCATATGCACTTCCCGCCTGCATACGCAGCTCTAGAAGCAGGATTTCACGTTATCTCAGACAAGCCAATGACCCTTTCTACTGAGGAGGCTAAAAAACTTGTCGACAAAGTCCAAGAAACAGGGCTTGTTTTCGGCCTTACACACAACTACACAGGTTACCCAATGGTAAAACAGGCTCGTCAAATGGTAGCCTCTGGCGAACTTGGAAAAATCAGACGGGTACTGGTTGAGTACCCTCAAGGATGGATGGCTGAAAAGCTTGAAGATACTGGTCAAAAGCAAGCCGCATGGAGATCTGACCCTAAGAAATCAGGAGCAGCTGGAGCCATCGGAGACATAGGAACACATGCCGAAAACCTGGCCAGCTACATCATTGGGCAAGAGCCTCTTCAGCTTCTTAGCGAAACAAATCGCATGGTTGAAGGAAGGATTCTCGATGATGATGCTTCTGTTTTATTACGCTTCGATGGAGGTGCAAAGGGACTTCTATTCTGCAGCCAAATCGCAGTTGGAGAAGAAAATGCACTAAAAGTGAGGGTCTACGGTGAAAAAGGAGGACTCGAATGGCGCCAAGAAGAGCCGAACACATTGCGGCGCACCTTTCTCCAAGGACCAGCAAGCATCTTACGTACAGGTGTCGGAGAACTATCTCCTGTGAGCCAAACCGCAACTCGTCTACCTGCAGGACACCCAGAAGGATTCTTGGAAGCTTTTGCAAACATCTATCGAGGTGTAGCTCAGGCGATCCGGGTACATAGTGGAGAAGACCTGGGTGATGATGTGCGGCTAGACTTTCCTAGCGTTGAAGATGGCTATAGAGGAATGCTCTTCATTGAAAAGGTTATTGAGAGTAGCGAGAAAGGGAATATCTGGGTAGAACTCTATTAGTCCTTTTTCTTAGCCTTTCGGCAAAACTCATACTCGAAGACGCTGCGCAAACCTTTTACTTGTTAAGCGCTTGCGAATAGACCGTCTTTTTGGTCTAATACCCGCTTCATCGTATAGACACGTTTCGAAATACGTTTCATCTTTGCAGTCCTATGAACCGCTTACACGTTTTGGCGAAAGCTGGCTTTTTGCTGCTTGCCCTCCTTTATATTGCCCCTCCCAACGCAGCGGGGCAGCAGTATACTAAAACGGATGTCCGTTTTGCCCAATCACATGAATATGAAACCGCTCCTGATGAGCGCGTCCTGAAAACATGGTATCACTACGTCGTTTCTAGAAAAGGCATGAAATACGTTGTGCGCACTTTCTATCCTGAAACAGGTGCGCTCACCAGCTACTACACCTATCAAGATCGCGGCCTGAAAATCTTAGACGGGCCATTCGTCCTTTACAGCGACGACGGACTTGGAAAAACAGAAGGATCGTATGTCGAAAATGTCCTCGATGGTCATTGGGGAACTACAACAGGGACTCAAGTTCTCGTAGAAGGAACTTATGACATGGGCCTTCGCATTGGAGAATGGAAGGAGCACTATACCAACGGCCAGCTAAAGTCGCTTTTCACCTTCGATGGAGGAGAGGAACTTGGCCCTTATGTGCGGTACGACACGCTTGGTGTAGTCTTGGATACTGGAAACTCAATTCTAGGTGAACGATATACCTCATTGCCGCCTGCAGAGTTTGAAGCTCGTCGTGGTAGAGATATCATTGATGAATTTCCTTGTTTTGGAGACTGTGACCCAGATCTTAGCCTTGGAGAGCGCACTCAACTTAGTGGATTAGCCGTTAGTCGGTACATTCAAGAAAACCTCGTCTCGCCAGAGGAAGTAGGCTTATATGGAATCCAAGGTCGGGTCAATGCCAGCGTATTGATTAATGAGAAAGGAATCATCGAGCAAGTTGATATCATCAATGGACTTTGTGAACCAATCGCTGCAGAATGTCGTCGCATTATTGAGTCCATGCCCAACTGGCGTCCAGGAATTAAAAATGGGAATCCAGCCCCTGTGAGGGTCCTCATTCCTTTTGCATTCGCACCTTAAGTTGATCACGGGCAGGTAGCTTGGATTTGCCCAAGGATTCTTACCTTCTGCCCATGAATACGATCAAAGGTCCTGCGGTTTTTCTCGCGCAGTTTATGGGAGCTGAAGCTCCGTTCAATACACTCGATGGAATTTGTAAATACATGGCCGATCTTGGCTACAAGGGTGTTCAAATTCCGACATGGGAACCTGCGCTGATAGACCTCGATAAAGCTGCAGAAAGCAAGACCTATTGCGATGAACTTAAAGGGCGATACGCAGCACATGGTCTTGAGATTACAGAGCTATCTACTCACCTACAAGGACAGTTAGTTGCCTCTCATCCAGTCTACGACGAAATGTATGATGGCTTTGCACCGAAGGAAGTTCATGGCAAACCAGCAGAACGTCAAAAGTGGGCTGTCGACCAAGTGAAGAAAGCTGCTTCAGCAAGTATGAACCTTGGTCTGAAAGCTCACGCTACCTTTCCTGGGGCATTGCTATGGCCTTTTGTATACCCTTGGCCCCAGCGACCGGCAGGATTAGTAGACACAGGTTTTGCAGAACTTGGCAAGCGGTGGAAGCCGATCCTAGACCATTTCGATTCATGTGGCGTGGATGCATGCTATGAACTCCACCCAGGTGAGGATTTACACGATGGCGTAACGTTTGAAAGATTCTTGAAAGAGGTCGACAATCATTCACGTGCCAACATTATTTACGACCCAAGCCACTTTGTACTCCAGTGCATGGATTATCTAGAGTTCATTGACATCTATCACGATCGCATCAAGGCGTTCCATGTGAAAGATGCTGAATTCATTCCAAGCGGACGTGCCGGTGTCTACGGAAGTTATTCTGGTTGGACAGATCGCCCAGGACGATTCCGTAGCCTTGGTGACGGCCAAGTGGATTTCTCAGGAATCTTTACGAGACTTACGAAATACGGATTTGATGGTTGGGCAGTAATGGAATGGGAATGTGCCTTCAAGGCACCTGCTCAAGGAGCCGCGGAAGGAGCTCCATTCATTGCAAAGCACATTATTCAAGCCACCGATAAAGCATTCGACGATTTTGCCGATTCGGGTGCAGATGATGCTGCTAATCGCCGAATACTAGGTCTTTCTTAAAAAATAAACTCCCTCTGACATGCGCATTTTATTTTCGCTTTTTATACTATTTGCTTTCGCCAAAACAATTCACGCACAAGCCCTTTCAGACGAGGAAATGGATCCTCGAGTAACAGAGCAGTATACAGATGTTCCTGTGGTAACAGCTTCCGCCAAAACAGGAGGCGCACCATCAGATGCCATCGTCCTTTTCAACGGAACGAATCTGGACAAGTGGCAACAATTGGATGGATCACCAGCACATTGGACACTTGGTGATAAAGCAATGACAGTAGCGAATGGAGGGGATATTACAACGAGGGATAGTTTTGACAACTTCCAGTTACATCTCGAATTTCGAACGCCAACTGTGGTAAAAGGTGAAGGTCAAGGCAGAGGTAATTCTGGTTTATTCCTTCAGGGTCGCTATGAAGTTCAGATTCTAGACAATTTCAACAACCCTACTTACTCTAACGGCCAAGCAGGCAGTATCTACAAACAAACTCCACCTTTGGCAAACGCTTGTAAGGCCCCAGGAGAATGGCAGACTTACGACGTTATTTTCACTGCACCAATATTTAGCACTAAAGGCACGCTACTTCACCCGGCCTACGTAACCGTAATTCACAACGGTGTAATTGTTCAAAATCATACGGCCATTCAAGGAACAACTCCTTACAAAGGTAGAGGCATATACGAGCCTCACGGCCCTGGCCCGATTCGCTTACAGGATCATGGTAACCCGATGAGCTTTCGAAATATTTGGCTTCGACCTTTATAAGGTTTAAGAATTTCCTTTATGATCTTCTCAGGAAGCTGGGCTAATACCCTAGTCATAGAAATTCTTGTCGTTCTTGCTGTAGTAAAAGCTTTTCGGGCAATGGCAGCTGTTAAAGGGTTAAACAAAGCACTTTGGGGGTGGATAGGTGGTCTTAGTTACTATGTTCCGATACTATGCTTTGGGATTATCATATTTCCTTTCTTACTTGAAAAGGATTTATTCCCATTGGAAAGCAAAGCGATGGTAGGATCATTTTCGATCCTCAACTTATTAGTTGGCGTTTCCTCTTGCGGTGGAACTTATCTCTACTTAAAATCTAAGCCTAACACAAAAAGTAAAAACGAACTTGATATTATCGACCAGGTTTAGCTTTGGTTTTCTATTACTATGATTTATGCAAAAAAAGCAGTTCAACATTTGTTATGATTGATTTAAACTTCAACAATTATTGAAGTTTAAAATCAATCGTAACCAGCTGCTTAGCGCCAACGGCCATGCCATAGTTTTGTGCAGGCGTCCAATTTGGCATATTTACAACGAGTGCGAGTGCCGCCTCGTCGCATCCATGTCCGAGCGATTCTTCAACGGTAGCACTAATCACTTTCCCTGTGGGTGATAATTTTAGTGAAAGCACTACCCTACCCTCAATGCCGTTTGACACAGCAAAGTCGGGATAAACTAAATGCTCAGCGACATAGTGCTCCAACGTTTCAAAGTATGGTAGCGTCACACCTTGGGAAAAATCAAAAGCTGGGTTTGAAATTTCAGGATTCACTATTGACTCCTTGTTATCAGAATCTATCAAGAAATTAATACTTGAAGAAGTTGATGCAGTATATGCAAAGGTAGCTTCAGACTGTTGTGCAAAGCCTAATTGAAATAGACTAGTCGAGAGTACAAAAAGAAAAGTGAGACGGATTGAATTCTGGATAGACATGAGCGTGTTTTTTTGAATACGCTCCAAATGTGAGTCACTTACAGGCAAAGACAAGTACTTCACTTCACCATTGTAAGTCCTTGATTTACAGATGGTATTTTTAAGTCATCTACAATCCAACTCATAATGCAAATGAGTGATCGGAGCTTGGCAATGCTACCGCGGTAATTATAGTGACTCCTCTAAAAACAACTCGTGCTGATCTATTTTGCGATTAAATGCCTACTTAAAACCTAAATGGACTATTACCCACATATCCGAATGGCATCGCGCAAGCTTTGAAGCTTATCCTCTCCGGTAGGAATAAATTCATGAGCGAGGTAACCAGCATATCCGGTAGCCTTAATTGCCTGAATTACTGCTGGGTAATAGAGTTCTTGATTGTTTCCGATCTCATGGCGGCCTGGCACACCTGCCGTATGGTAATGCCCGAAATACGGATGATAATCTTTAATCGATTGGATTACGTTCCCTTCCTGTACCTGCATGTGGTAGATATCCCAGAGGATTTTGAAATTTTCTGAATCAACTAGATCACATAGTGTTACCGCCCAAGCTGTAGAATCACCCATATAATCGGGGTGGTCAACCTTTGAATTGAACACCTCTAGCTGTAGCGTTACACCATGCTCTTTTGCGATCGGCATCAATCGTTTCAGTCCTTTAGCTGCAGTCCGTAGACCTCCAAGATCATTTCGTCCTCTTCGGTTTCCAGCAAACACAACCATGCTCTTGTACCCATACTCAGCCATCTCAGGGATGGTTTTGGCGTAAGCTGAATATAACTCATCGTGCAAGTGCTCATCAATAAAGCCTGTAGTAATATCTTCCTTTTCGCGGCCATAGGCCATCGAACAGGTAAATCCATGCTCCTTTAAAATCGGCCAATCTTTAGGCGTAATCAAGTCAATAGCTGACAGTCCCATCTTCTTTAGCTCAGGTAGCAGTTCTTCTAATTTCATAAAACCATAGCACCAATAGCTCACCGATTGCTGAGAAGCTGGCATACCGCTACCAAGTGATTGGTTTGGTGCAGTCCCAGCCAAAACACCAGTCGCCAAGGATGATCCGCCTGCGGTTAAACTTGCTCCTGCAAGGCTTCCAGTCTTCAAGAATGATCGTCTGTCCATGGCTACAAGCTACTGATTTTAAAAATAATCTCAACTCCTAGCAATGCTAAGGAGCTCTAATCGAAGCACAAAGACACCTTAACCTACATTTTAGACCTCCTTTTAACACTTATAGATCATTCCACATATCAGGCGTACTTTTTGCGTTCATACTTGACATAAATCTTTCTCGATTATGGTACTTACTGCTACAGTTGCCGGCCTCGCACCTTACCAGGGTCCTTTTGGACAAGCCGAAGCCAATCACTTACTGAGAAGAACGACCTTCGCCGTTACGCAAAGCCGAGTTAATGAGGCAATTGACAAAGGCTTACAGGGGAGTATCAATCAACTATTCACAGCGAGCACTTTTGGTACCCCAATAAATGTTGATACAACCGAAGATCCTAACGTCCCAATTGGGCAAACTTGGATAACAGCTCCCTATCTCTCAGACTTTAATGTCAATGGCTATCGAACAAGAAGTCTGCGCGCATTTATGATGAAAACCCTTATGAATGGAGGGTTCAACATCAGTTCACGCATGCTTTTATTTTGGCATAACCACTTTGCTGCACTGGGAAATATTGACAAGCGTAGCGTCTATAATTACTATAAACTCCTCTACGATTTTAACTCAGGTAATTTTAAGGAGTTGGTCAAACGAATGACCATCGAACCCTCAATGCTCAAGTTTTTAAACGGAAATTTAAGCAAAGAAGGAAATCCGAATGAAAATTATGCAAGGGAGTTACTTGAGCTATTTACGCTCGGCAAAGGCGATCAAGTTGCAAGCGGTGATTACACAACCTATACAGAGGATGATATAAGAGCGATTGCCAACGCACTTACTGGCTGGCAGACGCGCTATTTTAATCAAATAGATCCTACCCTTCAGCCAGAGGCCTATTTCAATGCAAATAGACATGATTCATCACCACGTCAGCTTAGCCATCGCTTTGATAACACAATGCTTAGTGTAGATGGAGCAGATGCTTATAAAGAGGTCGTTGACACCATTTTTGAGCACCCGCTAGCTGCTCACTACATCTGTCGAAAATTATACCGGTGGTTCGTGTTCTACGAAATTAGTTCCGATGTAGAGACCAACGTAATCACGCCTATGGCTCGGGCTTTAGTTGACAATGATTTTGAAATTGAGCCAGTAATTCGGCTATTGCTCAATAGCGAACACTTCTTCGATGTTCAACACAGAGGGGCACTGATTAAAAATCCAATCGACTATATAGCAGATAGCACCTTTGGCCTTGGCTTTGAAACTTCTTCTGACCCACTCGTTGAACAAGAGTTCTACGTAAAATTAAACGCAGAAGCTAGCGAGCAACTCCTGCCTTTTGACAATCCTCCATCCGTAGCGGGTTATCCTGCGTGGCACCAAGCACCACAGTACAACCGGATTTGGATCAACGCTGCTACTCTTTCATCGAAGACATCTTTTGCCGCTGACATCACAGGGAGAGGTCTTTATTTTAACATGGGAGATAGAGCTCGTCCGGATTTTATTGATTTCATAGCCGGCTTTGATAATCCAACGGATCCAAACGATTTAATCGATGAATTGGGCCTTCGAATCATTGGTGAGCCACTCGCAACTGCTCAAGTCGATGCGCTCAAAGAGATTCTTATCCCTGGTCTTCCTGACTTTGAGTGGACAGTTGAATACAGTGAGTATCTCAATGATCCAGATGACATGGACATGCGAGAAGCAGTCGGCCGAAAGCTAGACGCGGTTGTCTCCGCCCTTCTCAATAGTCCAGAATTCCACCTTTACTAGTCTCGGCGCTAAGCCTCTAAATCTAAAAGCCATGCGTCGCAGAAAATTTCTCGCTACCTCAGCAGGTATTCCACTCCTCTTTAATCAACTTCCACGAGACTTATCCTCTTCTCGCATGTTCAGCGCATTGAGCAGCGAACCCGATGAGCGAGTACTCGTCCTCATTCAACTTTCAGGAGGAAATGATGGCCTAAACACCCTCATTCCACTAGACCAATACGATAACCTTGCGGCAGTTCGCCCAACGTTGATCTTACCTGAAAATTCTCTTCTCAATTTGGATGCAGAACGTGCATTTCACCCTGCATTAGAAGGAGTAAGAGACATTTGGGAGGCTGGTGAGCTGGCAATCGTTCAAGATGTTTCTTATCCAGAACAGAATCGTAGTCACTTCCGCTCTACCGATATCTGGCACACAGGATCAGATAGCAACGAATACCTTCCTACAGGCTGGATTGGTCGAACACTCGACATCGATCACCCTACCTATCCTGCTAATTATCCAAATCCAGATTTTATAGATCCAATTGCGATCACAGTTGGGAATTCCGTTTCTGAAACGTGTCAGGGCCATGCTTCAAATTTTTCACTTACCGTGAATAATCCATTTAATGCGACCAGTATTCTAGAAGGGGCTGGAGGGACGCTACCCACCACATTGCGCGGGCCTGAACTAGATTATCTGCGCACAAGTGTCGCACAAACAAACCAATACAGTGCAACTGTAAAGGCAAAGGCAGAGGCGGGCAACAGCTTGGTAGACTATCCTGAAAACAACACGCTTGCCACACGCTTGAAGTACGTAGCTCAGATGATTTCTGGAGGGTTGCAATCGAAAGTATATGTCGTTACGTTAGGTGGGTTTGACACCCATGGTGAACAAATCGAAGCTGGAGATTCAACCTCTGGTAAGCATGCCGAACTGCTCTTGCAATTATCTGAAGCAGTAGCTGCTTTTCAAGCTGACATCAAAGCCCTTGGACTCGGGGAACGTGTGATCGGAATGACCTATTCTGAGTTCGGACGTCGTATCCGTGAAAATGGAGGCTTAGGTACAGACCACGGTACAGCTGCTCCTATGTTTCTATTTGGCGAATGCGTAAATGCAGGAGTACTTGGCAATAACCCAACCATCGACATAGCAGTAGATGAATTGGAAGGCGTGGCGATGCAATACGATTTCCGTGACGTTTATGGATCAGTTCTCGAAGACTGGTTTGGTGTAGAAGGAACTGTGGTACGAGATGTGCTTCATGAAACTTACACTAAGCTTCCTATTATCCGAAATTGTTCGACGATTATCAGTGGTACTGAGGAGTCAGCTTTCGCCAAAACTCAACTTACGCTAGCTCCTAGTCCGTTCAATAACCAAGCACAGCTTCGTTTTACAACGAAAACCAAAGGCCTTGTTCGCCTCAGTGTGTACGATGTTAACGGGTCACTTGTAGAGACACTCTTTGAACGAAGACTACCAGCAGGGGATCAAACTGTCAATGTAGATACCCGTCAATATCCGACAGGAGTCATCATTTTCCACTTACAGCGTGGTTCTGAGGTGAAAGTAGTTAGAGGTGTGAAACACTAAGTATTAATTCACTAGTGAAACTTCACCTTGCGAAAGCAGAGCAACATCACCAAAGCTTGAAATTAGACTTAGCTCTTTTTTTAGGCTATATCGCTCCTTCACCAATTGCCTTGAGCGCATGCTCAGCTGCACGCACCGTCATGGCCATATAAGTCAAACTAGGATTGACCGTACCTGAACTTGTCATGGCGGAACCATCGGTCACATAAATGTTCTTTGCTGCATGAACACGGTTCCAACGATCGAGCACAGAAGTTTTAGGATCGTGGCCCATACGAGCTGTTCCCATTTCATGGATTCCTAGTCCAATTGCGTAGTCCTTATTTTCATAGGTTTCTACGTCCTTAAAACCAGCGCGCTCGTACATCTCAGCCGATTGCTGAAGCATATCCTTACGCATCTCAATTTCATTCTCACGTAATTTGGTATGGAACATCAACTTCGGTAAGCCCCATTGATCCATCTCTCCAGAAATCGTCATTTTATTTTCTGGGTGGGGAAGGACCTCGCCAAATGCAGTCTGCCCGATGTGCCATCCTCCTGGCTTCATCATTTCCTCCTTGAAAGATTTCCCGTAAGCCATTTCCCCTACGCCACGCATCCAGTTACTCCTGCTAGCACCTCCTTGGAGGCCGTAGCCTCGAATGAATCCTTTCACGTCAGAGCTACCTCCACGATTACGAAACTGAGGAATGTAGTAGCCATTAGCACGACGGCCTTTTTCTACGAGACCTTCGAAGCCTTCAACTCTCGCGCGGGCGCCCAGCTGGTAATGGTGATCCATAATATTGCGACCAAGTTGGTCAGACTCGTTGGCCCAATCACCAGACTGCATCAAGATCGCTGCTGAAGCAGCAGTACTTGCATTTAAGAAGATCACCTTAGCAGAGAATTCCATTTCTTCTTTGGTGTCTTTGTCAATAACCACAACACCAGTAGCAAGACCAGTAGTCTCATCACGCACAATGGTCTTAACAATCGAGCCAGGTCGAAGGATCATGTTCCCTGTTCGGTCGGCTGCAGGAAGCGTGCTTGAATTACTTGAGAAGTATCCTCCGAATGGGCAACCGCGTTCGCAGCGATTACGGTTTTGACAAAGCTGTCGACCAGGACGAGTTTCACCAGTTAGGTGTGCCGTACGACCTATGGTCATAAATCGACCATCTGAATATTCTGTTTGGAGTTTATCTTTTAGAACCTCTTCGGGCTTAGTATAGTCCATTGGTGGGCCGAATACTCCATCTGGAAGTCTATCATTTTTTCCTTCAGTGCGACCACTAACGCCAATGTATTCTTCAACTTTAGCATAATAAGGTTCAAGGTCTTTGTATCGAATTGGCCAATCGATAGCAATTCCTTGACGCTTATTCATTTCAAAGTCGATAGGCGCCCAACGATAGCTCTGGCGTCCCCAAATGAGTGATCGCCCACCCGTTTGGTAACCTCGAATCCAATCAAAGCGTGCACCTGGTGCTTCTAGATAAGGGTGCTCTTTATCGTTGCAATAATGGCGAGCAGTCGTTCGACTAGCACTCCACCCTGTACGCCGCTGTACTTTGTAGGTTTCTTGTTCTTCCTCATTAAACCCTTGATCACCCGTCACCCTAACATGCCCCTCACCAATCTTAAAGATCCCTGGTGAATCATCGTTCAGGTCCCATGGATCAATGTTGGCTGTAGGATAATCACCATGTTCAACATGCTTACCACGCTCTAAGACGAGGGTCTTTAAACCACCTTCGCATAGCTCCTTTGCGGCCCAGCCACCTGATATACCTGATCCAATGACAATGGCATCGTACTTACGAGGGCTATTTTCATCAAAGAGTGTCATATGAATAGTTTTGGCGAAAGCTGAGAAGGGAAAAATGCTAAATAGATTAGAAAAGTCGTCGTCTGAGGCCAGCTCTTAAAGGCTCCAGTTCATTCCATTCGGTAAATCGGCGATTGGCATTTGACCAATATAAGGGCCAGGCACAGGAAGGTAATTAAGTACCTCTGTCGCAACTTTCTCACTTGAGAAATAACTCTCTAATGTTATCCAACGGATACCACTTAGAAGCATATTTATCTCCGTAGTATCATCTTTGTAATCCACTTTATCTTCAGAAGAATCGGTAGGATTATCAATTTTATTTCCTTCAATTTCCATTTCTACTTCCTTTTCTTTGGGAGCAGTGTAATTGGCGAAATACTTGTCCATCATCGCTACCAAATGTTCTTCAGTTGCATTTGCGACTTCGACGCCGTGTTCCTCTTTAAGCTTTACAGCAAAACGATCCAATTGATGAAGCATACGGGCTTTGTCCTCAGGCTTATAAGCATGAGTTACATAGGTATCTAGAAATTCAACCGAACCGACATCGGAGGCAGAAGGAGTATCTGTGCGTGGGATAATCATATCCTGAATCGCTTTAACAGAGGCCGCCTGGCCAGCACTAAGTGCAGTGAATTTGTATGTGTCTACGACAGCTGCTGCTTCTTTGCATGCTTGTAAAAGAACTGCCGGAGCGATAGCTGTGGTGATGCTTCCAAGTCCAATGAACTTGAGCATATTTCTTCGTGATGTAGTAGCTGACATATTAGAGATTCATTTTCTTGAGCTCACCAACGGCATGCTCTGCAGCACGGACAGTGAGGGCCATATAGGTGAGAGAAGGATTAACGCAAGAAGCACTTGTCATACAAGCACCGTCTGTGACGTAAACATTTTTACAAGCGTGCACACGATTATACTTATCGAGCACTGAGGTTTTTGGATCGTTACCCATACGAGCTGTTCCCATCTCGTGGATTCCAAGTCCTATTCCATAACTACTGTCGTAAGTATTGACACCTTTGAACCCAGCTGCTTCGAAAATTTCTGCAGCAGAGGTCGCCATATCCTCACGCATCTTCAACTCGTTGTCTTTGATGTTCGTGTTAAACACGACTTGAGGCAATCCCCAAGAATCAAGATTATTGTAATCGAGACGCATAGTGTTGTCTTCGTAAGGAAGTATTTCTCCAAAGGCGGTCATGCCAATACGCCACGATCCTGGCTTAAACATTTGATCTTTAAAGGCAGCTCCATAATTGAGCTCCCTAATACCACGCATCCAGTTTTCTCGACTTGCACCACCTTGGTAGCCATAGCCACGTAAGAAGTTCTTGTTGGTCTTGCCGCCGAGGTTACGGAAACGAGGAATGTAGAATCCGTTTGCCCGACGACCTTTGTAAAAAAGATCTTCGAAGCCATCAACACTCGCAGATGCACCTACGCGAAAGTGGTGATCCATAATGTTGTTACCCAATTGCCCAGATTCGTTTGCCCAGTCACCCGATTGCATCAGGATAGCAGTTGAGGCAATAGCAGAAGCATTCAAGAATATGATCTTCGCGTTGTAGGTGTACGACTCTTTAGTCTCTTGATCAATGACACGAACACCGGTAGCTAGGCCTGTTTTTTCATCACGCTCTACACCAGCAACGATAGAATAAGGTCTAAGCGTTAGGTTACTTGTACGCTCTGCAGCTGGAAGCGTTGAAGAATTACTTGAAAAGTAAGCTCCATAAGGGCAACCACGCATACAGCGGTTGCGGAACTTACAGCTTTGCCTGTTCTGCTCTGGACGACCTTCCTGGCCAGTAAGGTGGGCTGTTCTGCCGATCGTTAAGATTCGATCGTCGAAATTCTCCTTCATCGAAGCGCGCAAATAAGCTTCAGGCGCGGTAAAATCCATGGGAGGTTCGAAGTTGCCATCTGGCAGTGCTTCCCAACCTTCTTTCATTCCGCTCACTCCGATGTAGGTTTCAACCTTGTCGTAGTAAGGCTTTAAATCAGCATAGCGAATTGGCCAATCAACTGCAATTCCCTCTTTCGCATTAGCACTAAAGTCGATGTCACTCCAGCGATAACTCTGACGTCCCCACATTAGTGATCTTCCTCCGGTGTGATACCCTCGAATCCAATCAAAACGAGAATTAGGCTTTTCCAGATAAGGATGCTCAGAATCCTTCACAAAAAAGTGACGGTGTGCTC
>CALDTK010000191.1 GCA_937924035.1 uncultured Saprospiraceae bacterium | reverse complement strand
CCGAACCGGTTCTCCCGGCGACAATAGCAAGTGGGTACCACCCGATTCCATCTCGAACTCGGAAGTGAAACCGCTTAGCGCCGATGATAGTGTGGGGTCTCCCCATGTGAAAGTAGGTCATCGCCGGGGTATTATTAGGAAAGAAGCCCGCTACCAATGTAGCGGGCTTTTTTTTGTCTGGGAATACGCCGGCTATTAGTTACTTTTACATGGCAAACCATGTGACAAAATTGTCCGGAACAATTTTGAACTGCGCAGCAGGCCCGTAGGGTGTAAGGCATGGATGCCTGGAATAAAGTAGGTCATCGCCGGGGTATTATTAGGAAGAAAGCCCGCTACCAATGTAGCGGGCTTTTTTTTGTCTGGAAATACGTCGGCTATGGCTTACTTGAGCATGGCCCATGTGACAAAATTGTCTGGAACAATTTTGAACTGCGCAGCAGACCCGTAGTGTGTAAGGCATGGATGCCTGGAGTAAAGTAGGTCATCGCTGGGGTATTAATAGGAAATAAGCCCGCTACCGATGTAGCGGGTTTTTTTTTGCCTGCAATATAGGGGCTCTACAAGTACATTCTAGAGGCACATTAGGATCTCATGAGGCCTCTACTAGACGAGTGATATATTAGGTAGTTAGCATGAGGAAGCTTCTGTTATTCTTGATTGTATGAGGAAGTGAGCAGTATGTCTGAGTCTAATCATGATGCGGCGGGACCCGCTGCAGGATACCTATTTCAACCCGAGAAAGCATTATTACGACTAGCGAAAGCACCAATTGGTGCCTCTGTTGGTGTAGAAACTGGTGATGATGTAGTAGAAAAATTTGATGGCGAAGTAACACATTCTGAGCAGTTAAAAAACACCCAAATTGGTCAAGGAAACCCTTTTGCTGACAGGAGCGTGGGTCTGTGGAAGACGCTATTTATTTGGACACAGAAAAACGCTGCCAAAGAGGAGAATCGTGCGCTTTCTCGCTTAATATTGAGCACAAATCGATCTTTACCTAATAAATGTTTAGCACGCAGCTTAGCCGATGCAAAAGACCTAGGAGGAATCGAAGAGGTGATACTTAGCCTCAAAGATACCGGAGTGAATGCGTCCGATTCAATCAAAACCTACGTTGAAACAGTACTTCAAACCAACCACGAAGGTTTGGTGGATATTGTATCTCGAATCCGACTTGATGAAGGATATGAAAACGTTGATGGAATACGCGGTCAAACTATCGGTTACCTGCAACTTCCTTCGAACGTCGATAGTGTGACAGTGTATAACTCATTACTTGGTTGGCTTTCTCATACGCTGAAAGGCTTATGGGATGCAGGAGAAGCAGGTTGGATTGAGAGTGAGGCTTTCGCAAATCAAAAGCAGGCAGTTATTGAAGAATATCGTCGTCAGAGTTTCTCAGCGAGAGCCGCTCGTGCAATTAGCGTCACACCTGCCGAGCAAGACTCAAAACGGAAAGATCTATTTGTACAACAGCTTCAAGTTATTTGCGCAGATGAAGACGAGATAGTTGATGCGATTATCGAGATGGTTCGTGAGTCAAAGGAAACAACTAGACTGTATCGCGAGGGGGTAATTACCTATCAGGAATTTGAAGAACGCGATGAACGTCTCCACACTAGATGGAAACAGATATTTAGACGCAACTTACGTTCTGGGGGACCACTGCCCGAGGAGGAGGTAGGTTATAGAATATTTGATGATGCTACTGATCATAACGAATCTGTCGGAACGATTAAGCCTATCGATAGATACATGACAGCTGGTGCACTACACCGCCTCGCAAATGATGTAGATAATCAGTTTCGGATTGGTTGGCATCCGAAATTTAAGCAATTATTTTTACCGACAGATTCGGAGTAGTTTGTGTTTTTTGAGGATCGTCATTCAGAGTTTCGGTTAGTACAAAACGATATTTTTGGAGCAACTATCGTGTGGAGTGCAGTAGTTGAATATTTTAACGCAACAAAACGCGAATCCGGAATACCGCTGCCTCTGAGCATGTTGATTCTACCACTCTGTTATCACGCGAATACATCTAAAGTTATCGCGACCTGTATGCCGAGTAGTGGGCTCTACATGGCACTCTCAAAAGACCGAACCATTCCCGCTGGCCTACAACTTCGAATGGAGCACATGGCTGGGCAATCCATGAGGGCGATTTCGATAGGCTCTAATGCTGGTTTGATAGGAATAGACAGCTATGAAAAATCTGTGGACGTAGTGCCCAAGCTATATTCAAAGCCTCATTCAATTAGGTTTGAACATGAAGAAGGTAAAAGAATAGAGAAATGTGCAAGAAGAGTTGGCCGTTGGTTTGCTGAGACTCAACCCGAAACGCTGTGTACACTTTTAAGAGTGCAGTTTTAGTGAAATTTTCAATAGTTAAAGTACTGCTGTGGCCTAAGGATTCATCCAAACGGATTCGTAAGATTGTATTTAAACCAAACTGCGTAAACATAATTACTGGTCAAAGTGCAACTGGTAAGTCGACTTTAATTTGGATAATAGATTACTGCCTTGGTGCTAGTAAATGTGCTATTCCGGTCGGATACCCTATTCGGGATACTACAGGATGGTTTGGTTTGGAAATTCTTGTGAATGAAACTAGCCTTATAATAGCAAGGCGAAATCCTGGTGATCAAATTCAAACAGGGGATATCTTTATTGCGGAAGGAAAAGATTTAGAGGTGCCTCAGGTAGTTGCAAAGAACGCAAACGTAGATAATTTAAAGGTGCGCCTGAATCAACTTCTCGGTCTGCCAGGCCTAGATTTCGGCACTTCTGAGGTTGGTACAGGGTTTACGGCGAGGCCCAGTTATCGGGACATGATTTCATTTTGCTATCAACCACAGCACGTTGTGGCAAATCCCTTCACATTGTTCTATCGAGCCGAAACAGCTGAACATCGTGAAAGGATGAAAGTTATATTCCCATTAGCGCTCGGGGCGATAAATAACCATGACCTTGCATTACGTCGTGAGCTGCGCGAGCTCGAGGCGGAAATCCAAAGGGAAGAAAGAAAACTGAAACGCCAAATGTTGGCTGCTAATGACTGGCGCAGTAGTGTCGCTGGACTGTACCTTCGTGCAGTGGAATATGGGCTTTTGCCAAGGCAGGACACCAATACATGGACAGCTAGTGATTTCATCACCGTATTGAGAGATGTACCAGTTTTAATTTTTGAAAGTCCGATTCCCCTACCGAAGGAAGGTCTCACCGAAGAGGCAACCGCCGCTCTAGCTACCTTTAATGAACGCGAAAACAATATATCAAATTTACTTTCTGAGCAGCGGGTTCACCTATCGCGCCTTAAGTCGTTAGGACAAACACTAGTAAGTTTCAGTGATGATGCGTTAGGGACAGGAGACCGTATTTCACCGCTCGGTTGGTTTCGTGACAAGGTATCCGATAACGCTGTGTGTCCTTTGTGCCAAGGTAGTGATAATCAGAGTAAACCTGCAATCGATGCATTGAGCAGTCTTGCATCCGAGTTTATCGAAGTATCTTCGGCTACAAAAGAACCGCCAGTCGTTCTTGATAAAGAAATTTCTGAAACACAATCTGGTGTTCTGAAGTTAGAACGGCAATTAAAAGATCTACGGATCGAACGTCAGGAGTTAGAAAGTAAAGATGAACAATTAAAAGCAAATCGCCATCGACTTGTAGAGATCTATCGGTTTGTAGGGCGACTGGAACAATCACTAGAGAATTTGGCAGAAACAGATATTGATAGTGGAGTTCAATTAGCTCTGGAAGAGTTTATTTCGAGGGCCAACGACATTCGTTTAGCTTTAGACGGTACCTCAGAAAAAAATCGTCTTAATGAGTCTTTACATCGTATTGCTGCGTTGATCAGGGATTTTGCAACCATAATTGATCTAGAACGAAAGAATGATCCGGTTACACTTGATGTGAAAGAACTTACCATTCGAATAAATTCCAATGGTAGGCAAGATTTTTTATGGGAAATTGGAAGTGGAAAAAATTATATGGGATTCCATGTAAGTACTTTACTTGCATTGCACATTCGTTTTAGTGAGATTACGGGCAATTCTGTTCCATCATTCTTGATATTTGATCAACCCAGTCAAGTGTATTTCCCCGAGAAATGGCCTGGTGACTCTGGTCCCGAGGACTCTGACAGAGAACCTCTGTCTGTAGAAGAAATTGAAAATTACACGGAAGTCGGTGAAGTTCATCGTGTTTTTCGTGCGATGTCTGAAGCAATAAATAAGAGTAACGAGCTTCAGATTATAGTGACTGATCATGCTGGCCCCATCACTTGGAAAGATCTGCCGAATATACACCTCGTTGAACAATGGCGTGGAGATGCCGATTTTTTGATTCCGAATGAGTGGTTAAAAAATTCTTAATATAGTTATAGGTCTTAAAGGATAGGTTAGTTTTGTAAGAATCAAAGCTGTGTGAAAGTAAGAGCGGTAGGGGTCTGTAGTAGTCAGGTTGGAATTCCCCCAGTTTGGTGGACACCTTCAAATTGAGCGATAATGCTCGCAGAGGTGCCCAATGGCAAAACGAAAGACCCGAAGAGAACGCAGAACCTACAATGACGAGTACAAACGAAAAGTACTTGAGTTAGTCAGT
>CALDTK010000190.1 GCA_937924035.1 uncultured Saprospiraceae bacterium | reverse complement strand
GCCAACGAAAGGGAAACGAGGGAAAATCGGATCTACAGCTAGACGCTCAAAATTACCATTGACCTCAGGCTGTTGCGCAAAGCGATACTGGTTGATTTGACGTGCACCAGCCACATTGCTCAAGCTTGCAAAAATCACGGTAAAGTGGCCCTTGATATTCGTCAAGTGAGTAACCGTCATACTCAAGTTGTGGAACTGTGGCGTGACCCCAGCAAAGCGCTCACTTGAATTTGGATTGTCGTAAGGTCTACCGCTGTGAAATTG
Organism: uncultured Saprospiraceae bacterium; assembly: GCA_937924035.1. Classification (GTDB taxonomy): domain Bacteria; phylum Bacteroidota; class Bacteroidia; order Chitinophagales; family Saprospiraceae; genus CALDTK01. The sequence goes on along the minus strand of CALDTK010000190.1, from coordinate 24,544 downwards.
ACATGTAGCGCTGATGCCCAGTCCTGGCTTCTCGAAAAAGCGCTTCGCAACTACCGCAACGTTGTGCTTCGCAGCGAAGGTTACGGGGGCACGTTCTAATAGTCCATCTCGCAAACGCTCAGCCGAATTGAAGCTGTAGCTCACCCAAAAATCTGCATTCTTTACCGACTTACGATCACGGAAGAAGAGATCAAATCCTTGAGAAATTCCATCCCCAGCTGTTGCCAAAACACCGTCACGGTTGGTCTTTAACGCATCGTAGGTTTTGGCGTAAGCTTCTGCTCTCAACACCCTTCCTTCCCAACTACGTGAATAGGTGAGACCATAGTAGGTAAGCTCGGCGGCGTCCAATTGATGGTCAATTGAGAAGAGCTCCTCATCAGACTGACGCTGTACATAGCGACCTGCAGATACCGCAATCTGATGGCTTGGAGAGAACAAGTATGATAGTTGGCCGCGAGGTGAGACGTATGCACCCGCCCCATCAGCATACGCATCTCCACGCAAGCCCGTGCGAACCATCCACTTACGATTCAAGTACCAATCCGCTTCAGCAAAAGCCGCGGTATAGTGACGAGTGATGTCGCCAACTGGAAACATGTTTTCCCCTGAAGTAACATCCACCTGCTCATGGCGACTTTGTTGCTCAACACCAGCTCTCCAAATGGCAAGCTCCTTAAAGTTGTCACTGTAGCTAGCACGTGCTTGGAGATCAACTTGATCGATAATTTTTTCGTTGCCATCTACAGCAAACTCATCACGATTGCCACCAATTGAAGTCCCAAATTCCCATAATCCCGTGGTGCCTCGCGGTTCCTGATAGACTGCTTGTGCATAAAGGTTCTTATTCTCGATGCTCAATTCAGTCCCGCCATAAAACTTTGCCTGCTCAGGATTTGCAGCGGCATATCCATTCGTGCTTGCCTGGGCAAATGCCTTGAAATTACGACCATCTTTTCCAGTCCACCAGTACCCAGCTTGTGTATTCATGCCTTGCGGCACCTTGATGATGTTGTTACGCACTTCTTCATTGAGCTGCCCATAAATGCCCATGTGCTGCCCACCAACTCCGATGGCAAAGGCTTGATTTTTACCAATACGTTGGGTGTGCGTGATGTCTCCACCAAGCGTCATGAGACTTATTTGCGTTAGCGTCTTTTCTGGTAAGTCCTGTGTCTGTAGAATGAGTGCAGCAGAAAGAGCATCTCCATATTGAGCGGAAAATCCACCAGAGGCAAACGTGATTCCTTTGAAGGCAAAAGGACTGAAACGGGTGCGACTTGGAATGTCGGGTAGCGCACTCGAGTAGAGGTTTGGAACGCGCATACCGTTGATATACGCTTGTGTCTCATCGGCCGAACCTCCTCTAACGAGCAATTGGCCTGACTCGCCGGCAGGAGTGCTTCCTGGTAAGGTGTTTAGTGCTTCTGCGATATCAGCTGTCGATCCTGTAGTTGCAACATCAACACTCGAAAGTACAGCAACTTTGCGGGTGTCACTTGCGACAAATGCTCCTGCAGAAACGACAACTTCAGAAAGAGCGGTCGCTGTTTCTTTTAGTTTAAAGGTGATGTTGGTCGCATTCTCTTGAGTAACGGTTACACTATCTGTTTTGAAACCGATATATTGGGTAACAAGCGTGAAAGCATTTGCTTGCTCTGAGCTGGTCGAAGGGTAAGCCGTAAAAGCAAAGGCGCCTAGACTGTCTGTCGTCGCTCCTTCATAGCTAACGGGGTTGTAAATATTTACACCTGCCAGTGGTGCTCCGGTAAAGTCAACAACCCGTCCGCTCACCTCTAATTGAGCGTGAATGAAGAAGGTCTGAAGTAGAAAAAATACGATGGTGAGTATGCGAGTAGCCATGATCTTCGTTGTTTGTATTTCGAAGATGAAGGCATTTTGGGCCAGGCTTTCGCCAAAACCAACTGAATCGTAGTCTAAGCATACTGAATCGTAGAATCACTAAATTACAATCAAAAGAGCTGAATTTGTTGGGGTCGCTAAGGGGATTATATAATTCAAAGAATCGCTTTTTTTATGAAAGACTGTATCGAAATCGCGACTACAACGTTTATTCTACTGGGAACCTAATTTGAACTCATGAGACTCTTCACGACCTTTTTCTTCATCCTCCTTTCATGTTTTTCAGTCAACGCTCAAAGTGCAGTAGGCACCTGGATTACCGTTGATGATCATAGCGGAGAAGACCTCAGTCATATTGAGATCTACGAAAAGGGAAGTAAGCTTTACGCTAAAATTACTGCAACCTTAGATGGATCGGGCGATACCCATTGTGAAGCGTGTACAGGTGATCGAGCTAATGCGCCTTACATCGGAATGGAAATCATTTCTGGCGCTGAACCTGATGGCGCGAAGGAATGGGAAGGGAAAATCTATGATCCTGAAAGTGATACAACCTACAAGCTAGTAATGTGGCTCGAAGAGGATCCGAATATCCTATACGTACGCGGCAAGCACTGGACTGGTCTTTACCGCACACAAACGTGGAGAAGGAAGGGGTGAATGCGCTAGGCTAATTCTGGTCCTGCGGACCAGCAAGTCTGAAGTAGGACTTCTTGCGCACTTGCAGTGCGCTCCTGTGTTTCGCTTCGGACTAGTGGTCCGCAGGACAAGTAAAAAAGCTTGTAGCTTTTTTACTGCCCCCGCATATAGAACTTCTGTCCGTCAATCACCACTGAATTGACACGGAACTTCTCATCTAAGTACACATAAGCGTTTGGCTGTTTGTGTAGGTTGAGTTCCCACTGCCAGCGATCGCCGCCTGGACGGGCGTTTGTATTTTCACGCTCTACTATTCCGTTGACTTGGTAGGTGCGGTGTTGCATTTCCGAGCTACCATCATCAAACCTCATGAAGGAGTTCAGATCGATGTAATAATTGGTTGTGATTTTCAATTTAGCCTGATCAACAGCTGAGCTATCAACTACTGCAACCTCCTCATTTAGCATAGCAAGTAAGCTGTCCGTCTGAACGTCAGTGACACTGTCAGCAGGTACCACAGCTGTTAGCTCCTCGACTGCTTGCAATGTGTCACCAGTTACATTGTCAAACTGCATTCCTAGAATTTCTTCTTGAGACTTTGGGGCAACTTTCACGATCGCACTGTCTGCAGGTATTCCTTGTGCTTTTGCTAGTAGAGCTGCTCTTGCAGCTTTTTGGGCTTCTGGATCTGCTGCGGTAGGAGGGGCAACGTCTGCATACTCTTCTTGATCTACAAGCGCCGCTTCTTTCTTTCCTTTCTTCTTCTTTTTCTTCTTGCTGAGTTTTTCTGTTATGCTCTTCTTTTCTTCGATAGTCGTAATCTCATAGAAGTTGAGGTAGACTGAATCTGAAGGTAAGATTCGCTGTTGAATACCACCCATGTTATGAAAGACGCGCAAGAATGGACGAATATGCACACCTGTCCATAGACTGTCGATGTTCTTGATTTTCTTCTCACCCTTGTGGGTGAAGTAAGCAGCCTCGGCCTCTTCCACTTCTTTAGGGATGATTCGCAAGAAGAAGATGACCTCCTTGTCTTTGTTTGAGCGCTTAAAGATTAGCCCTTCAACTTGTCCAATAGGATCAACGACAATCTTTAAGTGCCCTTGGATGGTTGGGTCACGTGCATTCATGAGCATCATGATAAAACCATACTCAGTAGTGTTGATGTTGTTGACGCTATAAACACCTTGAATTGAAGGCCCTTCTACGTAAAGGTTTTTTCGCGTGATTCCAAAGGAGTATTTGCCTACAGGGATTTCCTCTGGCAGTTCTCCAGGTACTTCGCGCATTGCTGGCCTGAAGTCATAGCCTATCAACTCATCGGGTGAGGCGAAAGTGCGGTCGCTTATATACGAGTATTGACTCGTTTGGGCCTCGAGGGTCGCTGTTGCTAGGCACATAATTGTGCATAGCGTTGTGAGAATGTTCATCGGTTTCATACAGTGTCGTTCACTGTATGAATTGCAAACTAGACGCCAACAGGGCGGTTTTTTAGGTCGGTTGCCGCTCTCTGTGAAAGTTCATCCATTCAACGCGAAAAAACCCCCAAACTCCGAAAGTTAATTTTCGGTTTTCGGTAGGAATTTCTGCAGAATCGAGGGTTGAAGGGCTGATAACAGGGCGCTAATTAGGCTTTTATGAATGCCAATATGTCTCTGAACAGCTTTTCTGAAGTGCATGGATAGATGCTTGTTAGCGCCAAATCAGGCTTTTGATAAAAGCTCCTTATTCTGCTCATTGCGGGATTGCGTAGAGATATTTCTCTTCTGGACTCGCAAGGGGGCCAAGAGCACAAAGCCGAGATGTTTGAGTAGCATGCATGGGCGTTTATAGTGCTTCAATCCCGCAGAAAAACCGTGAGGATACTCGTGCTGTGCAAGGGGCTTCGTTGCTATCGCAAAGCTTGACGTGATGATTGCGTATTGTTGTTAGCGGTCTCACGTCCCAAATCTCACGTCCCCCTTAAATCTCGGTATCTATTAGGACACCACCGGTGTCCTCTGCAGTATCCTTCATTAATTCAAGAGCTTGCTGGAGATGCTTTTCACTAAACTTAGACTTGAGACGGATCAATGCAGCGCCTTCATCTCCGTATGCCATGAGCGTAATGAGTTTGATTTTACCACGACGCTCTTTAACGTGGATTTGGACACCACCTTCGGGGGCTCGAACGTACATGACCGGTTCTCCCTTTTTACGTTTTATGAATCGTTCGTATTCGTGCAGCAGTTTTTGCGCATCATATGCAGGGTTTTCGATAAATGCGGCTACGCGTAGTGCTCGAATACCCTTGGATAGTTTACGAACGGCTCGGTACTCTTCAACAGTGTCAAAATCATCCTTACCTGCTCGAATACCGATGCGCATCAACCAGCCTGGAATCCCTATGCGAAAAATTGACGTTCGTTCCATCTTCGGCATCAATAAAGCCTTGTCGGCTTCGTATGAAGTGGACTCAGCTTCATTGAGAAACTTGACTCTTCCTTTCGCTCTTATACTGTCACGAATCTCTTTTTGCCGCTCAGGCCCTGGAGCTGGGGCGGTTTCTTGCGGACGATCTTGCGCAAATGCAAGCGTACTGAGAATCAGCATTAAAAAAAGTAGGAGAGACTTCATAAAGACTGGTTGAGGTGAGACGTAGCGAGACTGAAAAAATCAAGTTGGCTACCGATCAATCCTTTGTAGAAAGGGATCGATAGCCAACTGGACCACTAGATTAGTTTCCAATATTTAAGTCGATTTCGCCGCCTTCATCTTCAAAAGCTTTGGCAAGTTCGCCGATTTTATTGAGGTCAATACGACCTTCAAAACTGAGTAGTGTGAAGTTGCCTGTTGAGAGGTCAATTTCTTCCTCGTCGTCGAGAAGGTTGGCGACGCGGCCATCGGCAGATTCTCCAATAAGAAGGAGTAGCTCATCGACAACGCCGTCATTTTCGCGGATGTAAAAGTCGACGAACGTGCTGCCTTTTTCACGTACAGTCATCAAGACTTCGTAGGGCTTTGCTCCGGCAATAGTCTTCTTTGCAGAGCGATACTGAGCAATACCATCGCCTTCTCGACTAAGGATGCGAAGACTTTTCATGTCTTGAACCACATCGGTAAGGGCTTTGACCTGCTCTGAGTTCATGTCCTCGGTATCGAGATTGGAAATTACCGTCTCCATGAGGTCAAACATTTTACCACTTACGTAGACTACGGTAAAATCTTCATCATCTACATACTTAGAAAAGTAGGTGCTGATGGCATCTTGTTGTGCGCTGAGGGTGCCTGCGAAAAAAAGCGCGAGGGCGAGAAAGAGAAATTTAAGGTTCATGATTTCGAGTTAAAAACGTTGTGAATAGGTTCCATGCGGCCGACTTCTTTGCTAGCGATGCGGCTGCCGTTCTCGATACGTCGAGAAACGTTAGTGAGGGCTGCGCGAGTTATGCGAGTTGCCTCTTTGGGGTCAGTTATTTCGTATTTGCTCCAGTCTATGGCAACAGGGGTTTCCGTGTTTGCTTTCGCTAGAGGACCTGGAGAAGTTCCAGTGTTTTGTGATAGAAAAACGAGGCCTGCAACCATTACTACTGCAAGCATCGCCGCAGCTGCAATACCGTATCGGAAATTGGAGCGACTACGGTTGCTAACTACACGTAAGGCTGGTGTAGGACCATGATCCGCGCCGTTTTTAGTCGGTGCTAACCAAGGTGCATCTGCAAACGGCTTAATAGACTTTGCAGTTTGCATCGCTGCTTGAATGCCAAACCACTGTCGGTAGTGCACGAACTCCTTGGGGAGGTCTGTAGACTGTAACATGGCTTTAAGCTCACGCTCTTCAGCAACCGATGTTTCGGCAGCCTCATAGCGATCGAGCAAGGCTCGGAGTATTTGTGGATCAGTCATTTGTTTGGGATTGTCTAGTCTGTGCGTTGGGAGCGTGTGAAGGATCCATCATTTCTCGCACCTTTTTACGGGCACGGTGTAGGTACACCTTTACTTGTGCTGCGCTGAGATCGAGGGCTTGTGCGATCTCTTCATAGCTCTGCTCCTCTACCTCACGTAGGTGAAGGATGTTGCGTTGTAAATCGGGCAGCTGCTTCATGCAATCAAAGACTGCATTGACGGCTTCTCGTTCTTCAACTTGTCTGTCTGATGCAAGTGTATTGCTGGCATGAGCGTAGAGTGCATCTACATCTCCTGTGCGCCATGCACTGTGTCGCATCCGATCAAGTGAAAGGTTACGCGTTGCTCGTATGGCCCATGCTTCGAGGTTGTTGATCTCGGCGAGTTGCTCGCGTCGATCCCACATTTTAAGCAGGACTTCCTGAGCTACGTCTTCACTTTCTGGCCCATTGCGTAAGATGCTCGCGGCAAACCGGTAGCATTTGTCCCGCAGTGGGAGAACAGTAGAGATGAAGAGTTCTTGCGTCATTTCAAAAGGCAGACGCTTAGGTTAGAAAAACGTTACAGCCTTTCTAAAAAAAGAATGCGATGGGTCCAGCCCGTGCGTCGTTCCACTAAGGTATAGCATCCTTGATTTAGGCCTTTCGGCAAAACCAATTCTGCGTTTGTGGTCCCTTGAAGCTTTCCATTCGCAAGGGAATAGGTTTCTATTCGGCGTCCGAGTGCGTCGATGAGTAATAGTTCAGCCTCGTTAGGAAGGCCTGTCAGTGTTAACTTACCTGACGTAGGGTTTGGAAACGCGGAAGGGGTTTTGGCGAAAGCTGACTCCTCATTGTCTAGAAGCAAACATGCTTGCGAAACCTGAGGACAGTAGCCCATGCGATTGGCCAACGTACAGTCAAGAATGAAAGGGTTTTCATTGCCTTGAAACGTAGCGATTTTCTGGCTGCGGATGTACTCATCCATGTCAACCGGGTCGAGGTCGTTCCAAGAACAGAGTGTCTGTCGTTGCTGATTGAAAAAGTCAGGATCCTCAGCTAAGGCTTGCGTTCGATAGATGGTGTAGAAGTACATCATAGCCCTAGCAATGTCTCCTTTGCGAATTTCACGAGGTTCGAAACTGGCACCATTCCACTCCGAATAATTGTCGCGAACATTGGTCGCAGGTGGAGATGTTCGCGTTTGGTCGAGGAAGTACCACTTGTTGGTCTCGTTATCGTTAATGTCTGCAAATGGAAGACTTGCTCTGTCGCTATTTACACCTTCACGCGTAGGATAAAGGTGGTGCATGTCGGCTAAAGCGTTGCCACTCCCCGCACCTTTTGAACGTGGATAGAGGTGCTCGGTGTTGATACCCTGATCGAAAACAAACTCAGTTGGGTCTACTCCATTTGGAAGGTCGACTTTAAAGTCGGTGTATTCGCATGCGAGCTTACCGTCTTTACGCCAGACATTTAGGAACATGGTATCGCGCGCAATGCCATAATCTAGTAGACCTGTAGCACTAAAATTGGACTGAAGTGCTGAAAGCAGGTCGTTGCCCGAAAGGTTAGGAAAGACATCTTCTTGGCTTTGGGCAAAACCTTGTGTTGGTAGAATCGCCAGGCACAGCATTACCACTAACACAGAGAAGGAGCAGTAGGGATGATGAGCAGCTGGGCGACAGAAACGGGGAATAAATAGCACGCCGTAAGTTAGCTAATCCCAAGGTGCTAACTTTGTACGAATGAGGATATTTAACGCCTTCTTGTTAGTAGGCCTCTTCTTGAGTGTTTATGAAGCATCAGCTCAGCGAACAGTAGGCTTGACAAACTATACTTCCGAAGCTAGCGATGGCTATGTGCTCTTTGCGCCACTTACCTTTGAAAAGACCTATTTGATTGATGCTTGCGGTGACCTCGTGCACGATTGGGATCATGCCGAGCCAATTGGTACGGCAACCGAATTGCTCCCCAATGGGAATTTGCTTCGAACCGAGCGCATGCTTTCGAGCGTGAATGGAGCAGGCGTTGGCGGTCGATTTGTAGAATTGGACTGGGACGGAAATGTGGTGCGAAGCCTAGAAATTGCAAGTGACAGTTTGCACGCGCATCATGATGTAGCTGTGTTGCCGAATGGAAACTTGCTCGCTATTCTTTGGGAAGTGCACGATCGTGCGGACGCACTTTCTCAAGGCGCAGACGGAGATCTGCTTGACGGGACGATATGGAGTGAGCGCATCGTTGAACTTGCGCCTACAACAAATAGCTGGGTAGAGGTCTGGCGATGGCGAGTTTGGGATCACCTGATCCAAGACTTCAATCCTTCGGCTGATAATTTTGGCGTGATTAGCGAAAATCCTCGTCGCATTGATATCAACCTGCGTGGTTCGTATGTAGATGCCAATTTGGATTGGCTGCACTTTAATAGCATTACTGCAAGTGCTGACGGTAAGCAAATAGTGCTTTCAGCGCGGTCAATGAATGAAATTTACATCGTTGATCACACCACAACCACTGCCGAAGCAGCGTCTTCTACCGGTGGCGAATTTGGTATGGGTGGCGAGCTGCTTTATCGATATGGCAATGATGCTAACTATGCGGAAGGGATAATGATTCCTCGTCCATTTTATGGTCAGCATGATGCACGTTTTACGGAAGTTGGTCCTAATAGAGGAAGTTTGACGGTGTTCAATAATGGAGTGAATCGCGTTGGCGGTGAGTTTTCTAGTGTTTACCGTTGGGTTCCTCGGTTCGATTTTGCAGGGAATTACCTCTTAGAGAACAATGTGTTCCCGGCTCCTTTAGAAGTGCAAGAACTTGCATTAGACTTTAGTTTGTACAGTTCGATTCTTTCATCCGCTCAGCCAATGTCAACAGGTGGCTACTTGGTGAATGTGGGTAGGTTGGGTGCGTTTCTCGAACTCGATCAAGCTGGGAATGAGCTGTGGCGCTATGTGAGTCCCGTAGGTGTTCAGGGGCCAGTGAGACAAGGGTTGCGTCCTGCAGGAGCGAACGTCTTTCAGATCAATCATTATCCTGTCACCGACTCACGATTTGATGGAAGAACGCTTAGTTCGGGAGATCCAATAGAGCTAGATCCGGCGATAAGTTTGTGTTTAGTAGTAAGTACATCTGATCTTGATATGCAGGATATGCTTGTCTATCCCAACCCAACGCAAGCCTTGCTAACTATTGTTGATGCACCACTGGGTGTGGCTTCCGTACGGGTATTTGATGCCCAGGGTAGAGTAGTGTTGCATGAGCCATTTGTTGATGGGCGGGTAGATTTATCCGGATTAGCTACAGGGCTTTATTTGGTAGGTTTGGCAGATGAGTCGGGAAGGCTGTTGTCGCAGTTTCGGGTTGGTAAGACATAGCTGGTAGACTATAATTGAAGCAGGTATTAGGAACAAAAAATCCAATACTAGGCTGTAGAGTTGAAAATCATTTTAGTCCTTCTAACTTGGCCTAGTCTTTCACCGATTCGATTGGTCATTTTGCTCAAGTCGAATACTAGTAGCTAAAAATGAATAAGCACCTTCTAACCTCCTTGTTAGCGATTTTAATCTTTGCATTTTTTAGCTCGTTGATGAGTTGCTCTTCCGCAGCTGAAAAGTCAACTGAGAACGCTCAGGTCGCACCGGGAAATGAGACAGTCTTCCCAAGCGATGTGATTTCGTTTTTTGACCAGTGGAGGTTGATTTTAGGAGACGGTTCAAATGTTGGTGTCGCAAATAATTATGAAAACAAAGACTACTTCTACTCAGCAGAAGATGAAGCGGGAAAGTGGGTTGTGTTTAAGGCGCCAAATGGTGGAAATACCCACGGTTCTTCAAACAATACGAGAACAGAACTTGCGCAAGAGAAGAAATTCTATCCTAAGCAAGCCGACGATAAGTTGAGTGCTACACTCAAGGTGATGAACGTGTCCGCTACAGGAGATGCACGTGTTGCCGCCACACACTCTGTCGTGGTTGGTCAAATTCATAGTGCCGATGGGTTTGAAAATGAGCCGCTAAAGATTTTCTACAAGAAATTCCCTGGACATAGCAAAGGTTCTGTGTTCTGGCATTATGAGATCAACACGGCAGGAGATAGCAACGACAAGCGATGGGATTTTTCTACTGCTGTGTGGGGGCATGACTTTTCGGTTGTAGGTGCTACATCAGATACTTACCCGGAAGAACCCTCAGACGGTATCGAGCTAGGCGAAGAGTTCAGTTATGAAGTCGTCATGAAGGATGGTGTTATGCACTTAACCTTTTCAAGCGAAGGGCATGAAACTAAAACCTACACTAAGAATCTAATCACATCTGAATATGCAAATGCTGGCGATATGCCAGAGCAGGTGAAAAACCTGTTTGTACCTATCGGGCAAGATGGTGTCGAACGTCCTGGAGCATACACTGGGGAAGGTTGTTTTTTCAAACTCGGCTGCTACAACCAAACCAATGGGAAATCTCCTGAATTAAACCAGGTTTGGTGTTCAGGTGCTGAAACACATGGCGGTGATGTCCAGGCGCAGTACGCTGATGGGAATTACGCCGAGGTTTGGTTTAAGACTGCGAGTATTTCTGTAAGTGATGCTGCGGTGTCAAATCAAGGATATTTTGACAGTAACGATGATTATCAGAAGCCGGTGAAGTAAAAAGAGTGCGACGTTGTATGCATTATATTTTTTAGTGATTCGTAAATAGGGTTAGATGATTGATATCAAAACTAAAATTCTATTTGATCAGGATTTCTTTGAAGCTCCAGTGGAACTTTTCGATTTTCTAGTAGAAAATGTGAAGTGGGACAATAGCATGCGCGCGAGAAAGACGGCTAGATTTGGACAGCCCAACATTGGTTCTGAGCAAGCACACCTCTACGAGCCATTTTTTCCAGTTATGGAAGAATTGAGCGAGCGACTAGTTCCTGTACTGGGGTATAAGTCCAATAATTGCTTTTTGAATTACTACGAAAACGGCAACTCAAAAATGGGTTGGCATGGAGACTCTACTCACTTCTTAGAACCAGAAACTGGAATAGCGATCCTCAGTGTCGGGGATACACGAATCTTTCAAATCAGACGAAAAGCAGTCCCTACTGAGTCATTGAATTATGTGCTTAATCCCGGTTCATTGATCTTTTCTCCGATCTCGATTCAAGAAGAATGGCAGCATGCGATTCCCAAAGTGGTTTCGGACAAGGGACGTATTAGTTTGACGTTTAGAAAGATGAAAACGGGGTAGAGATAGTTGACGAATTAAGTGAAACGGTCAATCCTCATTTTAAAGAATAGTTAGTATGTCAGGAGGGAATTGGAAGGATATGTTTAAGGCCGTTCAACAAGGTGACGAATCCTTGGTTGAGTACTACCTGCGGTCAGGGATTGACCCAAACTACCAGCATCCTGAGTTTATGGCTTCGGCCTTGGTAGAGAGTATCCGTTTCAATCATTTGGCTATTTCAAAGCTGATTTTAGACAATGGTGGTGACCCTAAAATTAAGGAAGTTTGGGGTGGTGATACACCGCTTTCGGTAGCGAAGGAGAAGGGAAATCAGAGGGCGATTACTTTATTAAGTGAATACATGTAGATGTATCTTTCAGGTAGGGACAGTAATAGTATTCCTGAAATTACTTTAAATTGAACACATGAATAACTCTTTCCAAATCCAACCTGAATTGAGGTATGGTTATCCAGCATGTGACGAAGTGCTAACCGGACGCCACTTTACTATTGGATACTCCTGGTATTTTCGACAGGCAAAGTGGACCTTAGAGATTATTAATCGAAACGATTACATTTTAACTGAGGTCGAACGACTAGATAATTTTAGAGCGGATGTCAGACTTCCGAGAAGGTTTCGGGCAGGCTTGAATGCGTACAAGGCAAGCGGTTATGACAGAGGGCATTTGGTCGCTAGTGCTAATCAAGATATCCAGGACATTCAAAACAGTGAGACCTTCTTGCTTTCGAACATGTCCCCGCAGAGGCCATACTTCAATCGAGGAATGTGGAAGAGACTTGAAAGCGCGATTCGAGTCTTGAATAACAAAGAAGAGATATTAGAGACTTACGTATTGACTGCGCCAGTTTTCTACTTTGGAGAGAAAGTAGAGCGAATAGGTGATCCAGATGATAAGTACGGGATAGATGTGCCCGTTCCACATGCCTTTGTAAAGAGTGTCTTGGCAGAAGACAATAAGGGCAAGCTGTCGCTTTGGACGTTCGAAATGAAGAACAAGCGCTTGACCGGAAAAATTGAAGACTACCTCGTCAGCACCTACGACATGGAGCAAATTGTTGGTGGTCGTTTTTGGGATAGAATCAGTGGAAGTGATCTTCATCGGCAAAAGAAGACGCCCAAGAAAATTTGGAAGTATTAGTCTGGCTCAAGCCGCCAATGCCTCACGCACATACGGTGGTAACTTCCTCAACCGGTACCGTGTAACACCACCGATCGTATAGGCACGTACAACATTCACCCGCTGCAACTTCCGCAAAACCGCTAAGTCGTTTTCGGCCACAACAGCTTCTTGCAGCATTAGTGGTTTTGCCGAAAGGCGAGTTAATAAAGCCTGCGTTTCAGGTTGCTTCAGTAGAGAATTGATGACCAACTTTGGTTGGTTGTTAGAGGCGAAGTAGTTGTAGCGTGTGCGGGCCATCGGGGAGGTATTTGGCGAGCAAAACTGCTTGCTCGCACCTTATAGACGAACAAGATCCTTAAATTCCACGTTTTTGTTTTAAAATATTTTCAGCGAGGAGTGTTTGCAACGCAAGGGCAGGATATTGTGTCGCCGCGACTTCACTTCTGGCTTTGCGTCCTTTGTTCTTTGCGTAGATCGCCCTAGTGATCCTTTGCGATTCAATTGTGTTGTTGCAGGCAGGTCCTTTTAACCATTCGGAATTCAAAATTATCCAATTCAGAATTCTATTCCCCGCAACATCTCCGCAGCACTCTCCGCAGTAATATCCCGCTGTGCCATCGCAAACAACTCATAGCCTACCATGTGCTTTTTTACGCTCGCCGATCGTAAAAGAGGCGGCTTAAACTCCAGGTGCCAATGCCAGTGATCCTGTGCTTGATCATCGGTAGGGGCTTGATGAATGCCCATGGAGTATGGGAATGATGTGTTGAACAAACCATCGTATTTGCGAGTCACCATAGCGAGGGTTTTGGCGAAAGCAGTAGACTCTACCTCCTCTAACTGTGTAAGATCATTCATCGGACGGCGAGGTGCAATCATCACCTCAAACGGCCAAACTGCCCACCATGGCACTAAGGCCACAAAATGCTCGTCGACGTAGATGATCCGAGATTCTTCAGCAATTTCTTGCTCGATGTACGCACTCAATAAACTTTGACCTTCCGTATCTTGATAGAACTTAAGTTGCGTATTAGATTTTCGTTCGACTACATCGGGAATTGTGGATTGGCTCCAAATTTGACCATGTGGATGCGGATTAGAACATCCCATGATTTCACCTTTGTTTTCGAAAATTTGGACATGATTGATAGAATCAATTGCACGTAATTCTTCGTACTGTCCTTGCCAAAGTTGAATTACCTTTTTTATCTCTTCAATAGATAAATGCGCTAGTGTTTTAGAATGATCTGGAGAATAACACAATACTCGACAAGTGCCTAGTTCACCTTCTGCAACAAGTAATCCTTTTTGGTAGCCCCCTGAAGAGCCCGTATCTTTAAGTGCTGCAAAATCATTTGTAAACCAGTAGGTGTCAGTGTAGTCTGGATTACGATCACCACCAATGCGTTCATTACCAGGGCAGAGGTAGCAAGTTGCATCGTATACGGGTCTAGTATTCGGCCGAGGCTCTTCTGTTTGCCCTTGCCAAGGACGTTTAGCCCTGTGTGGGCTTACAAGTATCCACTCTCCTGTTAAGACATTTAGGCGTCGGTGTGGGTCGTTATTTAGGTCAAGTTCCATTTTATGAAAGTATACGTGCGCCAGGTCCGATTTTTATTTTGAGAGGCTCCAAAGTGATGGCGAATAGATCAAAATACATTTGTTGTGCAGCATCAATAAATTCAAAGATGGCACTAGATTGTACGACACATAGTACGCAGCCTCCAAATCCTCCGCCCATTTGTCTAGCGCCTTTACAAGCATCGTGTGTTTCACTAAATCGCACAATTGCATCACTTTCTGGGCAGCTCACTTCATAGTCTTTGCTCAGTCCCCAGTGTCCAGCAAGTAGGCTTTCGCCAAAACCTGTTACATCACCTTGGTCAAGTTGTTTTAAGACTTTTAATACTCGAGCGTTTTCTTCAATTATAAAGCGGGCTCGAGCTCGCGTTTTTTGGTTTAGGCTTTCGCCAAAACTGCTTAAATCATCGAGAGATGCATCACGTAAATTTTCACCTTGCCAACCAGATGCTTGTAACTGTTTGACGGCAAGTTCACAAGTAGTACGCCTGTCTGAGTATCCACTCGTAACATGGTTGTGTTTTACGCCGGTGTTTAACACAACAAGTTCATGATTTGGCAAAGAAACAGGTTGGAGGCTAACCTCTAACGATTTGCAATCGAGGAAGAGTGCGGTATCAGGCATGCCGAAAATGCTTGCAAACTGATCCAACATGCCGGTGTTCGCGCCAACGAATCCATTTTCGGCACCTTGTCCGATGCGCACCATTTCCCATTTTTCAAGGTTGAGACTAAAAAGCTTGTTAAGGCCGACCACAAGAGCACTTTCGATTGCTGCACTAGAAGAAAGCCCTGCACCTTGGGGCACATCGCAGGTCATACTGCAATCGAAGCCTGATATTTCATGACCACGTTTTCGTAATTCATCGACAACACCGAGCAAGTAATTGGCCCATTGCTTTTCATGAGGCACTAGTGCTTCGCATTCAATTTCTACTTTCTCTTCGAGGTCATTGGCAATAAGTCTAAATTGCTTTAGCCCGTTTTGCCGCAAAGCGACGATGGCCTGAAAATTTATGCTCGCTGGTAATACAAAGCCGTCATTGTAATCAGTATGCTCACCAATAAGATTGATGCGCCCTGGTGCGGCTGAGTAAACTGTGGCGGGTCTATTAAACTGAAGGAAGAATTGATCTTTCAGTTGAGATTGAGTCATTCAAAGTTGTTAAGCTGCAAATAGTCGGTATGATCAATAATTTGGAAGTAAATGCTATAATAATAGCATTAATAAGACAAATTTTTTCCGATGTGTGCACACGTGACAAAAAGAAGCGACTTGTCCTTTTCGCAGACTGATTAGAGCAAGGAAAAGCTAAGCTTAACTCAATTATACAACAAAGTGAAGCAAGTAAATCAGGTAAACAAAAATTTCCTCCTCCTTTTTTGAGCACTTTAAGAATTTTTACTAGAGCTGTTTTTGGTGCAACTAACTGGTAGTAAGCTGATTATAATGATATTTGAGGTGGATTTGGGACATGATATTCAAGTAAGTGTGAAATACACACTAAGCTGAAACGCTATAAAATTCTTACTATTTCCTAATGAGCGATAGTAAAGTTTGATATATTTGCATGTAAATAGCATAGACTAGCACAGATGTCAGTTTTGCCACACCCTCCTTTTCTTACTGTATTAGATCGTGTATTCGATCTAGCGCAACAGAGCAATCTGTCAAAGCAAAACAGCATTGTAAAAGGTATTTTGTTGAGTATTGAAGAGCAAATCGTGAAAAGAGGCGATGCTCTCCCTTCGGTTAATAGTTTATCGCAAAAATTGGGTTTTGCTCGACAAACGGTTGTTTCTGCTTACAAAGAACTGAAGGATCGAGGCATAATAATTTCTCGAAACCGCAAAGGGTATTTTGTAGCCTCTGAATCTACAGAACAAGTTATGAGCGTGGCTTTAGTGCTTTACTCATTTCATTCATTCCAAGAGGGTTTCTATAATACGTTTCGTTCATCCTTAGGGGATGGAATCAAAGTGGATGTCTTTTTTCATCATAATAACCTCGACGTTTTAGAGGATTCAATTATGAAGATTAGTGGCCAGTATGGATTTTATGTAGTTGCTCCCATTGACGATCCAAAGATGGCCAATATTCTAGGCTCACTCCCTTCGAGTAGTGTTTTGATTATTGATCGACCCCCACCTAGCGGGAATTCGTTGCCTTTCATTAGTCAGCTGTTTGAAGAGCCTACCTATAACATACTTGAAGGTTTACTCAGTGACGTCAAAAAGTATACTGGGATAAAGCTTTTTTATAGATCCGAAAGTGATTTTCCGAAGGGTATTGCTAGAGGCGTACAACGGTTTGCGAAGGCCAATAAAGTCGCGTTAGAAATCCTCTCTAGCTACTTACCAGGTTCGGTAGAGAAAGGGTACTTGTATGTCACCATTAGTGATACTGATTTATGGGGCTTACTTGAAGATTGTATTGAGCAAAAATATGTGCTCGGAGAGGACATAGGTGTACTCTCCCATAATGATTCAACAATCAAAAAAATGATTTGCGGAGGCATTTCTACTATTTCGACTGATTTTGATCAAATGGCACAACGGGCAGCAGATTACGTCTTGTCACGTTGTGAATTACATGCCTTCGAACCTACTGTCTTAATCGATAGGCAATCCTTCTAAGCATCTTCTTGTAATTAAGCTAAAACCTACTTTTTAAATCAAAATTCGACCAAGCGATGACATCGAATGTTAATCAAAATAGTAGGGGTGGAATGTTATGCAATCCGGATGTACTGAATGCTGTACGCCAAAGTGTTCGTCTTGAATCAAGTGATGCAGGCTCAATTCTAGGAGGTCGGTTGACGATTGCTTTTGATGTAGAGGGAGTCTTATTTTGTGCTGTAAGGCCAGGAGCAAAAAGTGTTTCTAGTATAAAATTGTGTTGGGAAGTACCAGCAACAGGTGTAAAAGGAGTTTGGACTTCACAAGCCCTGCATGAAAAGCGTCTTCGAGCAGATTGGGAGGAGGCTGATTGTACTTCAAGGGCATCTGTAGAGGCTCCTGTGTTGAGTGTCTTTGGTCATCATGATGAGAACATTATCACATTCGCTAGTTCTGATGCTGTGCATACCACAGAGCTTCGTGCTCCAGTGAGAGAGGAAGATGATTTATTACACTGTTCGGTAAGCTTATTTTTGGAGCCTTCTTCGGATCACCAGTCTCCAGTGACAGTCCGTATTGATGTGCGCAACTGTCGTTTTGGCGAAAGCTTAAATGATATAGCGAAATGGTGGCAAAACGATATCGGTTATAAGCCAATGCAAGTTCCGCTGGCTGCAAAACTCCCAGTATACAGTACTTGGTATGCTTTTCATCAGGATTTAGATACGCAAGAATTATTGGAGGAGTGCCGATTGGCAAAGCCCTTAGGATGTGACACCATAATCGTTGATGATGGTTGGCAAACGATGGACTCCAATCGGGGATATGACTTCACGGGTGATTGGGAGCCGATTCGTATGTCTAATATGAAGGCGTTTACAGATGAAGTGCACTTGCTTGGGATGAAGGCTATGTTGTGGTATTCTGTGCCATTTGTAGGCATAAAATCCAAGGCATTTAATATTTTCAAGGATAAGCTTTTAACTGTAGACCATCGTTGGGCTCCCGTATTCGATCCGCGCTATCCTGAAGTTCGTGAATATCTGATTGGTAAGTATGAACAAGCAGTTGGTGAATGGGGATATGATGGGTTGAAGCTTGATTTTATCGATGACTTTCGGGAGTATGAAGCCACTCCAAAAGGAAGGGCAAACGGTCGTGATTTTGCTTCTGTAAATGAAGCTGTTGAAGAGTTGTTGTGCAATATTCGAACTCGACTTGAGGCGATAAATCCTGATGTTTTAATCGAATTTAGACAGCGCTACTGTGGTCCAGTAGTTCGTCAGAATGCAAATATGTTGCGCGCATTTGATTGTCCAGCAGATTCGGTGACGAATCGAATCCGGACTACTGATTTAAGGTTGTTAGGCCGAGGCACCGCGATCCACTCCGACATGTTGACTTGGCACCCTTCCAGTTCCTATGAGGTAGCCGCCCTACAATTGAATGCCATACTGTTTTCGGTCCCTCAAATATCGGTTAGGTTAAAAGATTCCTCACCAGAAGTTCGAGAAATGATTGGGTTTTATCTCAACTATTATCGAAGTAATATTGGAATATTATTAGATGCAAAAATAGTTGCTAGAGGTCCTCTTGAGAATTATTCTCAACTTGAAGTATCAAGTGGGAATAAACGAATTGTCGGATCCTACAGTATGAGTCCTATTCATACGAACGACCAGCACGACCAGCTCGATGTTATTAATGGAACGCTAAATGATTCAGTTATCTTGGAACTAGGATCATCTACGTCTTTCGTCTCAATTCGTACTTTTGATGCTCGAGGAAGGGTAGCGCTTTTCGAAGAGACAAAATCGTTCTCCAAAGGATTTCACACGTTTGAAGTGCCTGCTGGGGGTATTCTTTCAATTCGCTTTCGCTAAAACAGACTACAATGCAGATTAATGAAATCGCAACGCTAGACTATGTTGTTATCGCACTCTATCTGGTGAGTGTAATGGCAATTGGCTTGTACATTTCTCGGCGTACTTCAACAGGGGAAGACCTGTTTTTAGGTGGACGTACATTTGGCTGGGGCTTGATAGCGCTATCGCTTTTTGCCTCCAATATATCGACGACAACCTTAATAGGTCTTTCTGGATCTGCTTATTCAACTGGGATTGTACAGTCCGTATACGAGTGGATGTCAGGGATTCCTTTGATTATTGCAGCTGCGATCTTCGTTCCTCTTTATCTGCGTTCTAGGATCACAACGATCCCAGAATTTCTGGAATTGAGATATGATCGAAGGTCTCGATTGTTCTTTTCTGCGATTACGATTTTCACAAGTATCATCGTTGATACTGCTGGTGGTTTGTATGCTGGTGCGCTCGTATTGCAGTTGTTTTTCCCTTCGCTAGTTCTATGGCAAACTTGCTTTGCACTTGCCATTTTCGCTGGACTTTACACGGCTTTTGGAGGCTTAAAGGCAGTAGTTTATACTGATGCAATTCAAGCAATCATTCTGATAGTGGGATGTTCCGTCTTGAGTTATATGCTCTTCGCTCAGCATAATTTTAGTTGGGATAGTGTAGTTAATTCAGCTCCAGTAGGACACTTTTCAGTTGTTCGACCTTTGGATGATCCTGGCTTGCCTTGGACGGGGCTGATACTTGGAGTCCCCTTCCTCGGATTCTGGTATTGGACAACAAATCAATATATCGTCCAACGTGTGCTAGGTGCTCGAGACATTAAAAATGCTCGTCTAGGTATGGTTGCTGCTGGGTTTTTGAAAATAATTCCACTCTTTATCATGGTCATTCCTGGTGCACTAGCAATTTCTGCATTCCCAGGTATTGAAAACTCAGATCAAGTCTTGCCGATCGCAATAACAAATGTGCTTCCTGCCGGCTTGGTTGGATTGGTATTAGCTGGTCTTATTTCTGCGATCATGAGTAGTGTGGATTCGACCTTAAATTCTGCTTCAACGTTGATCGTAAAGGATTTTGTTGAAGTAAATCCTCCAACACAGGCAGGATTCGCTGGATCCAATTCTTCCCTTTCCGAAGCAGAGATGGTTAAGTATGGTCGAATTACGACGTTCGTATTGATGCTTATCGCTGCAGCTTGGGCACCAATGATTCAAAATTTTGATGGCATTTGGATATATCTACAGCAGATGTTTTCCATCATTGTACCACCTGTTGTCGTCATCTTTTTGGTGGGGGTCTTTTACAAGCGTGGAAATGCAAACGGTGCATTCTGGACACTCGTTATTGGAACTCTACTAGGGGTCATACTTTTTGTATTGGCTCAGCTCGGAATTTGGACGTTGCACTTCACGAGCAATGTCGGGATAATGGTTGCCATCTCAACGCTTGTATTTATTGTGGTCAGTAACCTAACGCCTGCACCATCTGCAGAGGTAGTCGAGCGTTTGACATTCAGAAGTTCGCTTCTCGATGTTTCCGATGAAGGTGGTTCTTGGTACAACGATTACAGGTTCTGGATCGTCATTTTGATTTTACTGATGGCCTATATCCTTATGGTGTTTTGGTAAAAAATCCAATCAGGAATTAGTACGAGATTGATTTTATTTTCTCGAGACCCGGCAAGATTTTTAAATGAGACCATTTTGTCTTTTGGTGTTTTATCCAAAGATCACCCAATAGTCTTTAGTCTATTGGGTGGTCTGCATATTTTGCATATGCTTACTTTCAAGTTGCTGGTCTTTGGAATAAAGATTCACCCAAGATGCGTCTGGAAAAACGCAATCGTCCTGTCCCACGCCAAGGTCGCCGCCTCCTCATCAAAACGCGAAGTCGAGTCGTTGTGAAAGCCATGGTTTACCTCTGGGTAGAAGTTGGTAGAATACGCCTTCTGGTTTTCCATCAGCGCAGTCTCATAGTCTGGCCAACCCGCATTGACGCGTTTGTCTAAGCCTCCGAAGTGCAGCATGAGCGGTGCCTCGATTTGAGCTGTTTCTTCTGCGGTCGGTTGACTTCCATAGAAAGGCACTGCTGCGCCTAACTCAGGAACGCGAACTGCCATCATGTTACTTACCCAGCCACCGAAACAGAAACCGACGACACCGATTTTGCCTGTGCAACTCGGGTGCGCTTTTAGGTATTCATAAGCCGCGATAAAGTCTTGCAGCATCTCTTCCTTGTCGCGTGTGCGTTGCATAGTGCGACCTTCATCGTCGGTACCTGGATAGCCACCGAGCGGGCTCAGCGCATCAGGTGAGATGGAGATAAACCCTGCGAGTGCAGCACGTCTACCTACGTCTGCGATGTAGGGATTGAGTCCGCGATTTTCATGTACGACGATGACGCCAGGGACCTTTTCATAGGTTTCTATCGGCATGGCGAGTTGTCCGCTAATCTCGCCTCCTCCCTTCGGCGAGTCATAGCTAACCGTCTCTACGTTCAGCCGAGGATCATCCTTAGGGATTTGAATCGTCCCCTGGTAGTCGGGCATCACAGAGCTCATCAACGCTGGAATCGTGAGTCCACCAATCGCGAAGGCAGAGAGCCGTTCCATGAATCCTCTGCGGTCAAGCTTATTGTGCGCATACTCGTCATAGAGGTCATAGACTTCTTGTGGGATTTGAGGCTTGTGCTTAGGCATGACTGTAAATTGAGTGCAGCGAAAAGGTACTATTTTCGTGCTTGTGCCTGCCAAGAAAAACAAGCTCAACCTCGATACCCTCTCCGGCCCCAAGCTGGTCAAGGAGGTCAATCGCCGTATCCGTGTGGCGATGAAGTTGTGGGATGCGCACCGCAATGCTGCCTGTCGCAACGAGCGTGAAAAAGCCTTGGCCCTCTACAACCGCCTCACTGAAAAAGAGAAGGAGGGCGTCCCTCAGCAATTACGGGTGTGGTTGCGCTACCGCAGCGAGAAGTACTTTGGAAAGGGTAGGGCTGGCAATGGGGCGAATTCGGGGAATGGGAAGAAGAAGGTGAAGGGGAATGGCGGCAAGGCAGGGGAGGAGGGTTTGGGGGAGTGGCCGTGAGAGGGGTGCAGTTCTTATCAACTTATTTCTATGAAAATAGGAAGTCGAATTAATTAGTTGAGTGGGCTGATTTTAAAGTATAATTAGTCAAGACAATTGGCAAGTAGGGGTAAACTGTGTTGGGCGGTTAAAATTTGTCATCTAATACATTAATTAATCAAATTTTGTATGAGAATAGACTTTCTTTTATTCAAGAAATTTTAATGAAAGATAGATGTAGATTTTGAAGATTAATGCTTAACTACAGTAGTTCTAATGATATAAAGACCAAAGTGGTTCTTTTTCCCAACCCAATGTGAACCCTGCTTCAATCCAAAGTTTTCTGTCAAATCTTTTGTGTAATCGAGTAATGCGTTCTCGGAAGGTATTGTTTGGGTTAATGCAGTCAATCAAATGTAAAGCACAGCATAATTGTGCGTAAAGCGTGATTCCTTGGAATGGGCTCTCAGTTTTACGATTTTGTCGATAAAGTGCTCCTTCAGCATCGTCTTTTGGAAGCTCCCAAGATGACACCCATGCTTCGTTTTTGTTTCCCGCCAGTGATAAAGGCCATTGTGGTTGTTTTCGATAATTCCGATTCCATATTGGACTATGATGGGCACTTTTGTTTCGGAGAATTCTGATACTTTTTAGCCAGCTGCTTAGTACGAATCGATCTATTTTGTATCGCTCGGCTATTGAAGATTTTGGACTATTAATTTTTAAATCTTCGAAAATTCTAACGAGGTCTCCGAGTGAAGCTAGTTGAAGTGAGATCCAAGCTGGAGGGACTGGAGTAAAACTTGAGTACTTTTGTTTATAGTGGATAGCGAAGTCGTCGTTTGAATAGTATAAGCTTTTCGTTATGCTCTCAATTAGTCTAGCATGATTTTTTTTATTTCTAAAATTAGAAGAATTGCTTAACCAGAGTCCAGAAGCTAGGCTATGACTAATAAAATAACTTAAAGAAGCACGAAAGGCAACCTCAACATGGTTGACAGCATATAAGGTGATTTGCCGCATTGAGCTATCGAACTGATAGCGTTCGTAAATGGATTCGAAGGTCGAACCGTCTATAAATTTTTCCCGCTCTTGTCCAACTAGCAAGGGGCTCCAATAGCCACTAAATCTATAATATCCAACTGTTGCAAGAAGCTCTCTAGCCTGTTTTTCCCGCTGAATTATGAGCCCTCTTTCCCTAAGCAAGGCAACTTGCTCGTTAATCGTAAGAGGCGGTTTGTCATATATAGGCATAAAAAAGGGGCCGCCTGGTTGCGCATGTCCTGCAAACAAGACCTAGGCGTGGCGACCCATGTGGATGCAATAAAGAGCAAATTTTTCGAAAGAATCAAATTTTTCGACGAATAGTTTCAAATTTCGATAATCTGACGATTAAGTGATTTTGAGTGTTATGGCTATTTGGCCATCCTCACTCCCCCCGCCCAATCAACTCCACAAATACCCCATCCGGGTCCTTCACCACTACAAAGTCGGCACCATTGCCTAGCTTCAGCGGGCACTCGCCTTCGAGTTCAATCCCATCTGCTTTGAGGCGCTCAACAACGGCCATGACGTCCTCAACGAAGAGGGTCATGTAGCGTACGCCATTGCTTCCTTGGATCGGGCCGTCTGCCTGTTGGTTGAGTGGGTTTTTAAATTGGACCAGTTTGATTTCAGTCGCTTCATCGGCACCTTCTGGCTTGACGATGAAGACTTCAAACGGGACGCCATCACTCAAGCCAGATCGCGTGCCGAAGTCCTCGTCGATAGGAAAGCGTCGCGTTTCCACCAGGCCGAGTAGATCAATATAAAAGTGCTTGGATGCTTCGAGGTCGTTGACCAGTAGTCCGATGCTTATCGAGCGGTTGGCGAATTTGGTGACGACAGCCGTATCGGCTTTTTGAGCAAAGCTGGAAAGGGATGCCAAGCAAAGGGCAAGTGTGAGGAGTAGGGTGGTGCGCATGCTTAAAATTACACCGAATGAAGTGATCGATAACGATCGCTATATTTAGAGCAAGAACAAAGGCAGCCACTAGCAATGCATTAAACCTTGGACTCATGAGACTTCTCTTGCCCCTTTCCTTTATTTTCTTCTTGTCCTGTGCAGTTGATACCAAAGTCGAATCACAAGAAGAAGCAGAGATCATTCCCTACGACAGCCACGTTCACCTCATGAGCCCCGAGCTGATCGCATACTGGAAAGAAATCGGGATTCCCTTTTCAAAATCGGAAGCCAATTACGCCAACCTAGATACGATACTGGATAGAAACGGAGCACAGTTTATTGATCTCATCGGAATGGGATATGTCTACGGTAACCCAGAATATTACCAAGGGGATGATGTACGCAAAAGGATCAGCAAGGAGAATGATTATCTTTTAGAAACAGCACGAAAACATAAGGAACGAGTTCGTCCCTTTTTCTCAGTTGATCCCCTTCGAGACTTTGCGATACAGGAATTAGATCGGTGCTATGCCATTAATCCTAATGGCGGACTCAAACTGCACTTTAATGCCTCGCAAGTTTATTTGACAGAGCCGGTTCACTTGGCAAAGGTCAAGCAAGTATTTAAATGGGTAGCTGAGCGTGAACTTCCAGTGCTGCTGCACTTTGATAACTGGCACCCCAAATTTGGAAAGCCAGATATTGAGCTGTTGGTTGACTCGATTCTAGCAGAAGTTGGTCCG
>CALDTK010000189.1 GCA_937924035.1 uncultured Saprospiraceae bacterium | reverse complement strand
CGTCATGGATTTGGGCATTCTGAAACAAATTATCAAGGAAGAGGTCGAGGATCGATTTGACCACAAGAACCTGAATTTGGATGTTCCTGATTTTCGGGACAAGTTGCCTAGTGCGGAGCACATTGCAGCCGCGATTTATGGCCATCTGAAGCCTAGATTACCTAAAGAGCTTGAGCTTTCGCTAAAACTGTGGGAGACGCCGCGGAATGCGGTGGGGTATCCAGTGTAGGACAACAGCATACTGAATTTGGCACCTAAAAAGAAAAGCCCTGAATCATGTGAGTGATTCAGGGCCTTTCTTTTAGAAAAGAATTTTATTAAGGAATGAAGATTTTCAATGTTTCCGCTCCTTTTTCCGAGTTTATGGATAGGAAATAAATACCTGTTGTCAGGTTCAAATCCCTAACAGATAAATCAACTGTAGTAGTGGCAGACTTAATTACCTGGCCAGTTGCATTTGTCAAATGGACATCCGACCGCACTTCTTCAGCGAATCTTACGATGCCTTCAGCGGGGAAGAAAACCATGCTTTGTGATAGTGTGCTGAAGGATTCGTTGATAACAAGCTTACCTTCTTTCATGTCATCGCAAGGCGGGATATTGAAATTGTAGATACAAGGATGGCCGTCCTCACAAGTCAATCGCACACTAAATTCTACTGGGTTATCGGGAGTCCCTATATGATGAGCTGCAGTTATTGGAAAGAGGCATTGTCCATCATAGCCGGCGAACTCTTGGGGCGACAACCATTCATCTATTTCACAACCGTCATTAGCAGAAGACACCTGGCAAAAAGTATTTGTCTCTAAAATGCATAAGTATGCTTCTTTGCCATCACAGAGTCTTTGGTTCCGAGTAGCTATTGGTCCAGGATCATCGCATTCTCTGTGTTGCAATGCCCAAGTAAACTGACCATCGCACCCCTCAGGACAATCCAGGGTACTAACAGTAATTACTTTCGACTCTGCACAATCAGAATCATTAGGATCGGCCACTGTTACTTCAAACTCGTAGGTATTACCAGGTATCAATCCAGTTACACAAGGTCGTAATGGACCGTCAATGTTACACATCTGGTCGATGAATGTTCCTGCGGGGCCTGAAATTTGAACCCATGAGATATTATATGACAAGTAATTTTGAGGAAACGTAACTAAGTCTGCAGAGCTTAAACACGTAGAAATATCAGTTATTTCATTATTTAGATCAATGTCTGGTATTCCAACATTAAAGGTGATTTCTTGAGTGGCGTCACAACCGTCTGCGCCGTTGGAACTGAAGGTTGTAGATACTAGAAAGGTATAAGTTCCTGCAACTGGCGCAAAGAAACCCATATTGTCTGTCAGGTTATAACTCATTCCATCCCATCTAATATTATCGTAAGGAAGTGGAGAGCCAGGTATGCCTGAGATTTTAACTTCTGCACCGCATAGAGGTTCTCCGAGTGTTTCGCTGTAGTAGGTGGCTTTTAAATAGTCAACAAATAGTTTATAATCGTCTTGATCAGAAGTGCAAGAAATATCCTCCGTAATAGGTTCATTTGTAGGAGGAACTAATATCTTCCAGGTATAGTTCTGTTCACAACCACCTTCTGTAGTAATAGTAGCAGTTATTAAGAACGGGGATGTGAATGGTGCACAATCGCTGAATAAAATAGCTCCTGAGGTTCGGCCAGGTGTTAGAGGAGTAGGATGGTCAGGATCATTTGGATCAGGTAGAATTCCAGATGGAGGAAGTTCAATACAGTCATTGCCTGAAGACCATTCTATAGTCCAAATACTTCCTACTGAAGGGTTGACGCTAAAGTTTTTGCCCACAAAATTGCCATCGCAGAAATTAATTAGACTCTCAGGGGTTGCTCCAGCTCCTATCTTATATGTATCAAAATCATTCTCGTCAATAGTTATAAAATACGTCCAATCAGGAATTGGACAAACTGAAGGGGCATCTCCAAACTGATGAAACCTAAATTCATAGGTACCGGTTTCGTAGCCCTCTAGGCAAAATGACGATGCTTGCGACGGAGTGTTTAGGCTAACAGTTATTTCACTTCCTGCTGGATGGTCCTTAGTATCATGATTGCTATCATCATTTACTCTTGTCACTCCCCAATTAACTATATCAAGTCCAGGGAATGGGGTTAAGGGAACTTCTGAGAAGTTGTTGCCACAACCCATATGAGGAAAAATGAGATTGTTAACACAAAGTGGGTCAGTAAGGCAATAAGATTCTCTTATTGTGTTTATTATTGGTTGCTGTGGATGTGTAATTGTGACATGGAAGTCTTGATAGCCAGTGCAACCTGCACTAGTTTTATAAAAGTATCTTAGAGAAATTCCATTACAAAGTTCGATATCAGTTATCTCTCTTATATCAATTTTCATTGAATAATCATCAAGTTGGTCATAAGAGTACGCTTCGGTATCGAAATCTGACGGATCAACTGTCCATTCACCTTGTTCTAAATTTGACGGTAAATCATCTGCAACAATTGTTATTCCTTGACAAGCTTCTATTTCAATTACGGATCCTGGTGCTGGTGGAGATGAGGCAATGTTTGTATTTCCTGAAGAGTACACATTATAAGTCGGATCAGGTGGACTAACAGTTGTTACAGTCATATAAGCAATAACTTTTTCATCTTGATTTTCTTTACACTGAACCGAAATGCTGTACAAGTAAATAGAATTTGGATCTAAATCTGACGGATCAATTATGCCATTATACCCGTTACTACTGTTGGATACGGTATATGATCCTGTGGTTGGGCCCCAATCGAATTCAAGCTCCCCATCGGCAGCGTTTACTAGAGCCACTAATTCAAGTGAGTTCCCTTGAGTTCCATCGAGGCAAATTTCGATGTTTTCTACCGAGATTTGGGTGCCGCACCCATCTTCGTCTTGTGCAAATAATCCGCCACTAAAGAGCAGGAGTACTAATGCGAGAATGATTTGTTTGTTTTTCATGTCTACAGTTAAGAATTGAGAAATAAGGTTTAAAAATCCATAGTAGTAATCGGCTAATTGTAACCAGGGTTAGACATAATTATAAGTCTCAGATTAAGATTATCGATTAACTACACTGGGAAGTTGCAAAAGAGAGTTGGAATAATGTAGAGACGATGGAGTATCGGTTGATTTGGTCAGAGGATCGGTTGGATCTATGTACTCAACGGTTTCTCATTTAATCGCAGTTCGATTAAAAATTGTTATTCCATCTCTTAGGGTCGCGCTACTTTGCTTAACTCTTGATTGATGAATTTTCACTTGAGTATTGCTAGAAATAGGTGAAGCGTAGTATTGTAGAATACCTAACACTGTCTTCCCATCTCTAAAAAAGCAAGTGAATGAAGTGAGAAGATGTTTGGTCCTTGTAACAACGCTAATTTCCACGGGCACAATTACGAGCTCGAGGTGTGTGTGAAAGGTGAGGTAAATCCAGATACGGGTTACGTCATGGATTTGGGCATTCTGAAACAAATTATCTTATCAAGGAAGAGGTCGAGGATCGATTTGACCCAAGAACCTGAATTTGGATGTTCCTGATTTTCAGGATAAGTTGCCTAGGGCGGAGCACATTGCGGCCGCGATTTATGGTTATCTGAAGCCTAGATTACCTGAAGAGCTTGAGCTTTAGCTAAAACTGTGGGAGACGCCGCGGAATGCGGTGGGGTATCCAATCTGAAAAAAAGCAGTTGTGTCGCTTAACTGCACAAAAAGGAATTTTTCTTCTTTTGACTCGGCATTTACAAAGATTTTATCATCTTCGCTAGAAGTTCGGCAGTTGCTGGATTTTCTTTTCAAATTGTGGTTCACAAAAATTCGTATGAAAAAAACTCTACTACTCGCATTCAGCTTGTTTCTAGCAAGCTCGACATTCGCTCAACTCCAGAATTACACTAACGCTCCAGACTTCGTTCTAGAGACGATAGCTGGTGATACATTCAACCTTTACAAAACGCTCGATAGTGGTAAAACTGTCATCATCGACGTAATGGCTACTTGGTGCCCTCCTTGCTGGAGCTGGCATGAAGGAGAGTACTTCAAAGATCTTTACTCAGCTTACGGTCCAGACGGAACAGACGAGCTTCGTATGGTAATGGTAGAGGCGGATTCTCGTACTCCAGAGAGCCTACTCTACGTTACAGCCAACGGTGGAAGTGCAGCTACCACTAGTCTAGGTGATTGGGTTACTGGAACGACTTATCCTATCATCAACGATGATAACTTCAATGCGCTTTACGACATTGCATTCTTCCCAACGATCTATGCGGTTACACCAAACCGTATGGTTTACGAAATTGGACGTTTTACAGATGTTGCTGAGTATCAAAACTGGCACTTAAACAATCCTGGATTAGCAACTAACGATGCAGACGGAATTATCTTGGAATACACTGGCCAAACTAATGTTTGTGGATCTAGTGTAGATGCTACCTTCCAATTTCAAAATCACTCTTTGACTACTGCTACAGAAGATTTTGATGTTTCAGTTATGTCAGGGGGAAGTGTTGTTGCTCAAACAACCATTACACAAGATCTCGCTCCTTATGAGATTATTTCAATAAACGCTGGATCTCTCCCAGCCGCTTTGACAGATGGTATCGAAAGTGACATCACTGTAATGGCAAACCTTGCTAACGATATCAATCAGGACAATAGTCAAGTTGATGTTACAATAGGCTCTCCATCAGCGGTTAGTGATTCTCTGACCTTAAACTTTACAACTGACTTCTACCCAGTAGAGACTTCTTGGACATTAAGAGACGGAGATGGAAATGTTGTTCTCAGTGAGAATTATACTGGAGTCGCTGCAGGAGGTGGCGCAAATGCAAACAGAACATTCACTTACGGTTTCCGTCCAGGAAGTACTGATTTGAGTTGTTATAGCATGGTTATTCTTGATTCTTACGGAGATGGACTCTTCAGAACTGCTGCAACCCAACCTATTCCAGGAGTTCAACTCCTTACTGAAGCTAATGAAGAAGTCTTCAACATCCAATTTGGAGGTGAGGTGAACAATAGCTTTGAGGAGGATTATGAATCGCCTTTCGCAGTTGCAGCTGAAACAGTTGTTTCTACATCAACGCCACTTGCAAACGGAATAAACGCATATCCTAACCCTGTTCAATCAGGAGGAGTTGTAGTGGTCTCACTTGATCAGCTCAACACAACAGGAAATGTAGATGCTCGCCTATTCAATGCATTAGGCCAGACGATTCAAACTTTTGCTTCTAGATCAGCAAGTTCACAAATGACATTCGAACTTCCACAGGGAGTATCAGGTGTTCACTTCCTTGAGCTTTCTGCAGCAGAAGGTAGTAGTGTAATTCGTTTAAGCGTTCAATAAGCTTAGACTTGCACATTGATGAGGATTATCTCATCTGTTTAGGGCAGCATCGCAAGATGCTGCCCTATTTTTGTATGCCATGCATGTTCTGTGTCTTTGGGGTTAGAGTCCCGAGCGAGCCTAGTTGACGAGGAATCGTTAGTGCATCACGAGGGTGTCCCCCGTGAAGCGGAATCTGAAGGCAGTGAGAATCAAATTAATGTCTAGACGAACAGAAACATGATATAAGGCCTACCGTCTGGGTAAGCGAGCAATGAATCTCAAAGCCCCAAAGTCAAACGTAAAAGAGGGGTGGTAAATCATGCTGGATATTAAGGAGGACACAGGACTTACCGTGGGAACCCTGCCAATGCGTCGAGAGACGAGGCAGGACTCAGCCGAGGCCATAGTAGCGAGGTATTGGATTGCCTAAAGCGAAGGGCCGAACTTTTAACGCAAGGAGCAGCCGGTGCTCCACACCGAGAATGTAGTGAACAAAAGTCCAGAGAAATATTCAGTGCCATCGTTGGCACATGCATACCAGATGAAGCTTCCGTTTAGAGAAGCAGAATGGGTGGAGAATAGCCCTAAACTGAACCAAGCGGGCGTATGCCGCGAAGCGAAAGAGTCGGGTAGGACGGATTCACACACGGGGTGGGTAGAAAAGCGAGCCTTGACCCAAGATTTGATGGAGGCGGTAGCGTCGCTAAAGAATCTGACCGCTGCTGCGAAGCAGGTAATCAGCAACGGTGGGAGTTGCGGAGTAGATGGGATGACAACCGAAGATTTGAAGGGGTGGACGCCCCTCAACTACGAGAGTTTGCGTCAAAGTTTGCTACGCGGCGACTACCGAGTAAGTGTTGTACGAGGAGTTGCTATCCCCAAGGCCTCTGGCGGAGGAAGGATGCTCGGCATCCCGACCGTTATAGACAGGCTAGTTTTGTGACGTAAAAAAGGCCAGTGCTCTCTCTGAGCACTGGCCTTTTGCGTAAGCTTTTGAAATCGTAGACTAAGAAGCTTATGGATGATAATTTCTCTTGCTAAAGCGGAGGGTCTTAATGATTCTTCCATAGTTATCCTTCATGGACACGAGGTAAATACCGTTTGGTAGGTCGCTAACATCATAGGATGGAGAGTTACCAGAATATACTTTGATAAGCTTACCAAGCATGTTTGTTACTGTAACTTCACTGACGCTAACATCTGAGAGGATACTAAACTCATTCGTTGCAGGATTAGGGTAGAGCTTAGGCCCAGAAGAAAATGGATCCTTCACGCTACTGATCATTGGGAATGAAAAAGTAGAAACGGCATTATTGCTTCGATCATCAATGTCGACTACACGTACAGTTACCTGAGCATCTCCTGCAGAACCATCAGGGTAAATGTGTGGAATGATTGGTGACGAGGAGTTAGCCTGAATGATAAAATCGGCAGAATCAATGCGTGGCAAGTAGCACTGATTAGTGTCACAGATAGCGCTAAGCCATCCACTTGGCAAATCATTTACCTCACGAATCCAACGAGCTCTCACAGGGTTGCTGCCAGAGTTGATTATTCTATTATGTGTTGAGATGTCTCCAATAGCTGGGTCTGCGGGTTCCGTCACTAGTGCACTCTCAAAGGAGAGGGTCTGAGCGGAGCCAATAAGACTCATTAAAAAGAATACACTGAGTAAAGCTATTCGCATGCTGGTCGATTTACAAGCTAAAGATAAGCCTATCCGCTAAACAAGGCTACTATAAAGACATTAAAAGTGTGTTAAGGGTTGCAGAAGAAGCAATTTCATTGCAAAACGGTACTAAATGCTTGATGATTTACACATCGCGCCTTTGAATTGTGGTCTCTGGGAACTTGAACTTACCTTACCCTCAACTCCGCACACTTCATATGCACATAGTCATTATTGGGAACGGGATCGCCGGCATAACCGCTGCTCGTCATCTGCGCAAACAGTCTCAACACGAAATCACAATTATCTCTGGAGAGAGTGATTACCATTACTCGCGCCCAGCACTCATGTATTCCTACATGGGGCACATGCGGAAAGAGGACCTAAAGCCCTACGAAGACTGGTTTTGGGAAAAAAACCGAATTACGCTCAAAACCGCATGGGTTGAAAAAATTCGATTTCCTGAAAAGCGGCTAGAATTCGTTGATGGTTCAATCATGAACTACGACAAGCTAGTATTAGCTGTAGGATCTGTGACTAGCTATTACGGTTGGCCAGGACAAGACCTTGATGGAGTTCACGGAATGGTTAATCTCCAAGACATTGAAGCAATGGAGCGCCATTCGGAAGAAGGATTGAAAAAAGCGGTTATTGTCGGTGGAGGTCTTATAGGGATTGAGATGGCAGAGTGCTTTCACACGAGAAATATTCCAGTGAGTTTCCTCGTACGTGAAGAATCGTATTGGAATCGTGTTCTTCCTCCAGAGGAAAGTAATATGGTTACCAAGCATATTCAGAACAAACATGGTATTGACTTGCGCCTCCAGACTGAGCTCGCAGAGATATGGGGGGATGGTACTGGAAAAGTGAAACTGGCTGTAGCAAAAGGAGGAGAGAAGTTTCAATGCGAATTTGTAGGGATAACTGCAGGAGTTAAGCCTAATATCGAATGGCTTAGTTTTTCAAACCTAGAACTCGGCAGAGGTATCAAGGTTAACGACCATCTCGAGACCAGTATCAAGGATGTATACGCAATTGGTGATTGTGCTGAATTGAACGACCCTCAGCCTGGAAGACGACCAATTGAAGCAATCTGGTACACTGGACGAATGATGGGAGAGACAGTTGCTTACAACATCCTTGGAAAACCTACTCCTTACCGTCCTGGTATCTTCTTTAATTCGGCCAAGTTTTTTGACTTGGAATATCAAGTGTACGGTTCAACGCCAGCAACACTTCCCGAAGGTCAGTCTTGGTTTTATTGGCAACACCCAACAGAAGAGAAAGCCGTTCGACTTTACTGGGACACGAGCTCAAAAGCCGTACTTGGATTTCATATGATGGGCATTCGCTATCGCCATGAAGTTTGTGAAGCTTGGATCGCAAACAAAACGCATATTAATGAAGTCGTCGAGCACTTAGGTTTGGCCAACTTCGATCCCGAATTTTATGAAGAGCATGAAGCCGAAGTGGTTTCTGCATTCAATCAGCAAGAAGGAACCTCCGTAAAACTCGCGTCGAAACGGGGATTATCAGGCGTCCAAAGGTTTCTAAAAAAGCTCACATCAAAATCTACGTCTCGTGTCTAAAAAAGCAGTTCAACGAACAACCATGCAGTGGGTTGGCCTAGGTTTATTTTGTGTTGCGTTATTACTCTTCACAGGGATGCTGGGGCTAGAATCATATACAATCACTCCCGATGTTTTGCCGAAAGGCGCTAACGAACATCACCAACAAGCAATAGCTAAAGCTGCGACTGATCTAGGGTTCTCTGGAAAAACTTTCAGTAGTCCTTTTGCCGCTGTCGATGGATATAAGGCTGTCTTTGCGAAAGCTCAAACGGACCTTATCTCAACTTACGAAGCTTCTGGAGCTCCTGATGGTCTAGGAGAATGGGACTTTAAATTAGGAGATGGTTACCTAAAAAATCAACTCTTCCCGATTATCCGTGAATCGAGCACAGGCTCGGTAAGTGCCAACCCATGGATGTGGTTCGGATTAACCTTTGGAATCGGTATTCTAGGTGGTTTGCTCTACATTCTTCCCAAATTCTCAGCTGATCCAGGCATCAAGAATGATCACATTTATCATTCTCCATTGACGAGAGGCCTAACGCTCACTTGGAGAAGCGTTTTCTTAGGCTTCACTCTTATTGGAGTGCTTGCATATGGAATTAGTTACATGGATGGCAAATGGGTTTGGCCGGCGATCACAGCAGGAGTAGCTATCCTGATTACAGTTCTTGTTTTCATTGTTCAGAAAAGTGCGAAGAATACGCCATCTCGAAGCGCTTCGCCCGATATGGCTTCTGCAACACTCGGTATTCTAGGCGGAACCTACCTCATTGGGTTCTATCTCCTCTTGTATTGGGCGCCGTACCTCATTACCCCTTGGGTTATCATGTGTAGCCCACTTTCTGAATTTTTAAGTGGTAACGCAGCTAGCCAGTGGTTCGTGTACGGTACACTTTACACCACGATTGTGATTGTGATGGGCGTCCGTATGTGGTCAAAATATCAGCACAATAAATATCAATTAGTGCGTACCAGCTCAGTGATGTTCTTTCAGACCGGATTTGCGTTTCTGATTCCAGAACTCATGTCAAGGCTTGGTGGCCCGAGTGCAGACCTTAAAAACATCTGGCCACTGGATTATGACTTCTTCTTCGACTGGAACCTTAATGCGTTAATGTCAAGTGGAGGCTTCGGGATCTTCCTTTTGGGCTGGGGTATCGCCTTAATTGTAATTGGCGTACCGGTAATGACTTACTTCTTTGGTAAGCGTTGGTATTGCTCTTGGGTCTGTGGTTGTGGAGGCTTGGCCGAAACAATGGGGGATCCGTATCGCCAACTGAGTGACAAGAGCCTTCGTAGCTGGAAGTATGAGCGTTTCATTATTCATGGAGTGCTTGTGTCGGCAATCGTTATGACGGCTGCGGTTCTGTATCATTTCTTCACTGGCAATGCTCAAATTTGGATATTCAATGCATATGATATCCGCAAATGGTATGGGTTCCTGATTGGGGCTGGCTTTGCGGGCGTTGTCGGTACGGGTTTTTATCCGCTCATGGGCAACCGCGTTTGGTGTCGCTTTGGTTGTCCACTAGCAGCATATCTTGGACTAGTCCAGCGCTATAAGTCTAAATTCCGAATCACTACAAACGGAAGTCAGTGCATCTCTTGTGGTAACTGCTCAACATATTGCGAGATGGGTATCGATGTTCGTTGGTATGCGCAACGAGGTCAGGACATTGTTCGCTCTAGTTGTGTTGGTTGTGGAGTTTGCTCTGCTGTTTGTCCTCGTGGCGTCCTTCGTTTGGAGAACGGTGATGATGACTCACAATTCCGAGCAGATGAGACGCGAGCGATTCACATTAGTGCAGATTCCGTAGGGATCCTATAGCGTTCAAATACACACTCCGTGAGGGGCACTTTATAGCGAGATTTCCGCTAAAACCCTCTCCACAACCTCTGGCATGCTATAGGTCAGCATGTGCCCTGCATCCACAACGCTGTGTGTAGGTTGGGTATGCTTATAGGGTAGGGTGTGGTCATATTCACCATGTACATGGATTATACCCTCAGGTATATCTGAACGATTCCAGTCCACCATGAGGCGTACAGCACCCTTCAAAAAAGCAGGATCTTTTCCGTAAAGCATATCCAGAAACAGCTCACGTTGATCAACCTCCATCGGTTCGAATTTTGGTTGAAGTTGTTTCGTAAACCAGCGCATAGTTTTCCCACCTACGATATGGTGGATGGGCAGGTACCGAGCAAAGTGGTAACTCGATGGCATCTCATTGCCTGTTTTAGCGGAAGCGATAATAATTACAGCCTCAGGATTCAATTCATCAGCAAGTTCTGTAGCCACCATACCTCCAAGTGATACGCCGAGCAAGGCGAAAGGTCGAGTGGTATCTATTTGATCTCGTGCAATGCGTAACGCATATTCATGCATCGATTCCTTTTTCAATGGGACGGGCAAGACAACATTGACGGTGTCAAAAGTGCTTAGATCGAGTGCGTGGAAGAGTCTCTCATCCGCTCCTGTCCCTGGCAACAGATAAAGTCGCATTTGGGCAGAATCTTGTCCAAGGCAAAAGGTAGCTTTCGCTAAAACACAGATAATAAGAGCTGTTGAATGGAATGACTTGCTCATATTATTGCAACGAGCTTACGCCAAAACAAGTTGAAGGAGCTCAAAACCTTAACCTAATTCTAGTTCTGTATTGTCACCAATATTGAGCGACTTAGGTCTGCCGTGAAGTGCGGTGTCATTACCAATAACGGATTCGGTGAGGTTCACTTTATTCAGTGTTGCAAAGCGCCCAACGATGCTTTCACTTACCATGGAATGTTCTATAACAGCATGGTCTCCGATGGAGACATTTGGTCCGATCACGGCGTCATGGATCTTGCAGTTTTTGCCAATGGCTACTGGGTGAATAATGATTGTACGATCAAAAGCAGGCTCTTGGCTTTCCCCATATTTTCGCTTGGCTAGCAGTGTCCTATTCGTATTTAAGAGTACTTTAGGGTCACCGCAATCATACCATCTATGTACCTGCTCTGCATGCATAGGGTGGCCACCATCCAGCATCATCATGAGCCCGTCGGTTAAGGTTATACTCTCCTCTTGTTTTGGATCATCAAGTAATGTTCCTAGCGTATTACAGAGTAATTTGAAGTCGCTAATTTTATAAAAACCAACAAGTGCCTGATTGCTCCTTGGCATTCTAGGTTTCTCAACCATCGCTTTTATGGTACCGTCCTTTTTTAATTCAACTACCCCAAAGCGACGCGGATCCTCAACAGGTTTTATGGCCATGCAGGTGTGACTACAATTCACGATTTCTTCAATGCCGCCTTCAATTATGGTATCTCCAAAAACAATGATCACATTTTTTGTTCGTCCCATCGCTTGTTTGGTTAGCCATACTGCATGCCCTGAACCTCTGCGTTCGTCTTGGACTACAAATTTGGTCTCTAAGTTTGGATAGGTCTCTTCTACATACGTGCGAATCTTCTCACCGAGGTAACCGATCACAAAGATGAATTCAGATACCCCAAGCTCTTTAAGCTGGTCTACTATATAACTCAAAATCGGCTTACCCGCCACAGGAATGAGCGGCTTTGGCTGGGTATAGGTAAATGGACGAAGTCGTGTACCTGCTCCTGCTACTGGGATAATGGCTTTCATGGAGGAATAGAATTTTTAATTGGTAATTGTCAATTGATAATGCCGAGACACGAGCAAGATGTCCTCACGAACCGAAGGTGAGCAAGCGTCGTGATCATTACCAATTATCAATTAGAAATTGACAATTGCATAGCAAGCTAAGCTCGCTCACAAAAATACATTACCGAACTACCTTGCTCAGGCTTGCTTCGACTAGGCCAGTATGATCCTAACCCTTTCAAAAAAGCACTCACTGGGCGCATGCCCCCATTTTTGTACTTCTCACTAAGTAGGCTTACATAAAAGGCGTCAAATGGCATTGCACGCAATTCGCGAAGTTTGAAGCCATGCTGGACAAGGAGCCGCTTCATAGACTGAGGACTGAAATGATACAAGTGGCGAGGAACATCGTAGGCTGCCCATTTCTTGCCATAATGCTGTGCATCCGAACTGGTATAGTTCGGAACAGCGATGATTAGGGTTCCATTTTCACCAATCAACTTGTGTAACTGATCAAAGTATTCGTGCAAGCGATGCACATGCTCCATGACGTGCCACATGCTTACGCAGTCATAGGTGCCTTCAAGCTTGAAAAGATCTTCGGGCTGGGTGACTTCTAAGCCATATTGAGTTTTAGCAAAGGTTCTCGCACCTTCGTCTGGTTCTAGCCCACGGGTCTGCCAGCCGGCCTGCTTCATGGTGTTAAGCAGTTCTCCTGTACCACAGCCAACATCAAGGATACTTCCAGTCTGTTTACCGGTCATTTCTCGAATCAGTGAGCGTTTTTGCGAAAGTGTAATGTCTCGTACCTGCTGATAAATACCATTGATGAATCCTTTGCTCGTATTCGAGTGTGATACATATTCCTCA
The DNA here is from genome assembly GCA_937924035.1 of uncultured Saprospiraceae bacterium. Classification (GTDB taxonomy): domain Bacteria; phylum Bacteroidota; class Bacteroidia; order Chitinophagales; family Saprospiraceae; genus CALDTK01. The sequence continues at coordinate 19,138 of CALDTK010000189.1, read as the reverse complement.
GACTGATAGTAGGGACCAATCTTGTCCTCAGTAGGGACATCTTGAGTAAACCTCAACGAACACTGGTTACAGTGCCAAATGTCGAACAATTCGTGACTTACCGTGTGGTCTTCGGCAGTCAATACTTTTTTAAGGTCACTTGCGTCGCATGCTGGACAGCTAGAGTAATGAACAGGCATGGCGGTAAGGTAGCCGTTGTGATGAATTACCTAGTGCCTTGCTTTTCTAAGAATTCTTTTGGCCAATGAAGCTTTATGGGTTTCATCCGTCCCATCGTAGATCCTTGCAGCACGCTCTTCCCGATAGAGGAAGGAGAGTATTGTATCATCCGTAACACCAAGGCCACCATGTACTTGAATGGCACGATCGACTACACGATTTAGCATTCCAGCAACAGTGAATTTGATAATACTAATTTGATCCCGGGCAGCCTTCGCTCCTTGCGTCTCAATGGCATGCGCTGTATGAAGGACAAGTAGACGAGAAGCATCTATTTCGGCTCTACTTTCAGCTATCCAAGACTGAACCATCTGCTTATCACCTAGCATGATGCCGTCAGATAATTCTCGTCCGGCCGCACGATTTACCATCATTTGAAAGCTTCGTTCGGCCATTCCTATCCAACGCATACAATGGTGAATTCGGCCTGGTCCAAGACGCTCTTGTGCGAGAAGAAAGCCTTGGCCTTCTCCTCCCAAACGATTTGAAATCGGTACCCGGACATTTGTGAAGGTTACTTCCGAGTGGCTCAACCAACCTGAACCATCGTGCCCCATGATAGAGATGTTTCGCTCTCGGCAAAACCCTTCTGTATCGGTGGGTACCACAATCATACTAGCTCGGTGATGAGGTTTTTCAGCTTCAGGATTTGTAATTGCCATAACTATGCAAAGACGTGCTCCATCGGCACCGGTGGTGAACCATTTACGTCCGTTGATAATATAGTTGTCGCCTTCTTGCACAGCTGTTGTGTGCATACGCACAGGATTACTCCCAGCAAGGTCTGGTTCTGTCATTCCAAAACAACTTCTCATTTCACCCGCTAACATTGGAGCTACGAAACGCTCTTGAAGATCAGCGTTTGCATATTTAAGAAGCAATTCAAGGTTACCCGCATCGGGAGCTTGAGCATTACAGAGAAACAAACCAAATACAGTCTGCCCGAGTGTTTCTCCTACTTGGGCGACTTCTGTGAGTGAAAGTCCAGGTCCGCCATGCTCAGCACTATGGTAGAGATTCCAAACGCCAAGCTTTTGCATAGCTTGTTTATGCGTTCGGAGCATTGACTCCAGCTCTCCGAAAGGCTGTTTCAGCCATTCTAATTCATTTTGCAATATGTGCTCATCTAAATAAGCTTGAATTGCAGGACGGAGCTTTTTTGTGCGAGGGGTAGTGAAAAGGGTAGACATGGACGGGCAAACTACGCCTCAGCGTACGACATTTTTAGTAGACTTTCCATGCCCAGTATTTGGCTTAAAATTACTTCCGTTTGCTCCCATACCTTCATGGCTACTTCTTTGCTTTCGATGATTTTGGACAATTCAATCGCTTTAGACTTATTGAAGTAGACGCCTGATATCTTCTTGGCTATTTCTCCTTTGTAATGATTTAAGGACGGGTTGGTGGCAGGAAGTAGCAGGTGTTGGGCACCTTGTTTTGGCGTAAGCAGAAAGCGTCCAAGAATATTGACTATCCATTTAGGGTAACTACGGAAAACACCTGTATTCACTGCTCCAGGGTGCAAGCAATTAGCGACAATTGGACCACCCTCACAGCATTTGGAAAGGGAGTAGGTGAAGTAATTAATCAGCAATTTGGAATTTGCATAGGCGCTAAAACCTGAAAAAGGAACCTGTTCGAAATTGTCTTGATGAAAGAGTTTCCCTCGTTTAGACATTGCGGAACTAACGTTTACGATTCTTGCAGAATTTGCCGATCGGAGAAGTGGTAAAAGTGCACGAGTAAGAACCACTGGCGCAAAATAATTCACAGCAAGAGTAAGCTCTAGGCCTTCCGAAGTACGTTGTTCCTTCCTTGACAGCAAGCCTGCGTTGTTTATGAGCAAGTCTAGCTTTTCAGCTTTCGCCAAAACCTGTTTCGCGGCAGCCAGTGTGCCTGTCATCGAGCTTAAATCGACTGGAATATAATGGACCCTTCCCCCATCTGCAGCGGCATAGACTTGCTGATAAGCCTTTTCAGATTTATCGCTTTTACGCATGAGCATAAACAGCTCATATCCCTGTCGGGCCAATTCAAGACTTGCTACCAGGCCTATACCAGAGTTGCAGCCGGTAATCGCACAAGTCTTACTAAGCATAAAGTAAAACTACTCCAATACAGTTGGTCAACCAATTTTTAAGCGTTCTGCATCTTCAAATAAGGCTTGAGGCCCAAAATTGAGGAAAAATGGGTAAGTCAGAAGGAAGATCGGATAAAGCAATAGCCTCTTGAAGCCTTCAAATTTGCTATAGAGGAAGCAACCGTTTTGCTTCTAAACCCTGTAAAGATTTTATCATGTTCAAGTTTTCGCTCTTCACTCTCGTTTTTACCCTTTTGACTGGCCTCAGTACTGCCCAGAATAATCAGCTTCAATCTTTCAATGAGGCTAGTAATACATTGCTCAAAACCCATGTCAAAGACGGGCTTGTCGACTATGCTGCTCTTAAAAGTGCTGGGACATTGGCACCGATCGTCGAGCAGATTGCGCAGATTGATTTAGCGAATCTCTCTCCGCAAGTGCGGAAGGCTTACCTTATTAATGCCTATAACCTCTTGGTTATTGATCAGATCTTAGAGAACTATCCGGTCGCTTCAGTTATTGACATTAGTAATTTTTTCGACGCAAAAAAAGTTATTGTAGCTGGTAAGAATATTTCATTGAACACCTTGGAAAAAGAGTATTTGATCAAAGAATACGATGATCCGCGGCTTCACTTTGTACTTGTATGTGGGGCATTAGACTGCCCTCCAATAATTAACAAAATTTACTCGCCCAGCACCTTGGACGCTCAACTTGATGCACAGACAAAGCGTGCAGTCGACGATCAAGATTTCTTGAAGATTTCAACCTCAGGGGTTGAGCTGTCACAAATATTCAACTGGTATGCTGCTGATTTTGGAGGAAGTAAAAAAGCAGTGCTTGCTTTTATTAACGAACACAAATCGACTAAGCTCGACTTAAATACTAAACTTGGATACTATGATTACAACTGGTCGATCAATGAGAGATCTAGCACAGTCAATAATTTGAAATCAAGTCAATTAAATCTCAGTAATACTCAAGGCAATCGTGGAATTGCTAATTCAGCAGCTTCTAGCGCAAATGCTTTTCGTTACGTAGTAAGTTCTACTGTGGCAAAAGGAACCTATGAGGTCAAGCTGTTCAATAATCTCTACTCACAAGACGCCGCAGGTGAGCGAGCGAGTTTTAATACTACATCGTTGAGCGCGCTCTATGGCCTAACCGATCGTATTAATGTAGGGATAGCTGGCCGCTACCGACGAGTACGATATGACGAATCAGGAGAAGCGAATAATCTTGCAGTACTAGGTTCGCCAAGTGAGAATAGTGTATTCCGCCAAGGAATCACAGGTTTTGGTCCAAGGATTAGAATTGCTCCTTTCAAAAAGCTCTCTAATTTTTCGATAGAGAGTCAATACCTTATTTCAACCCAAGAGGATGCAAGCGGATCGCGTGACGGTCAACGCTTTATTGACTTTGATGGTGATACTTGGATTACTCAGTTTTTCAATGATTTTAGTATTGGAAATAGGTTCTCAGTATTTACCGAATTAGATTTTATAATCGAAGACATTGGAAGTGCAGATAATGGAAGGAGCAATCGCACCTCTACACCAGTTACAGGCATTTTTAGCTTTTTCCCGAATCCTAAAACAACATTTTACGCACTAGGTTCGTACAGTCCTTTTTGGCAAACTGATTTCAGTTATTTCACTCAAGTAGGAGCAGGAGCTAAGTATCAAATCACACCAAAGTTTGAGGTGGAAGTTCTAGCGACGAGCTTCAGTAATACCTTTATTAGTGATGTTGAGGGCTCGGCGACAACTGTGAATTTGGGATTGAGGTTCAACCTCTAGCCTTTCAAATGTTCTACAGCTCTACCTTTAAAAATGCCCCACGTGTATTCTCACCTCCAAAGTAACATCTGGCTATTCTCAAGAAGGCTAACTGTTCTTGGTATTTTCCTGCTGACTGGAGTTTTGAGTAGTGCACAAACGACCTTGACGTTTGAGGGGCTGAAGCGCACCCAATTAAGCTATCTGTCGATTAATTTAGAGAACGTTGAGCTCTCTAGTCATACGGACACACTGCTCTGGAATATTGAAAGCTCAGTATTTGATAGCGTCTCATTATTGGCCTTTCGGCAAAACTTGGTCAACTTGCCACCCATTCAAGGAGCAAGCCATACGGTACATAAAATGACCGTAGATGGTAAAGTGAATTATCACGTTCATTGGGAAATGGTTGAAGCTCGAACGCTTTCGCCTTTGTTTGGCTTTGGTGGGGTGAAAGGCAATGTCCACTTTTTGATTGGGATAAATGATCAACACCTTTTTGGTAAAGGTCAAGAGTTGATGGCATTTTATCAGAACATCCAAGGGGAACACAATTTCCTTCTAGCTTTTAAAAATCCGTCGATAAATAATTCTCGATACGGAATTAGCGCTGAGGTGAGGAGGTACGCGGCTGAAGAACCTGTATACTTTAATAGTGGTCCGGCCAATTACTTGTACATCAATCAAAATGTGTCTCTAGGGTCTAGCTACCGGCTTCAGCCTAGGCATAACTTGAATGTTGGAGCTACCTTTTTTAGAGAAGAGTTTTCACTACTTGATGAGCCTGATGAGAGTTTAGGTGCTCCGGTTTTCTTAAGTGTCAATAAATTGTTGTTGAAGGTGGGGCACCAAATTGATCGCAGAAATTACCTGAGTGAGCGTGTTTCAGGGTCGTTCAACAGTACGATATCACAAGTGGTACTGAATACGAATCAAGAACCATTTTTGATTGCTTGGCACGAGTTTCTTCGTTTTGGACTTATAGGAAGACGAGGCAATTGGGCGAGTAGATTGAGGCTTGGTTTAGCCACAAATAGGGACAGCCCTTTTGCACCTTTTGTATTGGATAGTCAGCTTAACATTAGAGGAAGTGGAAATCGTGTCGATAGAGGTTCGGCGCAAGCAGTTCTAAATCTCGAATACCGTCATTTGGTTTGGAAGGACCGTCGTGGTAATTTTTCAGCGCAAGCAGTGGGTTTCTCAGACTTAGGCACTTGGAGGTCACCTGGAGGACCTTTAATTGAATTGACGAATGGCTCGACATTTCGTCAATTTGTTGGAGGAGGACTAAGAATCATCAGTGCTAAAGCTAAAAATGCGGTGTTGCGGTTAGATTATGGTCTTGATGTGACAAATGCTGAGCAAAGAGGCTTCGTACTGGGTTTTGGCCAGTATTTTTAACCTACTCTTGCCCAAGGCCGTTTGAAATGCTTTGCTGTAGGGCATTTGGAGCAGTACGCCAAAACTTGCGACGCCTTTCTAAAGACCCAATTTCGCTACATAAAAAGGAGCAATTTTTCCACTTTGAGTGTCTCTAAACGAATTCAATTGCTTTTGTCTACAAAGAAGGGTAGGATAGGAACATAAAGCTGCGTATTTTTGCCGCCGATTTGAAACGCCTTTAGGCACTCCGGCATGCTCAACCGTCTGTTTTCCATTCTGTTAACTGCTTTCGTAGTATTTACGATAGCCACTCCTGTTCACGCTTCTGGCGAAGGAGAAGATGTGGATTATGGTGCTCAGGTAATGCACCACATCTCTGATGCGAATGAATTTCACTTTTGGGGTGACATTCATATTCCACTACCAATTATTGCTTGGAGCAAGACGGATGGATTCCATTTCGGACTGTCGAGCGATTTTTACGGACATGGCGAAAGCCATGCGGCACCTGCGCACGACGATCATGCTGGTCATGGACATGAAGGCCATGATCATGAAGCCCATCCCGCCGAGAAAGGTCATGATAATAATGCTCACGCAGGCGGACACCACGCTAATAAAGTGATCAATGGCTATTTCTTGGACCATGGAGTACTTCGTCGCTTAAGTGATCCTGCAGCCCGAGCTTCAGTTAGCAGTTACGATAAGGTTGATGCACACGACGACAACCTCAAGGTATTGAGTGGAGGAAAGGCATATGCTGTAGCGAATGCAGCATCCTTATTAGACGGTACAAACTTCAACTGGATTGACTTTTCGATCACAAAGAACGTTGCAACCATGTTGATGGCGATGCTTGTGTTCGCTTTGATTTTTGGAGCTGTTCGCAGTGGGTACAAGAAAAACCAAGGACGAGCTCCCAAGGGTATCCAAAGCTTCTTTGAACCCATCATCCTTTTTATACGTGATGATATCGCGAAGGAAATGATCGGACCTAAATGGGAGAAGTACTTTCCATACTTGGCAACACTCTTTTTCTTTATTTTGATTGTCAACCTGTTTGGTTTGATTCCAATTGCACCGTTTGGAGCAAATGCAACAGGGAATATAGCGTTGACTTGCGCATTGGCCGTAGTCACATTCTTTGTGGTCAACCTTAGTGGTAATAAGGATTACTGGGGACACATTTTCTGGATGCCAGGTGTGCCACTCTTATTGAAGCCAGTAATGGCAGTTATTGAGTTTCTTGGCATTTTCATTAAGCCTTTTACCTTAATGATTCGTCTGTTTGCAAACATCTCTGCGGGACACATTATCATCTTGAGTTTGATTGGATTGATTTTCCAATTCGGAGATAACGGTGCAAGTGTTAGTGGCTCTACCGTCGGAGCACTGATTGCAGTACCATTTACATTGGTTATGAACATCCTCGAGTTGTTCGTTGCCTTTCTACAAGCATTTATTTTCACGCTACTTAGCGCGCTGTACATCGGTACAGCAGTTGAGGAGCACCATCATGCTGACCACGGCGAGGAGCACGCTCCTAATGTGCCAGCATAATTTAAGCGTCTTTTTTACCTTTTTAATTTCCATATCATGGGACCAGGACTTGCAGCAATTGGAGCAGGACTCGCCGTTATCGGTGCAGGGTTAGGCATTGGACAAATTGGCGGTCGCGCCATGGATGCCATTGCTCGTCAACCAGAAGCATCAGGTGACATTCGTACAACGATGATCATCGCAGCAGCTCTCGTAGAGGGTGCAGCGCTTTTCGCTATCGTTGTTGCGTTGGGTGCGACTGGATAACCAGTCGACTCGGAGTACTCCGATTGAACGAACTAGCACCGGGTGTCGAGGCGATTGGCCGCAGCCCGGTGCTTCCTCAACAAGTTCCAGTTTCTCGCGGAAAGCGAAATCTGGGTTTTAGCGAAAGCACAACTATAACGAAGCATCTCTTATGCTCTTTTTAGCAGAATTTTCACCGATCGTTCCAAGCATGGGAATGGTTTTTTGGGCGTTGATCATCTTCCTTCTTACATGGTTGGTACTCGGCCGCTTCACCTTCAAGCCTATTGCGAAAGCATTGCGTGAGCGTGAGGAGTCTATTGATGGCGCACTCGCAGAAGCAGAGAAAGCACGTGCGGAAATGGCGCGCATTCAAGCTGAAAACGCAGCTGCTCTTAAAAATCAACAAGCAGAACGCACAGCAATGATGCGTGAAGCAAAGGATGCCAAAGAGCAGATCCTTAAAGAAGCACGCGAAGAGGCCAAAGTGGTCACTGCACGTATGATCGCTGATGCAAAAGTTGAGATCGAAGCACAAACCGCAGCGGCAATGATGGACGTTCGGAATTCTGCCGGACAGCTCGCCGTTGATGTTGCTCAAAAAGTTCTGCGTAACCAGCTTAGCGATCCAACGGCTCAAACAGCCTACGCAGAAACACTTATCAACGAGATTAAGCTCAACTAATGAGTGCATCAACACGCATAGCTACGCGTTACGCGAAATCACTGCTCGACCTCGCTCGTGAGAAGGGAAGTCTAGATGCGGTGACCGATAACATGCGTCATTTTCAGACTTCAGTGAAAAATGCAGACTTGCATGCCCTCCTGAAAAGTCCAGTCGTTTCAACTGATAAAAAGCAAAAAGTGCTAGCAGCCCTTTTTGGTGATTACAACGAAATGACTTCTTCATTCTTTCGAATTGTCACTGACAAGCGAAGAGAAGAAGTGCTTCCTGACATTGCGAATGCATACATGGAGCAATACAACCTTGAAGAAGGCATAAGCAAGCTTAAGGTTACTAGTGCAACTCCGCTTGAGTCTTCAGCAATCGAGGCAATCAAAGCCAAGATGCTCGCAGGAGGCTTAATTACAGAGAACGTTGAACTCGAATTAGTCATTGACCCTGAAATTCTCGGGGGCTTTGTTATTGAGGTCGGCGACAAACTTTTCGATTCCAGTGTAGCCAATCAGCTTAATACGCTGCGAAAAGGCTTTACTGACAGCTCTTACCAAAAGAACCTTTGATAGAAGGATTTATTCTCCTGTCAAATTCAACCTTTCGTGTCTGCTTCGGCAACACACACAACGTAGAAAAACAACAACATGGTTGGCGTAAAACCAGATGAGATCTCCGGGATTCTCAAGCAGCAACTCTCCGGCACTTCGACCGCAGCCGAGCTCCAAGAGGTCGGAACCGTTCTTCAAGTAGGCGACGGAATCGCTCGTGTCTATGGACTTACTCAAGCGCAAGCAGGTGAACTCGTTGAGTTCAACACTGGCGTTCAGGCGATTGTACTTAACCTTGAGGAGGACAACGTAGGTGTTGTACTTCTTGGTCCTGCGGATGGTATTCGCGAGGGTTCAAAAGTTAAGCGTACAGGTACGATTGCATCTATCAATGTAGGTGAAGGTTATGTTGGTCGTGTTGTCGATCCACTTGGCCAGCCGATTGATGGTAAAGGTCCAATTACAGGTACAACGTATGCAATGCCTCTCGAGCGAAAGGCTCCTGGTGTTATTTACCGTCAACCTGTAAACGAGCCACTTCAAACGGGTATCAAGGCGATTGACGCCATGATTCCAATCGGACGTGGCCAACGTGAGCTTATCATTGGTGACCGTCAGACTGGAAAGACTGCAATTGCAATCGATACGATCATCAACCAGAAGGAATTTTATGATCGTGGTGAACCAGTATTCTGTATTTACGTAGCATCTGGTCAAAAAGCTTCTACAGTAGCAGGTATCGCTAAGCGTCTTGAGGAATCAGGAGCAATGGCCTACACAGTAATCGTTGCTGCATCTGCTGCAGATCCAGCGGCACTTCAGTTCTATTCACCGTTTGCTGGTGCAGCTATCGGGGAATTCTTCCGTGATACTGGCCGCCCTGCACTAATTGTATTTGATGACCTTTCAAAGCAAGCAGTTGCTTACCGTGAGGTTTCTCTTCTACTACGTCGTCCTCCAGGCCGTGAGGCTTACCCAGGAGACGTTTTCTATCTCCACAGTCGTCTCCTAGAGCGTGCTGCAAAGGTGATCGCAAACGATGAAATCGCACGTAGCATGAATGATCTCCCACAGAGTCTCGTTGACGCGGGAATCGTAAAAGGTGGAGGTTCATTGACTGCATTGCCGATCATTGAGACGCAAGCAGGTGACGTATCAGCATACATCCCGACTAACGTAATCTCGATTACAGACGGTCAAATCTTCTTGGAAACAAACCTATTCAACGCAGGTGTTCGTCCAGCGATTAACGTAGGTGTGAGTGTAAGCCGTGTAGGTGGATCTGCTCAGATCAAGTCGATGAAGAAGGTATCTGGAACGCTTAAGCTTGATCAAGCACAGTATCGCGAGCTTGAGGCATTTGCCAAGTTCGGTTCTGATCTTGATGCAGCGACACAAAACGTACTTGAGAAAGGTAAGCGTAACGTACAAGTTCTAATTCAACCACAGTACTCTCCGGTATCGGTTGAGAAGCAGGTTGCAATCATTTACTTGGCGACGAATAACCTTTTACGTGATGTACCTGTACAGAATGTTCGTGAATTTGAAGAGCTATTCGGTAGCACTTTGGAGCAACGTCACCCTGATGTTCTCGAAAACTTCCGAAAAGGAAAGTTGGAAAAGGACGATCTAGAAAAAGTTAAGGCTCTTGCGAGCGAGATGTCTGCTCAATACAAGTAAGAACTTTTAAGAACCCACCTCGGGAGGCCCAACCCTACCCCCTAACTTCCAACATTGTTGGAATCGGGCCTCCCAATTTTTGTCTGTTGGATTTTTCGGCAGCACTAAACACGCAACGTCATGGCTGGAGGCCTAAAGGAAGTACGCGATCGGATTGCATCTGTAAAGAACACCCAGCAGATCACCAAAGCCATGAAGATGGTTTCGGCGGCAAAGCTGCGTCGTGCTCAGCAAGCTATCCAGGAGGTGCGTCCGTATGCAAACAAGCTTAACGAGATGCTTCGCAACATCCTTTCGAACCTTGATGGCGACGAAGGAGGTTCAGTATTTGGAGTTGAGCGACCAGTAAAGAATGCAGTTCTTGTTATCGTTACCTCTGATCGTGGATTGGCTGGAGCGTTTAACAACAATATCTCAAAACTGGCTGCTACTCGCATTGAGGAGGGGCCACTTGCTGATGCCTACAATTCAGGAAACTTGACGATCATTCAGATCGGAAAGAAAGGTGGTGACTTTCTTGTAAAGCGCTATCCGAAGGCTACAATGCTTCGTGACTATAGTACGGTCATTGGAGATACTAGCTATGAGAATGTTGCCCGCGTTAGCAAGTACCTCATGGATGGGTTTGAGGCAGGAACGATCGACCACGTTGAAGTAGCTTACTCTCGCTTCCGAAATGCTGCGATGCATTTCCCAACGATAAAGCAATTCCTCCCTGTAGAAAAGGTAGAGGATGAAGGCGAATCAACGACAAAAGCTGATTACATCTTTGAACCAAGTAAGGCTGAGCTTCTCAATTACCTCGTGCCTACAATTCTGCAGACGACCTTCCATAGCTACGTCCTCGACGTTGCTGCAGGTGAGCATGGTGCTCGTATGACTGCGATGGACAAGGCAACAGATAACGCTGATGATATCCTCCGTGATCTTAAGATCATGTACAACAAGGCACGTCAGGAGGTAATTACCTCTGAATTGGCTGAGATTGTTGGTGGTGCTGCTGCGTTGGAGGGGTAACTTATACTCCCTTGGATAATTAAAGAGCCCTCACGACTTATGGTTGTGGGGGCTTTTTGGTTTTGGTTGATACGTTACCCTATCTTAGGGTAGCATAAATAAATTGTCATGAAAAATTACTTGTTATTTATTGCAATATTCACTTTGATTCAGCAGGCAGCTCTGTGCCAGATGAATTTAGATTCATTGAAGAATGAGCTAGAAGGCTCGTTTGTCGAAGAAATGGGAAGTAATGATTGGAATGCCTACGTAATTAGGTATCTAGATAAAGATAGCTTGGTTAAGTATGTTATTCCTTTCGATAAGGATGGTGCGATTGAAGAGGATGTTTGGGGTATAGCGCTCACGGAGTACAAGTACGATGATAAGAATAGGGAAGTTCAAAGAAGATATTTTAATAGGGAAGGCGCTCTGCATTTTAGTGATTGGCCTCCAGTGATTAGGATCTACTATGATGACAAAGACAGGGTGACGAAGGAAGAGTATTTGGGAATTAATGAGGAGCCTGTGATCTCGTTTTCGAAGATTGAATTTAAGTACAATTTTAAAGGGGAGTTATTAGAAGAGAGGATGTATGGGGAAACCTTTGATCGTATTGGAGAGAAAGCTATTACTAGATTTGCATACGAGGATAGTAGTAGAGTCGTTATAGCAAGTGAGTACACCCATAGCGGAGAATTGGTAGTATCTGAAAACGTGGCTTATCGAAGCGATGAATATTTGACTTCTGAAAGAAAGAAATTGATAGAGACAAGATTTCTGGATAAAAATATGGAGTTGACCGGGATAGTCGATATCTTTTCTGAAGATAAATATGCTATTGCAAGATACAGCTATCCTCCAGGTGAAAACCGGATGAAGTTAGAAAAATTCGATTCAAAGATGGTTTTGATAAGCGAATCTTGGCAGTATCTGCCTCCTTCAAATAAGTGAGGAATAACTAAACTTAAATCTATAGATACTATCATTTTAATACCAGAAAGTCGGCTATTTAATCATCCAACGCCTCAACTTCCTCCGTTACCAAATCACCAGCATTGCGCTTCAAGTAGTGAAAGGCACACCAAGCACAATTCATCTTGTCGTGATCTGAGGTGTCAGGATCTTCGTGGCAACCTGAGAAATCGTCTGCTTTGAGGATGGCGTGAAAGGTCTCGTATAATTCCTCTTCGAACACCTTGACGTCTTCTGGATCCAACGGGACTTCTACTACGGCAGTTGATTTCGGGCTGAGGTAAATGAGTTTGCCTTTGCTAGGGAGACTGCCACGCTGCATACCATCTCGTATGAGGATGGCATAGAATGCGAGTTGTCGCCAATCGCGGTTGTCGATGTTTCTGTTGCGACCCGTCTTTTTGTCGAGACTAAACTTGATCTCACGTGGCTCACCAAACTTATAGTCGACAGGGATGCCGAGTGTTGTTTGAGGATCGATGTCAATACGGTCGATGCGTCCTTTTAGCGGAAGATCGTTTCCAGTAGTGACCGCGATCGAACGTTCAATTTTCACATTGAGTGAAAGCGGATCAGCTTCGCTATTGTACCAGTTACGAAGGGTCACTTCACCTTCTTCCTCGTACTGCACAAACTCATCATCCAGTAAGCCTGCACGCTCACGACCAATTTGATAGGACCAAAGCGCAAGTAATTCTTCCAAAGATCCAAAACGGAGTTGCTCAGGATTGAGGGCCTGACGGTAATACTCTTGGAGAGTTTTGTGGAGCGCACCTCTGAACCGATCAATACTACGCTTCGTACGAGGGACCTCACTTACATACTGGTAATAGAAGCCGACTTTACAGCGATTGAACTGCGTCGCAGCACCAAGTGTCAAGTCGAGATCCTCCCAACGGGTTTTGGCGGAAGCTGGATCTAAAGGGGGTGCGGGAGGCGGAAGTTCTTGTTCGAAGAGGTCTTCAATACCTCCCAATAGCTCTTCGTCATCTATCTCAGCATCACGTTCTTTTGCCAAGCGATTGGTGAGCATCAGCTCGGCTGAGTCACTTTTACTTTCGGGTCTACCGCTTTCATTTTCGAGCGGCACACTCATGATCACTTCTTTTCGAGCGCGCGTAAGGGCAACGTAGAAGAGGCGTCGGTTAGATTCTTCCGCATCAAAATCGGTCTGGTGACTGAGCTCTGGCGGTAGGCTAAACTTGTGAGGGATGCCCCGCTTAGAATCCCATGCACGACGCGTGACATCGTACATGATGACGCGATCAAACTCTAAACCCTTGGCCGAGTGTGCCGTCATTAAACTTACGGCCGCACGGGTGTCTGCTTGCTTGACCAATGAAAGCGGCATGTCGTAGGCATTGAGTTCATCCCATGTGTTACATAGACCTTCTAGCGTCAGACCTGGTTCTTTTCGAATGCGTGATTGTGCATCACGTACAAGTTGATCAAGCGCTTCAAGATTGAGCGCTTTTTCATCTCCTGCAATTGCCTCGCGAAGAAGGCCTGTACGCTGAGCAACTTGCTGGATGACCTTTGGCAGAGGTAATCGCTCGACCAAATTCCCAAGCTCATTAAGTAAGGCCGCCGCATCCTTATATCGCTGAGGATTACTGATCGGGACATTCTCTCCTTCCAATAATTCTGGACGAGAAAGGAGGAGCCTCCAAGACTGCACTCGTTGTGAATCTGTGAAGCGATAGTTATTGACTTCAAATAATTCGATAGGACTGATTCCAATGGCAGGAACGAGAAGGAATTCAAACGCCTGTTGGTTATCGACAGGACGATCAGATCGCAAGTTGGCGATGAAATGAAGTGCCAAGTGTAAGCGTCGAATCAGCGGTAACTCGAGTACGTTGATGCTTCGTTGCAAGCGGTACGGTATGTCCAAACGCTCGAGCATATCAATGAGCCGTGCTGACTGAGAGTGCTTACGATAGATGACCCCGATCTCATCGGCAGGCGTTCCTGCGTCAAGCCATGTTTTAATCTGTTGTGCGACCCCGTATGCTTGTGCGAGTGAAGTAGGGTAGTTGACGATTGCTGGTAGTGGCCTTTCGGCAAAACGAGACGCTTCCGTGAGGTGCTTGTTCAAGGGGTTGCCAGCGATCTCGGTGAGTCGACTTTTGTTTTCGCTGATCACATCTTCGGCTGCATCGAGGATAGCCTGGTGTGAACGATAGTTTTGGCGGAGCACTGCTACGCTGATATGGCTGCGGTATCGGTCTACGAGTTCACGAAGACTTTCTACCCGAGCTCCTTGAAACTCATAGATGGACTGGTCGTCGTCGCCGACCACAAAGAGATTCGGATTTTCGTCTTCGGCAAGGAGGGTGAGGATGTCGTTTTGAAGACCGTTCGTATCCTGATACTCATCGACGAGGATGTACTGATACTGCTCCTGCAATTGTATGCGCAGCATTTCCGAAGTGTCTAGTTTTTCGAAAAGCCAGGCGAGTTGATCACCGTAATCGTAGAGACTACGCTTTCGTTTTTCAGCGGTGTAATCTTCGAAGAGTTTTGCGCCAGCGATGAGCTTGGTCATTCGCTCGGTTTCCTTTTCAACCTCGTGTGGTTTAGGATCACCAGCAGCGAATTCTTTGTATTTTTTCTTGTAGACGAAGATGTGTGGAGCTTCTTCGATACGACGCTCTGCAGCTTCGATGACGGTAGCGGGCGTCCAGCGTTCTTGTTGCATCAGTCCGAAGAGCCAAAGGAGGTCTTTTCCAAAACTGTAGGGTTCGTGGTGCGGTCCACGTAAGATATGTTTTGGCGGAAGCTGATCAATTACGGCATTTATGAGGCGACGCTTGTCGAGATCATCGGCCAATTCCCAGTCCATGTAATCGAAGAGATGTGGATTGTCCTCGATCACTTTTGAGGCGAAGGAGTGGAAGGTGCTGACTTCAACTCTGCTACCTGCTGATCCTATAAATTTGACTAGGCGATCGCGCATTGCTTTTACGCCAGCATTGGTGAAGGTGAGGCACAAGATGTTGCGCGGCTCTACCTGTTCCTTCATCAAGATGTTTCCAATTCTGGCGGCCAGCATGTGTGTTTTGCCAGTGCCAGGTCCAGCGAGCACAATCCAAGGTCCTTGAATTCCTTCTACGGCTTGACGCTGTTCGTCGTTGAGGGTGTCGAGGGTTTCTTTGAAGGCTGCGGTGACCTGGAGCTTTGACATAGTGTGTGTGAAGGTAAGCGGAATGGCAATCTATGAATAGGGATACAAGGGAGAAGAATTTCGCTCAAAAAACGTGTGTTCGGGTGAACGTGTGTATACGAACAGCTTGGCTTTGGTCGGAATCAAAAAACATGTGTTCGGGTGAACGTGTCTATACGAACAGAATAACTTTAAGCAATCTCAAAAAATCCCTGCATCCCTGCATCCCTGCGCCTCTCAAATTACTGCTCAAAAGCCTCCTCAATTTTAAAAGAGTTTAGACTGCGGCAAACATGTGAGCGACGAAACTGGTTATTCCTAAAAACGCCAAACTATGTCTACCCACGCTCCCAAGATCACACTCAACGACGGAAATCAAATGCCTCAAATCGGACTTGGTGTCTGGCAAAGTAAAGGTGGTGACGAAGTCAAAGCTGTAGAATGGGCCCTCAAAGAAGGATACCGACACATCGATACTGCAGCTATTTACAAAAATGAAGAAGGTGTAGGGCAGGGTTTGAAAAACGCTGGCCTCTCAAGAGATGAAGTTTTTGTGACCACTAAGCTGTGGAACGATGACATCCGCGGAGGAAACGCACGAAAGGCGCTAGAGACGAGTCTCGAAAAACTCAAGCTTGATCATGCTGACTTGTACCTATTGCACTGGCACGTAGATGGCGGTCTTAAGGCTTGGAAAGAGCTCGAGCAATTTCAGAAAGAAGGCTTGGTGAAGTCCATCGGCGTAAGCAACTACATGCCCGAGCATCTAGAAGAATTGATCGCAAACAGTAATGTGGTTCCAGCAGTCAATCAGATCGAGTTTCACCCCTACAACCAGCAGCGAGACGTCATCGATTTTTGTGCAAAACATGATATCAAAATCACCGCTTGGAGTCCGCTTATGCAGGGCCATTTTAAGGAAGAACCTGTATTTGCTATGCTAGCGGAGAAGTACAAAAAAACGGCTGCACAAATACTCTTACGTTGGGACCTTCAATGTGGAGTGATCACCATACCTAAGAGCGTCAATCAAGGGCGAATTCAACAGAACTTCGATGTCCTAGACTTTGAGTTAACATCAGCTGATATGCAACTAATCGATGGTTTGAATCGAGAAGAAGGACGTTTTGGTCCTGATCCACGCAACTTTGATTTTTAGTAGGAATAAAGTAAATGTGGGCAACTTTCAGTTCGAGGCGGACACAATTCACGATTTGTTGCTGTTCTTAACGGTATGAAACTGATCAACTACCTCTGTGTATTCGCTGCTCTAGCAACCTTTATTGCTTGTGGTTCCATAAAAGGAGTCAATGGAGAAGGGCCTATAATCAAAGATGAGCGAATGCTTACTGCTGTAAATGAAATTGTCTTAAGCTCGAGTGTTCGAGCAGAAGTGATTTCAGGAGAATCGCAAAAAATCGTTGTGCACGCTCAGGCTAATATCCAACCAGTTTTGAAAACAACTATAAAGGGAGAGACACTTACCATCGATATCGAAGGCAATGTGAGCATGACGGAAGACACCTACGTATTGATTACAATTCCGCAGCTAAAATCAGCAACAACCAATAGTTCTGGGTCTATTTCAGGTTCAGGCTTTTCGGGTGATAACCTAAAACTAAGCGTATCGAGCTCGGGCGACATTAGCCTTACCGGTCTCAATTACGAGGATTACGAAGCCAAAGTCAGTAGTTCAGGCGATATCTTACTTGAAGGCCGAGGCAAAAAACTTGATGCAGAAACAAATGGATCGGGTGATATCAATGCCTCAGGGCTTGTCGTTGATAAAGCTAAAGCAACAACTAAGAGCAGTGGTAACATTATGGTCGCTGTAGGCGGAGAACTCAAAGCAAAAATTACTGGAAGCGGCAACATCTCTTATGATGGTAGCCCAAAGGTTGATTTAGAAGATGACGGCTCAGGTGAGTTGAAAGGAAATAACTAAGAGGTAAAGTCTCCCTCATTTTTAGTAGCCCTGTAAATTTCCGATTTACAGGGCTACTTTTGTTTATTCAATTACCTCCACTTCGTGACTCCACGCACTGTCGCATTTCATACCCTCGGTTGCAAGCTCAACTTCTCTGAGACCTCTACGCTTCGACAACAGTTCGAGGGGGCTGGTTTTGGTGTGGTCAGTTTTCGCGAAAGCGCCGACATCTATGTGCTTAATACCTGCTCAGTAACAGAAGGTGCAGACAAGAAGTGCCGTCAAGAAGTGCGTCGTGCGATGCGTAAAAATCCATCAGCACAAGTTGTCGTGACTGGCTGTTACGCCCAACTCAAGCCGCAGGAGATCGCGAATATCGAAGGTGTTGATTTAGTGCTCGGGGCTGCAGAAAAATTCAGACTGCTTGAGTATGTCGACCAACTCAGTACAACTTCTGGCAAGGCTTGGGTGGTAGCGGGTGATGTACGAGAAGCAGATACGTTCGTCAGTTCGGCAAGCTTTGGTGATCGTACCCGCAGTTTTCTGAAAGTCCAAGACGGCTGTGACTACAAGTGTACGTTTTGCACGATTCCTCAAGCACGTGGAGCGAGTCGTTCTGATACCGTTTCTAATGCGGTAGCTTCCGCCAAAACTCTCGGGGCTCAAGGTGTTCGTGAGATCGTTTTAACCGGCTGTAACCTCGGAGATTTTGGAAACGGAACAGATGTGATCGAAGGCAATCGACCTCGAAAAGAAGCGCTCTTTGTCGATCTTGTAAAGGCACTCGATAAAGAAGTGACGGAAGTGCCGCGTTTTCGTATTTCGAGCATCGAGCCGAACCTTTGTACCGATGAAATTATAGATGTAGTAGGCGAAAGTGCTCGTTTTATGCCGCATTTTCATATGCCGCTGCAATCTGGCTGTAATGCAACGCTAGCCCGTATGGCGCGTCGCTACAAAAAAGAACTCTACGCCGAGCGCGTTGCACGCATTCGCAAACGAATGCCACATGCGTGTATTGGGGTTGATGTTATTGTTGGGTTTCCAGGAGAAACGCAAAAAGAATTTGATGAGACCGTTGCCTTTTTAGAGGAAATGGAAGTGAGTTATTTCCACGTGTTTACCTACTCCGAGCGCGACAACACACCTGCAGCAGAAATGTCTGGTGTCGTGCCTGTGCAAGAGCGAAGACGGCGAAATGCAATTCTTACCGAACTCAGTGCAAAGAAGCGCCGTGCCTTTGATGCAGAACACCAAGGTGCTTTTAGGCCTATCCTCTGGGAGGTAGACAAAGAACCTAGCCTGATGGCCGGTTGGACGGACAATTATGTTCGAGTGCGAGCCCCGCGCCGAGAAGAGCTCATTGGTTTTATCGAGGAGCACCTTGTGGTAGATGTTAGTCCTCTCGCTATTTCCAATCCTTCATAGAAGTAACTATGCGGGTACTGCTCACCGGTCGCAGAGGGTTTGATTACAACCGTGTTCAAGTGCTAGTTGCAGGACTAAAAGCCGTCGCTCCTGATCAATTTGACCTCTTTGAGTTTGGTGATCGTACGACAGCAAAAGGAGCTCAACTTAAATCGTTGGCGCAGAAGTGTGATGTAATTTATATCCCACCCTTTAGACGATTGGATGTTACGTTCGTACGGAAGTATTCGGCAGGGAAGCCTATCGTTTTTGATCCCCTCATTGGTACCTACATCACAAGAGTAATCGATGATGGATTTTGGTGGCGAGGACCATATGCTAAGTGGCGAGATCGACGTGACTTTAATAGAGCAGATCATCTGCTCTGGGATACAGATGCGCACCGTGAGTGGGGAGTGAAAACTTTCGGCTTAGATCCTTCGAAATCGCACACCTTATATATAGGTGCAGATACTAATTTATTTCCTCCTAAAAAGTGGAGTGGAATACAGAAA
>CALDTK010000188.1 GCA_937924035.1 uncultured Saprospiraceae bacterium | reverse complement strand
TGGTTTATCTTGCTGAAAGTCCGTGGATGCTCAAGATGGCGCAGGATCAGCACGAAGGTGTGGTATGGCGAGATACGAGTGAGTAAATGCTGCCCGTTTAGATCGCAACGCTTTAGCATCTGAGGCTGACTACTTCGCGTCGCTCCTTGATTTCTAAAGTATGATGAGCTAAAGGCTAGCTCTCTTGTGCTTTGTCAGTTGCTCCAATAGCGTTCATGGGGACTCCCATTTTTTTGAGTGCGGCTATTTCGTAGAACTTTCCAACTGCATGCAAAATCAGTAGGAATAGGAGTAAGAACGTAATCTTGGAGAAGAAGGCAAGGATAAGGTATGCAACGGCTACTAGTCCAAATATTGATCTACCAAGCAAGTAGAATTGGTCTTCAGGTTGTTCTGATTTAGCGGTGATACCGTCAAAGTGTTTTGAATAAGTATAGGTCGCACTTATCCAAGTTGAAGTTGCATAGCACAAGAACGTGAGATGCAGGAAAAAGTAGCTCTGTCGCCATACCGTTAATGCTATAAGTATACTACTCCAGAAAAGTAACTCAAGTACTTTTTTGCGTAAGCTATATTCAGGTTCACGTGCAAGGTCCTTGTTTTTCTTGGCTCCGATAAGCACCGCAATGGGCTTACTCCAGGCTGGTAGTGTTAGTAGCGCAAATAATCCATGTATTTTCAGAGTGTCTTGGAGGTCAAAGTCGTATATGATGTCTAGGGTTAATAGACCAATAAATAAAATTGGAAGGACAATTGTGACGAAACGAATTTTGGCCGTTTTTGTTGAAAGTATATTTATTATCCAAGTATTTATTCTATAAAGAAGCCCGATTGGGAAGAAGCACAAACCAGTAGCCAACACTGCACTTTCTCTTAAGTTTCTACTGTTTGGGTGAGCGCTGAGTAAACCTAATGATTCTTCTTTGGCTTTTTTATAATCATGTTTGATGTCAATGAGTGAGTCTAAGTAGGTTTCGGCTGCGCGCTCATTTTCAATTAATTCCTCTCTGGAATAAAATTCTTGAGAAATGTCTTGTTGATGTATTGCTAGAGAAAAAAGCTCATATCCATTTCGTATTTCTGGGTCATTTGGATGCTCAGCTAGCAGTCTTTTGATAACGTCTCCTGCTTCGCTAAATTCACCTAGAAACATAAGGCAACGCATGTACATGAGGGAAACCTGAGGGTCGTCTGGAGCTTGTTCTAAGTAAGAAAGGCATCCTTGTTTGGCAGCTTTAAAATCCTTTTTACTCCACGCAATAGTGATCGTGTGCTGGATTGATTCGAGCGCGTTAGGTGCAACATGTTGTAGTTGTTTTAATACTTCTTCACCTTCTTCGAAGCGTTGCTGTTCTAGTAATAGTTGACATAAATAGTGGAGCGCATACCCATCTTCGGCATCTATAGAAAGTTGTTGTCGCGTAACTTTCTCGAGCGCATCTAATTTATTTAGCTCGAGAAGTTTCATCATTTTAACGCCTTCCATCATATTTCCTCTAAGCATGCTCAATTATTTATATCTTGTACAAAATTGCCTCCTCAACATAACCATCATTTTTCAGAAAATAAAACTTCTAAAAATCTGATGTGTCATTGAAGCTTACTTGATTTATGTGTTGAATATTCGACTCATATTGATTGTTTTACACGTTTATAATTGTTTCATGCAAGCTGCACCTACCCCATTACACCCCGCTTTTGATGAGCTCGTTGGGTCATGGAAAGGCTCTAACAAAGTCTACTTCGGCCCCAACCAACCTCCAGTCGACACAGCAGAAATCGTTGGTGAGATAAGGTTAGTTAGTGGCGGAAGATTACTTGAGTTTAGTTACACGAGCACGTTTAAAGGCAAGTCCATAGATGGTAAGCTTTTGATTAGCTACGACGGCAAGCTGAAGGAGTACCTGATGACTTGGGTCGACAGTTATCACAACAACAACCGCATTCTTCAGCTTACGAGTGGTCGCGATGCAGAGATAGATACAATTTCAGCCTTTGGAGAATATCCCGCCAATGAGACCGTGAATTGGGGGTGGCGCATTGATGTTTTGCCGAAAGTCCCGTGCGAAGCACGTGGACCCTCGCAGCTTTGTAAAAAGTGCGATGCTCTTAATCTTACAGAGTGCGGGGGTGGAAATGGCTTGGAGATCTTGCACTACAACGTCCCTCCAGGAGAGGAAGGCGTGCTAGGAATTGATTGGGCGCTTGAGCTAGTGCAGTGATTGTAAAAGTATACAATTAGAGTCTGACTTATGGTTAATGTAATTAGCGATGCAAAAAAGATAGACTATCTAGTTTTGATTGTCTTAATTTTTTCGACGGTCGTACTTTTTCTAAACGATTGGGTCTGGAAATATGAATATTCGAATTGGATAACGGGCAAGTTGTCTGATTTTGCAGGACTTTTGGCTCTGCCTATCTTTTTGTCAATACTTTTTCCCCCTATGAAAAAGAAAATGGCCCCAATAATTGGTTTCGGATTTATTTGTTGGAAACATCCTATCGCAGATGATTTAATCAACTTTTGGAATTCTGTAAGTCTATTTAAAGTAGCTAGAGTTATTGATTTTACTGACTTATGGGCGCTTTTAGTTCTCATTTTTGCCCATTTTTTGATAAATAAATGTGATTTGAATAGACTTCGTGAAGATTTGATTCGATCGACTAATTTATTGATAAGGACGTTGACTATCCTCTCGTTTTTATTTGTGTTTTGTGCTACTTCGTTACAAGAGCCAATGTATCCTAAAGGTGATATTTTGATTGAGAAATCTTATCACATAGAGGGAATTACCGAAGCAGAGGTAATTGATCATTTTCGAACAATTGGTCTAGATGTTTCAAGAGATTCAATTGTATTTTATAGTGATAGAGTTGAATACCGTAACATTAAATATAAACGTCCCTGCTATCAGATTGCTCAATTTGTATTTTCCAAGCACAATCGTTTAGATACACTGTCAGACATCAATTTTGATGTTCGACCTGCACAGGGAGGGGTCAATATCCATGTTATAAATTGTTCTGTTCAAGACGATTGGGATTTACAGAATTGGGAAACCTTGAAGGCCAGACAAGAAATCTATACGAAGGTGATATCAGAAAATTTGATAAAAGGCATAGGGCATTGATAATGAGTGGCTTAGTTGTAATTTAAAGGTGGTTAATCAGGTGCTGTCTCTGGTTTTCATCTAGAAACTGGACTTTTCGGTATGCCAATTTGCGGCTAGTTTAAAACCTAAATAACACCTTACTTGTGTCCTACCTAGAACGCCCAAGCTAAAAACTACTACTCTTGAATTCTCAACTCAACCATCCTCTCGTTGTCGGTGCCGGTCTCGTCGGCTCTCTTTGGAGCACATTGCTTGCTCAACGTGGACATGAAGTAACGCTTGTCGATCGTCGCCCAGATATGCGTGCTGAAGGATTCAGAGGTGGTCGCTCGATTAACCTTGCGATGAGTACCCGTGGATGGCGTGCCTTACGCATGGCAGGCCTAGAGGAAGAGGTGCGCAAACATGCACTTCCGATGCGCGGACGTATGATGCATGACCGTGCAGGAAACCTAACCTCGCAACCCTATGGTAAGTCAGACGAAGCGATCTATTCAGTGAGTCGTGGTGGTTTAAACCTACTGTTGCTCAACGCAGCAGAGGCGACCGGAAAAGTAAACCTGGTCTTTGATCACAAATGCAATGGTTTTGATAAGCGCAGTCTCGAGGTTTCATTTACAAATGAAGCTGGTGACCGTGTGAAGACGAAAGCTCCAGCTGTCTTTGGAGCCGATGGGGCTTATTCCGCCCTTCGTTCAACCATGTTGCGTACTCCGCGATTCAATTATGAGCAGTCCTATCTTAACTATGGATACAAGGAGCTCCATATCCCTTCCAATGCTGATGGATCTCACCGAATCGATCCAGAAGCGCTCCACATTTGGCCGCGCGGGCAATTTATGATGATTGCGTTGCCTAATCCAGATGGATCCTTTACCTGCACCTTGTTCATGCCTTACGCAGGTGAAAGTGGATTTGACTCCTTAGTTGAGGTCGCAGATGCTCAAGTATTCTTCGAGCAAGAATTTGCTGATTCTCTTGAGCATCTGCTCGAATTTGAAGAAGACTGGACGAGCAATCCGGTAAGTCCACTTGTAACGATCCGCTGCAATCCCTGGGAGTACAAGCAAAACATACTCCTGATGGGAGACGCCTCTCATGCGATTGTTCCTTTTTATGGTCAAGGAATGAATTCTGGTTTCGAAGATTGCAGCCTCCTTGCTGATGCCTTAGATGCTCAAGGAGAAAAGGTTGATTGGGCCAGACTCATAGCAGGTTTTAGCGAAAGCCGACCTAAAGATGCGAATGCCATTGCAGATTTGGCCCTCAAGAATTTTGTAGAGATGCGCGACAGAGTTGCTGATCCAATGTTCTTGCGTCAAAAAGAAGTAGCAGCGATCATGCACAAGACTTTTGGTGATGAGTTTTTGCCGGTGTATAGTCAGGTGTCGTTTAGTAATACGCCATACCATAAGGCGCTGTCCAATGGTGAAGTTCAAGAGGCTATTCTGTCAGCTTTCGCCAAAACAAGACCAGAAGGTATTCCAAGTTCGGATGAACTCAAAATGTTGGCAGATCAGTATAAGGCAAGACGTTAGGCTATTGATTGTTATCGCTTCTTTGGGTTAAGGGCTTTTCACTATTCTTTGGAAGTGTTTATCATGACAACACTCCTCAATTCCTGATTGGTTTCAATGGCCTCTTGTTCTAACTTGAAGTCGAGTGAGTGTTGACAATACTAACCTTATTTATTTAGGCCTCGATAACTCAGAAGCATTGATTTTGAGCTGATACAAGTAACTTATGATGGTATCGCAACAACGAATCTTCAGAAATTGTAATCATTACCTGTTTATTTGTATTAATCGCATATGGAATATTTAATATATAATTTAAATACCCTAAAAAATCCTAATTAATATTGATTTTAGTTAGTCGTGTGCAAATAATTGGATGTGAGATCTCCTATATTTGCGGCAAGCCAGAATACTGACTCTACATACTCTTGTCTCCACACTTTCATGCGGTGTGTTCAATTTC
The DNA here is from genome assembly GCA_937924035.1 of uncultured Saprospiraceae bacterium. GTDB lineage: Bacteria > Bacteroidota > Bacteroidia > Chitinophagales > Saprospiraceae > CALDTK01. The sequence goes on along the minus strand of CALDTK010000188.1, from coordinate 4,240 downwards.
TGTAACCACGTGGATGCGCATAGTAAACCTGTGTGAGTGTCCCTTCTAACAACTTTTGTAATCCATCAAACTCAACATTAATGAGAAAATTAACCCTCGCTGTAGCAGCAGTACTATTTGCATGTAGTATTTCTTTCGCTCAGCAAAATCAATCAAATCTTCTTCAAGACGGAAGTGACAACACGGCTGACGTAGAGCAGGTTGGTGGTCAGAACACATCACTTCTTATCCAGAATGATGATGACAACCTTACTAGTGTGAACCAGACTGGTGCTGGCAACATGTCTGAAGTTCAGGCTACAGGCGGTAACTCTGCAATCAACGTTACTCAAATTGGTAACCGCAACACTGCTGTAAGTCTTATTTCTGAGGCAAACACTCTTGCAAACATCTCTCAAGAAGGTAACAACAACTCAGCACGTCAAGAGATTGATGCTCCTGATAGTGATGTAAGTTCTTTCGCGGAAGGAAACAGTAACCTCACTGTACAAATGGTATCTGGTGCAGGCAACAACGTTGCTCAGATCGGTATCTCTGGTAGCGGTAACACAGTTACTCAAGAAATTGCTGGAGAGAACTCACGTTCTTACGTAACAACTTCTGGTGACAATTCGATTGCTGTAACTCAGCAAACTGGAGTTTCTAACAATGTTAGCATTCTTCAGGAAATGGGTAACAACAACGCTGCTTTCGTAGCACAGAATGGTGACAACAACTTCGCGGGTGGAGATGCTGATCCACAACTTACTCAAACTGGAAGCGACAACACACTTATCCTTTCACAAGATGGCAACTCGAACGCAAGTTCTATCATGCAGTTAGGTGATTCTAACGAAGCATTGAACGCTCAATCTGGTGGAGAGAACGGTTCTATTATCACTCAGTTGGGTAATAGTAACAGCGCATCTGTAATTCAGCGTGCTAACTAAGATTTTTGTTTAGCGATAGCCTATCCATCTTGGGTATGTTAATGCTAAGCTCGTCTGAGAGGAAGGGAGTACTTTTAGTAATCTCTTCCTCTTACTTTATATTAAATTTTCTTCTCCTATGAAGTGTTTTCAATCACGTTGGTTTTTCGGCCTAGCACTATGGGCAATGGCGATGACTGCTTTTGCACAGGACGTTGATCCTACCGGCGTTGATTTCTTGACACGCGCCGATATCGTAGGAGATGTCCCAGTAGACGCAGCGAATGCTGTTAATATTGAGCAGATCGGTAACTATAATGAGGTAGAAATACTCCAAAGAAGGAGATTATTAGAGAATAACCAAGCTCGCCTTGTGCAGCGAGGAGACGACAATTATGCTCAAGTCGTACAAACAGGTGGGAATAATGAGGTTATTTTACTGCAAAATGGTTCGGATAACGTCTACACACTTGACTTAGAAGGTACAGGTAACGACATTGCAGTAATTCAGAACGGAGATCAAAACGAGATTAACCAAAGCTTGTTAGATAGTCGTGATGTAAATGTTGAATTCGTTCAAAATGGAGATGGTAATCTCATAGAGCACCAAGCTGATGGTCTCGTATCGAAAGATATTAAGGTTTCTCAGTCTGGTAGTAACATGCAGGTCATCATCAACCAAACTACTGCAGTAGCGCCCCTCAGATAATTTACAGGACATCTGTTTCTTATTTCGACTGCTGTACTTACACACACGTTGTAATATGAAAAAGGCCTGGGGCGCTTTCTTATTTTTTAGCTCGATACATGCTATTGTATTCGGGCAGTCTGCCAGCGTAGAGGCTTGGGTGGATATTCAATCCGCACCCGGGGATGTTACATCTATCATCGCTCAAGCGAAAAACCTCGTTAGTGAACAGGGAGAGTACAATTACTCATTAGAAGTAAACAGTACGGATGCCAATGGCAATTCAAGCAGTAATAGCCAATTTGGGACCTTCACCATATTTCCTGGTCAATTAGACACGCTCACAGTCCTGAGCATAAAACAATCGACTGGCCAACAAATTTCTATCGATTTACGCATTCTCGTCGGCCACATAGAAGTGGCTAGAGATTTTGTAAAGGATGCAACTCAAGCTTTCAGTCGCCCCAAAACCTTAAAGAAATTCTCAGCGCAAGATGTGCCGAGCGACTCTATTTCTCTAGCTTACCCAAATGCAATTGCCGAAGAAGCAGAACTTCTCGGCAATAATGATCTTGGGTTTGATCGGGCGAAATATTCCACTCCCACTGAAAAAAAGGTCGTGCGAGATTCCATTGCCTTAGCATTTCCTACAGATTCAGTTTCTAAGGCCATCATAGCGCAAAAGGCCATAAATACAGCACCGACAGTTGTACAACAGACAAAATCGGCACGCGATTCTATTGCGATTGCGTTTCCTATAGCCTCAGCCAAAGAAGCTGAAGTCAACAAAGATGCAGCGCCTGTTGAAGGTCTCGAAATAGATGGATTGATTATTGACGAGACCAGAACTAAGGCAGGTCGTGACTTTTACAGTTTATTTTACTCGAATTGGCAAGCACCAGATCAAGCAAGTAACTTTTCGGTTGTCCTCAAAGAGTATCCCGCACGTGGCCGCATTTCAAGGTTAGGGATTGAAGTGAACGGAAAGTTAGTACTGCAGTCTGTACTTCAACCACGACAAGAGCTCCTAGAGATGTCTGCAAATCAAGCGATTTCAGTTGTGCAACGACATTTACTTACCCAGCAAAAAATCAATACCGAATTAGACAGTGATGACCAGTCGGGCAGTGGAATTTTTTAATTCATGCACAGACACCTCACTGAAAAATTCAGAAAACTTACACAATGAAAAAGATCCTTTTACTCCTTAGCATCGGCTTCTTTGCAAGTGGTTTGTATGCTCAAGATCTAGTGTATAAACCCGTAAATCCGGCCTTTGGAGGTGAAACTTTCAATTACAATTGGCTTTTTAGCAGTGCCCAAGCACAGGACTTGTTAGAGGATCCTAATAGTATTTTCAATGATGAAGCAAGTACGCTCGATGAATTTGCTGAAACATTAAACCGACAGTTGTTGAGCCAGCTTTCAAGAGATTTGGTTACCTCTCAATTTGGGGAGGATGGCATACAGGAAGGCAATTTCACTTTCGGTGATTTTCAGGTGGATATCTCTACGGGGCTTGACGGACTGATTGTCAATATTTTTGATGCATCAATAGGAGAGCAAACCCAGGTTATCATTCCATTCTTTTAATTCGCTAACGTTCACTTTATTTTTTAATTTTTTGTAATTCCCCCCTAAACATAAAATTAAGTTAGTTCAAAACTAGAATGGCTCGCTGTTCTAAATCAACTTAATCAATGTTCAACATCGGGAGAATTTGTCTATTGCTGTTCAGCATTTCTTTGTTGGGTGCTTGTGGAAAGGTGTTTCAAAGCCCTCGTGCAAGCAAAGCCCGTCTAGGAGAAGTAACGTCGACGACCGAAGCACTTAAGAAGCTTCCACCACCCAAGGATCAAATAGTTGTTGCGGTCTATAAATTTAGAGACCAAACGGGGCAGTATAAGCCTTCTGATAATGGTAACAGCTTTTCTACAGCGGTTACTCAAGGCGCCACAACTATCCTGGTTAAAGCACTCGAGGAAAGTAATTGGTTTGTCCCTATCGAGAGGGAAAACGTAAGCAACTTACTCAACGAACGGAAGATTATTCGATCTAGTCGTACCCAATACGGTGGAGCTGATAATAAGCAGCAACTTCTGCCGCCCTTGCTCTACGCAGGTGTTATTTTAGAAGGTGGAATTATCTCCTATGATGCAAATATCATTACAGGTGGAGCTGGCTTACGTTATTTCGGAGCTGGAGGTAGCGGGCAGTATCGCCAAGATCGTGTTACGGTATACTTGCGTGCGGTGTCTACCTCTAATGGTAAAGTGCTGAAAACGGTGTACACCTCAAAGACGATCCTATCGCAGTCCATGGATGCTGGTTTATTTCGTTTTGTAAGCTTCAGTCGATTGCTCGAGACAGAGTTAGGGTTTACTTACAATGAGCCATCGGAAATGGCCGTCACTGAAGCCATCGAAAAGGCAGTTCAAAGCTTAATTATCGAAGGAGTAAAAGATAACCTTTGGGAGCTTAAAGAACCACGCATGGTTGTTGATCAAACCTTCCTTGATTACGAAAAAGAAAAAGAACTTATTCCGAAAACTGACATCTTCGGTAATATTCTTGACAACCGTAGATCTGAACTAGCTTTTGGTCTCAACGCATCTACACTGCGATACAAAGGTGACTTCCCAGA
>CALDTK010000187.1 GCA_937924035.1 uncultured Saprospiraceae bacterium | reverse complement strand
GCTTTGTGAAAAATTCGATGTAGACCAGCTTGATCGGCATACTGCGATGGGAGATGCATATGCGACCGCAATCCTCTTCCTAAAGCAATTAAACAGATTAGAGCAACAAGGGGTCAAAACGATGAAGGAGTTGATGCGGAGGTATGGGTGAAAAGTCGGCTTAGTTTTCTTGATGCTCAACCCACACCACCTTCGTATTCGTAAAGGCGAGCAGACCTTCTTTAGCTAACTCACGACCGTAGCCACTCTGCTTTATGCCTCCAAAAGGCAGCCTCCGATCTGATCGCACAAAGGTGTTGACGAAACAGGCGCCCGCCTCTAAACGTAGGCTTGCGATCTCTTCAGCTTGCGCAAGGTTTTTAGAAAATACCGCAGCCCCAAGACCATAGCTAGAAGTATTCGCTAGCTCGATTGCATGCTCAGTATCTCGAGCTGGGCAAATTACAATCACCGGGCCGAACAGCTCTTCATTAAAAGCAGTCATCCCTGGTTTCACACCTGTGAGAATTGTTACTGGATAGAAATACCCAGCAGTATCTGGCAATTGGCCTCCTAGCGTGCATTTAGCGCCCTCTGCAAGGCTTTTCTCGACTTGACTGTGCAATTGATCTCGAAGGTGCTCTCGTGCTATTGGAGCAAGTCCCAATTCGTCATCATTATGAGTCTTTGAATCGAGGAAAGAAAGTTGTTGCGCCTTTAACCTTATGGCTGAAGTAAATGCATCGACTACCCTTTCGTCGACAATAAGTCGCTTTGCACTAATACAGGACTGACCTGCATTAAGTAGCCTTCCGGCAAAACAGGCCTCGACTGCCTGCTCAATATCTGCGTCGTAGAGAATGAGATATGGGTCACTGCCACCAAGTTCCAAGAGAGAAGGCTTGAGTGCTTTGCCAGCAGCGGCAGCAACTGCTCGGCCTGCCTTTGTGCTTCCAGTAAGTGAAACGCCTGCTATCCGATCATCGCCGATCAGCTCTTCGACTTGCTCATTGCTCAACCTTACGTTGGTGAGTAGTGGTAATCCTTCAGCTGCAGTAGCAATAGTTTTGGCGAAAGCCTCAGCACAAGCAGGCACATTGGGTGCGTGTTTGAGTATTGCGAGGTTTCCTGCTGAGATGGCTGGTATTGCGAAGCGGGTTGCTTGCCAGTATGGGAAATTCCAAGGCATGACGCCAAGAATAATCCCTAGAGGTCGCTCATGGATTGCTATAAATGCATTATCGTCCACTACCCTCTTGGGTCTTAAAAATTGCGCTAGGTGATCAGCGTAATAACCACAAAGCGAGGCACATTTATCCACCTCAGAAAGTGACTCATCGAGTCTTTTGCCCATTTCGAGGGAGGCCAATTCCGCGAGCGCTTGGCGATCCTTCCTATCCGCAGATTCAGCCTTTCGGCAAAGCTCAATTCGCTCCTCGGCACAGCTGACAGCCCAGGTTTTGGCGTAAGCTGAAGTAGTACCAAGCGTCTCTTCTAGGGCTTGATCACTAGTCAATTCAAAAGTTTGTACGACTTTTCCCTCGCGCGGACGACCAGATATATACTTCATTGGCCGCTAAGCTACTTATGCAGGACTACCTTGATCATCTGCACTGCCTTTAAGGATGCTGTGCACGATATCAGGAATTTCTGTCCCGTTTTTCTCTAGGTAATCCACGCCATACTTAGCCGCCTGCACCGCAAATGGAGCAATGCGCATGAGGTTGCTCGTTGTAAATAGCGATGCTATTCCACTGCGGCTACGAGGCGCTTTCGTTGCATAGTGTACGGGCGCATCACGCTCTTCATACTCGTAATTCGGCTCTGCATAAAAATCACGTCCGCGATCTTCGTCAGTGAGCACATTTACCAATTTGCTGATGCCGTAGATGGCAACGCCTACACCGACGACTGGAAGAATGACGTCTTTCAGCAATACTCGAGGCCCTTCTTTTTTCAAGTCATTTAGATTGCTAGCCACGCGTAGTTTGTCTTGAGAAGCGTTTTCTTCTGCTTTTTTCTTGGCTTGACGAAGCTCTTTCATGTTAGAGATCGTCTTTGGCTTACTGAGTGTTTGTTCGGTGTGGTTCATGGGGTTCTGGGTGTAAAATTGGGATTGGAGTTTAATTCGATTTGAACAGCTGTGTGATTAATGCTCGAAGGATCGGTGCAGCAAGTAAGGTTTCACGCATGAGAAAAAGTAGAACAGCAATGACTACATAAATGAAACCTACAATGACAAAACCAAGCGCCATACTACTGACAAGACTGCCTAGCCAAATAGATAACGCAATTGTGAAACAACCTAGTGCAAACAAGGCAATTGTGCCCACGATGGCAATCGCTAAGACACTTGCGCCAGACTGTGCTCCCTTTTCTGCAACGTTTAGCTTGATCAATTCGATGCGTGTATCGAGATAATCTTCGGCGTAAGCCAATGTCTCGCCTGCAGTACTCAGGATATCGTTTCGGTTCATAGCTGCCAATTAACAAAAAAGCCAGCGAGTGCATTCTCGCAATCGCTGGCTTAAGATTTCAATGAAATAGTGATTACGAGTTCTTGGACTTCACATCATTGAGGAGAGAGTCAATTTCAGCTTTTTGCTGGTTGAGCTTCGTCTTACCTCTAGAAACGCCTTCTTGGAAAGCGCTACTTGTTTGATCCATTTTCTCACGAGCCACCGAGCCATACTCGTCAACCTTATGCTTGACCGTTTCGGAAAGGTCATTCACATAGTGGCGACCTTGTTCCATTGCTTCATCAAGCTTCTGCTTGCCTTCTTCAGATTTCTCTTTCGCGAAGCGAGATGCCTCTTCTGTGAATTCTCCAGTCTTTTCGCTGAGTTTTTCACGCATGCGACGACCTTCTTCGGTAGAGAGGTAATAGCCAGCAGCTGCTCCCGCGGCAATACCGACGAGGAAAGTAAAGAGTCCGCCTTTCTTGTTTGAATTGGCCATGGTAAGTGTTTTTAGGGGTTGAGTTTCTGGGATTGAATATCGAAGTCGACAGAAAGGTACGTTTAAGTACAATCACGTCCTATTCAAATAATGCATTTCGAAACAAATGAGTTCACTTTGCAGGGAATTTCATGACGAGAAAACCCCTTCTTTCGACGAAGGAAGGACTTTAATCTGCGAAAGTCTTGAGGCGTCTTGTGGGTTAACTGTCCATATTGCCATTGGCTAATGGATAAAAAGCAACCAAATCACAGTTAAAAACAAAAAGGCCCTTCTCGAAAAATCGAGAAGAGCCATCGAATGTCGGGGTGACTGGGTTCGAACCAGCGACCTCACGGTCCCAAACCGCGCGCGCTACCAGCTGCGCCACACCCCGAAAATGCTGTCAGAAACAGTCTTAAAAACGCAAAGACTCTTTGGGGAAAAGTCTAGCGGAGACGGCGGGATTCGAACCCGCGGTACCCGGAGGTACGGCAGTTTAGCAAACTACTGGTTTAAGCCACTCACCCACGTCTCCAGATGAAATCTTCAGAATCGTTTTTCTAAAGCGACGCAAAAGTAGCACGTCTCTACCCATCCTGCAAGTAGATTTCACTCTTATTTCAAAATATCAAAAAAAACGTCCTTTCGCGCGCGGGCGAAAGGACGTTAAGCACTGATAGCCAGGACTATCCAAGGTGCATTTTAACCTTCTTGTTCACATCATTTACAGATTGAAGGAAAGTATCATCAGTATCCATCAGGTCACGAACCGTCCGGCAAGAGTAGATAACCGTCGAGTGATCACGATTTCCGAAGTGTGAACCGATTTTCTTGAGGCTACAATCTGTGTGCTCTTTTGCGAGATACATACTGATTTGACGAGCCACAACTACATGACGCTTACGAGTCTGTCCGCGTACGAGGTCAGAAGAAACATCGAAGTACTCACAAACGAGTTCTAGGATGCTTTCTACAGTTATCTCACGGTTGCTGCGCTGGATTGTTGATCCTACGACCTGCTTTGCAAGTTCTAGGTCTATTGGAGACTTAAGTAGCTCTGCACGTCCTACAAGACTAACAATAGCTCCTTCTAGTTCGCGGATACTTTCGTCTACGTTATGACACACGTACTCTGCAACTTCGCGAGGTACTACTACTTTTTCTTGTGCAACGCGGTTGGCGAAAATAGCCATGCGTGTTTCTACATCGGGCTTTTGCAGGTCTGCAGTTAGCCCCCACTTAAAGCGGCTAATGAGACGTCGCTCCATTCCTTCCAAATCCTTTGGTGCGCGGTCACTCGTAAGAATGATTTGCTTGCGGTTTTGGTGAAGTTGGTTGAACATGTGGAAGAAGATCTTTTGAGTCTTCTCTTTTCCAGCAAGGAACTGGATGTCATCCATGATGAGTACATCGATCGACTGGTAGAACGAAGTGAGTTCACTTATAGAGTTCTCACGGATCGCGTTGATGATTTGGTTGGTGAACTCCTCAGCCTGACAATAAAGCACGCGCTTTTCAGGGAAGTTCTTGAGCATTTCGTTTCCGATCGCTCCGGCGAGGTGAGTCTTACCTAGACCAGTTTCACCATAAATGACGAGCGGGTTGAATGCAGTCGTACCCGGGCGCTTAGCAACACTTTCTCCAGCACCTCTTGCAAGGCGATTGCAATCTCCTTCGACATAAGTTTCGAAGGTGTGTGCAGGATTAAGTTGCGGATCTAACCGCTGTTTTCGAATCCCAGGGATCGCGAATGGATTAATGATATTATTCTCTTCGGTCTCTCCGGTAGTATGTGTTCCGGCTCCAGCTAGTGCATCCACAGGTTCAGGTTTTTTCACGACGATTTGATACTCCAATTTAGCACCTTGTCCGAGTTCTTGACGAATTGCGGTACGAAGGATAGAAACATAGTGCTCTTCTAACATCTCGTAGAAGAATCTATTGGGGATCTGTACGGTGAGGGATTTATCACGTAAGGCTACCGCACGTATTGGTTCAAACCAAGTACGGTA
>CALDTK010000186.1 GCA_937924035.1 uncultured Saprospiraceae bacterium | reverse complement strand
AATGACCAAAGCGCCTAGTCAGGTGCGTGGAGTTGCCAACCTTATCGTTGAAACCCTTCAGCGTTATGACCTTGATGCACGTTGGGGTGGAAATCCTGGTGATGCGATCAAAATCCATGACATCGACTGGCAAAAGGAGCCAGATGAGGAGGATTGGGGTGTTGAGCGCTGTGTTGCCATCATGAGCGGCGAAGAGATGATGGAGGAGCCAGATGAGGAGGATTAGTTGAGACGTGAGACGTGAGACGTGAGATTTAAGACAATTTCGGCTTTAGGAATAACGTGGTAAGATCGCTTATCTGCTGGATCGATGCAATGCTGGACTGATTGCCCCCAACGCTGTTAGATAGTTTTAGAGTCAGCCGAATTGGAAACGACAGAATTTCATGTTTCATGCTTTGCACTCTATCTTTCAGTTATGAAGCTCCGCTTTAAATATTTCGCCATCCTGATTCTGTGTGGTTTCTTGACACCCTTCTGTGCGAGAGAAGATGACTTTGACTGCGATTTCCCAGATCTACCATTTTTTGATATTCAGGGACTAGCGCTCTACGAGGTAATTCAAGACAGAGATGGGTTTCGAATTAATAACGCGGTCGACACGACGTTCGAATTGAGACGAGATCGCGATGTCGTATTACCTCTGGTATACTTAGTCGACTACGTTGTAGATGCAAGACCAGCCAGTTCTAACCTAAGTGAATTTCTTAGCCCAAAACTATTCGCTTGCTCACCTGCTTTTGGGCTTGATGGCTCAAAAGAAGAGCGGCATGCAGGAGTGACCGTTACTACAATTTTGCCTTATAGCTCAAGTTATCCACCAGGAGCAATCATTAACGATGAAGTACTAATTGGCGACCATCCATTGGGGGTAATTAATTCACCTCTTGATTCACTCGTAATGGACACAAGCCTCATTCAGGGTCAACAGCTTGCGATGTTGATTCCCTCTCCCGCGACAGCAGATACCATGCAGCTGAGAATCGAGCTCAATTTGAGTACAGGAGAGATGTATGAGCTAACCACTCCTCGATTCGTTTATACCCGATAGTCTCCAAAGTTGGTTTCGTACCTTTGCGCCCGCTTTCGCTAAAACTTGCTTTATTCCTCGTTGAATAGGTTTTGGCGAAAGCTCGAAAACCCATGCATTTAAGGGTTGAAAATCAAAGGCCATGCTCACTCTATCTAACGTTGCGCTTCAATATGGAAAGCGCGTTCTTTTCAAGGATGTAGACCTCAAATTTACACGTGGAAATTGCTACGGAATCATCGGCGCCAATGGTGCCGGAAAGTCTACACTGCTCAAAATCATGAGTGGGGACATCAGTCCGCAACGAGGTGACATTGTGCTTGATCCGGGCAACCGTATGGCCGTCTTGAGTCAAGACCAAGCAGCATATGATGAGTATCCAGTGCTAGAAACTGTGCTCATGGGGCACGAGGTGATGTATAAAATGGGCAAGGAGAAAGATGCCATTTATATGGATCCTGATGCTTCAGAGAAGGATATGCTTAAGGCTGCTGACATGGAGCAAGAGTTTGGAGAAATGGGAGGCTGGGATGCAGAATCGAACGCTGCTACCCTACTCAGCAAGATGGGAGTCACCGAGGACTTCCATTATCGCCCTATGTCAGAAATGACAGGACCGATCAAGGTGAAGGTCTTATTGGCGCAAGCGCTTTTTGGCGAACCGGACCTACTGCTTCTTGATGAGCCTACCAACGATTTGGATGCAGATACGGTGCATTGGTTAAGTGACTACTTGGCCGATTTTAAAAATACGGTCATCGTCGTGAGTCATGATAGGTATTTCTTGGACATGGTGTGTACGCACATCGTGGACATCGATTTCCAGCAGGCGGCGATCTATACAGGTAACTACACCTTCTGGCAGAAGACCTCAGAATTGGCGACGCAGCAAGCAGCCAATAAGAACAAAAAGACCGAAGCGAAGCGAGCTGAACTAATGGAGTTCATCCAACGCTTCTCGGCCAACGCATCAAAGTCTAAGCAAGCGACAAGTCGCAAGAAAGCTTTGGAAAAACTCAACCTTGATGATATCAAACCATCAAGCAGAAAGTATCCTTACATCGCCTTTTCTCCTGAGCGCGAGCCTGGTGATCAACTTTTAAAAGTAGAGAACCTGAGTGCGAATGATCCAGACGGCAATTTGCTTTTTGGCAATATTAATTTCCAAGTAAATAGCGGAGACAAAATTGGAATCCTTTCGGCGAATTCGAATGCACTCGAGGCATTCTATGAAGTTCTTGCTGGTCGTCAAGAGCCCGCATCTGGAACTTTTACGTACGGTCAGACGATCACTCAAGAGTACGTTCCTTCTGAAAATCACGAGTATTTCAAAGGACAAGGTGAGACTTCGATTATGGAGTGGTTGCGTCAATATTCAGAGAATAAGGATGAGCAATTTATTCGTGGCTTTTTGGGGCGTATGCTCTTTGGGGGCGATGAAGTTCACAAGAACGTCGAAGTCCTCTCTGGAGGTGAAAAAGTGCGTTGTATGATGTCGAAGGCTATGCTAGGTCATCCAAACTTTGTGCTCCTTAACGAGCCTACCAATCACCTTGATTTGGAGTCGATCACTGCGCTCAACAATGCATTAACTGAATTTAAGGGCAACCTCATCATGAGTAGTCATGACCACCAGTTGGTGCAAACGGTAGTGAACCGAGTGATAGAGATTGGGCCAAACGGTCAGGTAGATTATCTGGGTTCGCTCGAAGAGTACTTGGCGAGTGACAAGCGTACCGAAGCTAGGTTAAAATTGTATCCGAAAGGGGAGCCGGCTTAGTGGTTTTTTTTGATTGAAGGATCAAAAAAACGGGATGTACATACATGGTAACGATTCGCATCGTAGCAATAAACGTTGTAATTCGTTGTAAATGTGGCGTTTGTTTATCATCTTAGTGACTAAGATGGGGCATACTGAAAAACCCAAGAGTATAGATTTCGATACTTTTTATGCTATTGCAGACAGAGATAGCGAGCTCTGGACGTTGATTAAAAGGCCAACAGGAAAAGAATACACTGAGGTTAGAGAACAGTTATTACAGATGTATCGGGACTCAAAACGATCCATTCAAAAGCGTGTAGCAAATACAGGTGAAACGCTCAGTAGAAAAGAATTTTCAGCGCAACTAATCGATAAATTTAAGGAGTACGAATCCTTGTTAGCATACATGGTTTTTAGGGATTAGCCTACGTAATTTCCTCCTCACTACCCTGTTACTATAAGGCCAACTTGTCGTTTTTTTTGGGGTCGCACCCATTATCAACCTTTTTTCGGTAATCAACGAAAGGCTATTCAGCTGCAGCACTCTGGCACACTTTCAGCACTCTTGGTAGTATGAAATTTTTCCAGTTTTTGTCTCGCAAGCCCCATTTGTCTACCAGTAACGACCCCACCATCTCCAGCCTAAAGAGTGAAGAGCTCTGGCAGTTTATTGAAAAACCTGAAGGTTCTGAACAAGCCTCATCTCGTGCAGAAGATCTTGCAGATATTTGGGCGAAAGCTCAAGAAGCTGCGAGTCGTGCTGCTCGAGGTACAGGTCAGAATCAAAAAGTAAGTTGGCACTAGCTTGTCGTAGAGTCTTTATTTAAAAGCCTGCCTAAGTGTTCAACTAGATCGAGTGTCTCCATTTAGTTAAACGCTAAACTTTTGTACTAAGTCTTTCTTTTGCAAGCACCTTAGTCTGGGTGTTTGCCTCGCAAAATATCAAGTAGCGTTTTCTGCTTATCGCTTGTATTGAGACCACCTAAATCGTGTGGCAATTGACGCTCAATATCGTCTTGAAGTACTCTTAAGCGCATTCCATCATCGTACTTGCTGGGATCCCACCAACCGTAGTCCTCCGCATCACTTGCATCTTGGTCTGTGCCATGTGGTTCAACTTCATCACTAAAGAGTATCTCTAAATGCTCGGTGATTTCTTTTGGGCTTGGTGGAGTCGCTTCAAAATCGTCACCTAAAAGATTTACGGCAAGATCATGAAGCGCCAAGGACGAATCTGCGTAGGCGATCAGCATCCCGTAATAGGTGTCTAAGTCATCTGAATCTTCGAAAGGTGCCGCTTCTTGAGCATCCAAGCAGCTTGGCAATTCCCCTTCGCGTTCAATTCGCTCAAGGAGAGTTAGATCAAATTCCCAAAGTCGGCTGAAATCATAGGTGTAGCTAATTCGCTGCCCTACCATTTGAAAAAGCTCCTTGGCTTCGAGATCGTCTGCATGACGATAGGCATGTCCGTCGTGAATGATTCCTTGACCTGCATAGCTTGGCTCGACACCTACGGTCAGTTTAGACCGTACCATTTCGAAGGGTTCAAGGTCATTCCATCCGAGACTAACTTGGAGTGCCAGGTGCAGTTCATAAACGCTGAAGTCATCTGGAATATCCAATACACGCACGATGGCTGGATCGGCGTGTTTTAGCGAAAGCTTGAGTTTGAGGAATTGGGCCACGATGGATTAACGCAGGGGGATGGGAATGGATTTGGGATCGCTGAGTTGGAAAGAGAGCTTCGATCTTTTTTAACGCAAGGCGGTATTAAGCGAACCGCTCTTTTTTTATCGCAGAGACGTTAGCTGCGCTAACTCGCTGAGATAGAGAGAACGCTGAGCTGGATGGATCGCTTCGCTCCAATCATTAACGCAAGGCGGGATGATGACAGAGCGTGGTGGTCAGCGTCACGACTCTGCGGTCTCTGCTCCTCTGCGGAATCCCGCAGGATTGGGGATGGCTCTGCGATTCAAAAAATACGCTGGTTTTTAACGCAGAGACGTTAGCTGCGCTAACTCGCTGAGAGAAAGGGAACGCTGAGCCCCGTTTTACGTGGGCCCACGTGCTTTGCACGGGGCTGGATGGATCGCTTCGCTCCAAGTTTTAAACTTAGCGTTGCTATAAAGTAGGGCGACGCTACTTTATCACCCCAGCCGTAGCTCGCGCGATTTGTAACTCCTCATTAGTTGGGACGACAAGCACACTACACGTTCCCTTACTAATGATACGCGGTGTATCACTACGGATGGCGTTCAACTCCGCTACCAATTCGATCCCTAAAAAGGTGAGGTCTTCACAAACTTCAGCTCGAATATCAGAAGCATTTTCACCGATTCCTGCAGTAAAAACTAACGCATCGATGCCTCCCATGGCAGCGGCAAACGAACCGACGGCTTTTCGAAGGCGATAGACGAACATGGCGATAGCCAAACGTGCCAGATCACTACCTTCTTCCCTCATAGAAAGGAGTGTGCGCATGTCGTTTTCGGCTGCGATGCCAAGCAGACCACTCTCCTTATTTAGCGCTTTGTCGTATGCGTCTATCGACATTCCTAAACTGCTCATGTAGGCGGCTAGCCCTGGATCAACATCTCCGGAGCGCGTGCCCATCATAAGGCCTTCGAGGGGTGTGAGACCCATCGTGGTATCGATACATTTCCCATCTATGACAGCAGCTGCAGAGCAACCGTTACCGAGGTGAAGGGTGATGATTTTACTGCTCTTTTTTTCAACTTTCGTTAAAACATCTTTTGCGATCGTACTTACGTAGGCGTGAGACGTCCCGTGAAATCCATACTTCCTGACTCCGTGCTTAGTATACCATGCGTTTGGCACTGGATAACGAAATGCTTGTGCAAGCATGGTGCTGTGAAAAGCGGTGTCGAACACAGCCACATGAGGTACGTTTGGCAACGTTGCTTTTGCCAATTGGATGCCCTGGAGATTAACTGGATTGTGTAGCGGTGCAAGGGGACTAAGACGCTCTATCGTCTGTTCGACCTCAGTCGTAATGCGGGTTGGTTGCTGAAAGGTCTCTCCTCCATGAACGACTCTATGACCAACGGCTTTCACCTTTGCAAGCAGTTTTTGCTTGCGCAAAAACAATCCAATCGCTTGCACTGCAACACTATGATCGCCCTGAAAATCAACTTGTTGCCTCTCCCCACCTATTTCCAATGTAGCTCGTCCTTCTGCAGAGCCGATACGCTCAACGATTCCATTGGCAATTTCTTCTTCCCCTGCGGAGAGGTCGAAAACAGAGAACTTAAGGGAAGAGGAACCGGCGTTGAGGGTTAGGATCATGGGGAGATAAATGTAACAAGATCAGAATCGAGGCAGAATATAAGTCGAACTTTGGCTGCGAAGCGTTTACCCGTCCATCTTCAACGCAACTGGTACATTAGCGCTTCTAGTTCTCCAGCCACCCTCAACTTAAAGCTGATCTTTTTCTACTAATTCTGATTCATCATAGAATATAAGTAGAACTAGTCTTCAAAGATCTTGGACGACAGTATGCCTGCAGCAAAACGCTACCTCACTAACAACTTTTACTCAATGATATTCCGCTTAACACTACTAGTTCCTTTCTTTTGCCTACTTGTTACGTCTGCGCTTTCGCAAAACATAAGATACAATATTGGAGCGAAAGATGACAGAATCCAAGACTGGTTCAAGCCTACAGACCATGTTGTACTACCTAGCGGGGATGTTCTCATCAAGACTGGTGAGGCAATGCTTGACATCTTTAAACAAAACGTGTACCCGTCCGAGCTGTACTCCATAAGCTCCACTAATGAGGTAAAGTTCGTCAGGAATATTAAGGACACAGTAATTTTTAAACTACAACTATTTAATGATGCTCCGTACATGTTCTTCAGCGACATAAGCGGACTTTTAAAATGTGTCAAAATAGACGAAACAAATCTTGGCTATGCAGAAGACTTTATAACCCTTATAGACCTTTACCCATTCAAAAAATCTCCTTCAAAAATAAATGACATTACTTTTCCTCAAATTGTGTTCTCAGCAGACAACTCAAAGTTTGCGGTCCTTTACCCACGGACTATCGATAAAGTTCTCACTTTTAAAGCTCATGTCTTTGACAGTAATTTTAACAAAATTTATGATCAAGATATTCAAACAACACATCGGCATGCATATTCCTTAGAGCTGCAGTCAGTTCTCCTAAAAGATAATGGAAATCTATATTTTACTGCAACAAATGAGAAAATCGAATATGAAGTATATGGAGCTAATCAAAAAGGGACACATCACTATAAAAGTGAAGCGCCAGAAAACAGACTCCGAACTAAGTACTCCGACGTTCTCTTAACAACAGGCGGTGAACCCTTTTTCTACAGCTTGGTGACAGATAATAGCAATCACTTCAAGCTCTTAGAACAAACATTGTTAAGCGAAAATCTTGAAAAGAACAGTACTTCAATTCAACAACCCGACCTCATGTATCCTCCAGGAGCAGTCAAATCGGCAATGACTTTGACGAGCCTTTTATTTAATCGGTTGGAAAGGCTTCCAAATGGGGAATTCCTACTCGTCGCCGAGTATGGAATCCAACAACCTCAGCCAACCACTCTTGGCTATATGCTTATTCAAAAGATCAATACTGGCTATACATATTCAGGACCTATAGTTGCTCTTCATCTCAACGCTGACATGTCCATAAAGTCCTCTAAGCTTATCCCCAAGTCACTTAGAATGGGAAATTTCATCAAAGGTCATCATTTTAAACTAAGAGATCAGGAAGCTCATTTTATATTCCATGACAATAAACCTAAGGCATCAAATTTAGTGGACGTTGTATGGAACTTGGAGGACGACAGCACTGTCCGAAATACTATTGTTGCATACAAAGAAGTATCGAAAAAACGAACTCCCTTAGAAGTCCAAGAAGGAATCAACCCTGGCAAGAACAGCATACTTCTTTTAGGCTGGTTTAAAGAACGTATTCTTTTAAATCTTGACTAAGGTAGTTTCATGCCATGATTGAGCTAACAGCAGACTACACCTACAATTTGTTACACTTCCTTGATTTTGGCGCGAGTTTAGGCATAACGTGACAATGAGGAAGAATATCTAATTTGCAATTGGAATTTTTGCTATGCTCAATGTTATTTTCAAACTGGCTATCTACCCAAATTGTGATGAAAGCATACTGAGCTACTCAGTGATAGGCCAAACCTGCATCACAATCTCTTTGTTATTTTGCCGTGATAATTTTTTATATAGCTTACAAAAATAGCACAAGTGAAAAAATCTAAATTTGCAATTCCGATATTAATCACGATAGTTGTAGTAGTCTATATCTGCTTACGGCTTGCAGGAGTTTTCCAATTTTACACAATTCCAACTTCAGCA
>CALDTK010000185.1 GCA_937924035.1 uncultured Saprospiraceae bacterium | reverse complement strand
GAATACAGACAACGAAGATGTATTTGTGCATCACGTAGACATAAGACCGGATGATGACGACTTTAAAACGCTAGATGAGGGCCAATCCGTCGAGTTCATCCAGACGCGCAGCAAAAAGGGCTGGAAAGCTTCTGAAGTTATACCTGTTGAAGAAATGGCGGAGAGCGCGTAATGGCTACGTTTGAAAAAGTATTTCCCTGTGTCAGAAAAATAGATTTCATTGAATACACAGGCCAGCTTGGTTTTTTTGAGGTGGAGCTATGAGCGTGAGTGAACAAAAGCAGCAGCACGATTGCTACTCACATGACGGCGAGTATTTCTACGAAGGCAATATCTACGATGCAATCAACGATTGCGAAAGCGATGGATTATTTACAGTATTTGTTGCCGAAACGCATAGGCCAACAATTGACGAGCTACTAAGAAATTGGGCAGTCGATCAACTAGGCGAAAGTATGCAAGAGGTTGCTTATGATTTGGTAGGTGAAAGCGCCGAAGAATACTACCCGTTTGAAGATACAACCGAATCAGAACTAGTGGCAGACATTCGCGAAGTGGTAGCAAAACATTGGAAAGAGCCAAACTTTTTCCATGCTAGAAATCCTATTGAGCTGACTTTTAATAGATCGGTGCTGACTGGTCGTGTTGTTCGTATAGCATCTAAAAGTGATCGGTGTTTGGCTGTTGGGGATGCATACTAAATAATGGACCTGCCCTGGCTATCTGAATTAGAACTGGTTGAACTAACTGGTTACAAAAGGCGCAAAGAACAAGTGCAGGAACTTGTCGCGCTTGGCATTCCGCACCGAAACGGAAGGAATCTGATTGTTAGCCGTGGGTTTTTAGATAATGATAGCGCGAGTGATTCAAAAAAACGGGCGCATGCTGGCCCTGACTTGTCGGCAGTGAGTTAATCCAAATGACACCTAAAAAGCGACTACCACAAAACAAGGGGCTACCGGAGCGCTGTCGGTGGGATAAGAACGGAACAGCTATTTACTACAGGCCACGAAACAACGAACGCCCATATTTTGATAATAAAAAAGAATTCCGATTAGGATCATCTAAAGCTGAAGCGCTGCGCGTACTAGCAGAACGACTTGCACAGATGGAGAGCGTCGATGCCGTTGCCATTGAATACCCGACAATGGCTGTTTTGTTTGACAAGTACATAACAGCAGTAACGCCAAAGAAATCACCAGGCACACAGAAAACCGAATTGCAGATGATCGGCAAGCTTCGCGCGGTCTACGGTAAAATGAAACCGGATCAGGTGACATCGCAGGACATCTACAAAGTAACCACGGCAACAATTGAAGCGATACAGAAAAACAGCAACGGAAAGCGTAAAGGCGTGGCCACAGCCAACCACCGAAACCGGATCTTGTCGCACGTATTCACAATGGGTATTAAGTGGGGCGCTATTCGTGAACATCCAATGGTTAACAAGCAGGTGGTCAAAGAGTATGACGGCGGCACTGATCGCTACGAACCTACAGACGATGACTTTATAAAGGCGCTGCCATTGGCTCCTGAATGGCTACAGTGCTACTGCGAGATTAAACTACGTGTTGGCCTACGCATGACTGACATGCTGCTGTTACAGGTGCCACAGATACTAGATGATAGAATCAGGGTGAGGCTATCGAAAAGCCGAACCCGAAGCGGCAAGACCCTGGACATTGAATTGACCGACGATTTGCTTCATTGGATACAGAAGTTACTCACGATCAATAAAAAGCGGCATCTAAAACAGAAAAACGACATTCCCCGTTCTGTGTTCTTATTCCACGGTCGAACTGGAAAGCCATACATCAACTTAGACACATACGAAGTTGACTCATTTTCCAGCGCGTGGAAACGATGGCAAGATAAGTGGGTTGAAGCTGGCGGCACTCGTTTTCAAGAGCGCATGATGCGGAACAAAGCGCTCGGTGATTTGGATCTGGATAAGGCGCAAGAGCTAGCAGGCCATGACGATTCAAAGACTACAAACCTCTACCGGAAAACTCGACCGATTCGGGTTTTTCCAGTAGTTCGCGATATAAACCTAAAGCAGAGATAAATATTATGGAAGCACTAAAGCAAGCAGTAACAAACCTAGATGACGTTCAGATTGAACATTTTAAAAACGAAGAAAAGATGCGGAGGGAGCTAGAGTTTAGAGAATTTAAGGGATTACCCGCCTCGCAAAAGTTGAGCAAGGGTGAAAAGAAGCGAGCAAAGCGAGACCGTCGCAAGGGGTATGTATGAGCTATAGCACACCAACGCCACACGAAATACGCATAAGCAATAACCTGCAAAAGATTGCTAAGAAGCTCGGCAAGCTGTTTGAAAAAGAGACCGGCGGCGAGGTTGATTTTGTATTGTGCGTATCCTCGAAGTCAGAGCGTGAAACGGTCCTGTCTTCAGATATGCAGGACGCGCCGGTAGGCTCATACGTTTCTACGATGACTAGGGAAACCGCTGCACTTAGCATGATGGAGCTTTTAGCCAAATGGCAAGCCAACGGAGATATGCCGCCGATTCATGAGCTAAAAGATGCAAACGGCAGGTCTTTGGAAGAGATACTTGGAGCGGGGCCGCATTAGCACCGAATGAATTCTATGGGGAAAATCGAATCTATGGGGAAACGCATGTTTTCAAGCAC
Organism: uncultured Saprospiraceae bacterium; assembly: GCA_937924035.1. Lineage (GTDB taxonomy): Bacteria > Bacteroidota > Bacteroidia > Chitinophagales > Saprospiraceae > CALDTK01. The sequence continues at coordinate 3,681 of CALDTK010000185.1, read as the reverse complement.
TGACAAAACAGAATTAAATAGTTATTTATCAGGTATTTATGGTGGGCCGTGAAGGATTCGAACCTTCGACCAATTGATTAAAAGTCACACCGCTATTTTCGCCGCAAAGCCAATGTCAGCCTACGTTTGCGGGGTCTGGCCTTCCCCATTGATTTGCTATTTTCGCCCCGTTTTTTCGTTGGATTGGCGATATTTGGCTTTTTCTATGGGGAAGCTTTTCAGGCGGAACTCAAGCCAGATTTTATCATGAGCAGCCCAATAAACCCCTCCGTCTTTATTGATGGGTGGGAATGTAAGCCGATAGATTAAAACTGCTTCTAATCTCGCGAATTTCTTCACCCGATAAAAATCCGTCTACTTCCTTTTTAAATGCAAGCATTGATCGTTTGTTAGCGCGAAGTTGTTCCGCGCCAGCATGTTCAGAGCCACACGAGTCACAAAGTAAGTACTCAGAATCAATCTGGCCTGTTTGTCCGTTGTAGGAAACTGAAACTTTCTCCACTTCGAGACTGACCTCGCCGTCGCCGCATATATCACAATTCTCTTTCATATCCGTTATCACCCAGACGTATGGCACTGAATAAGTAAAATAAGCTTGCCTGTTTTCCCGATGGCAAACTTTTTTTTGACATGATTTGAAGTGTGGCACTTACCTACCTTCAATCTCATTACGGGCAGACTGAGCAACAAAAGCAGATCGAGTCATATTGCGAGCTCTCGCAGTAGCATCGATCGCTTTCAGCACACCAGATTCAAGACTGAGATTCACACGCTGCACAGTACTGTCTGATTCAATATACGGCACCGCCAATATAAAGCCACCCTCTGCCAGGTCCTTCTTAGCCAACTCACGCACTTGGTCGAGATCACTAGCCGCCGGCACATCTTCACCCTTCAAATGACAGAGCAAAGCATCACACGCATTGGATAGCAATTCCTCCTCTGTATCTGATGCTGAAAAGCACCCGGGCACGTCCGGAAAGTGCACACCGTATGCACTGCCCTCTTCTTTGTTTACCACTGCATAAAACATTCTCATGACTTGTCCATTGTTTCTGTTGAGGCGGCCGGATGGATGGTTTAGAGCCATCCGGCTTGCTTGGCTATTTGCCGAGCTGTGCCCATTGGTATGTCTTTCTTAGGGTGTGGCACTGTCACCCTGCGATCTCCTTTGACGAATTTCTGGTGACTGCCCACCGTGTGAACATGCTCGAAACCTTCGTCTTTCAGTCTTTTTACTATCTTACGGCTGTTGGTTTCGATCATTGTTTCGCCCTGTTCGTGTGTATTATTATACACACTAAAGAGATCAATGCAATATTTGTGCGCACATATATACACATCCAATGAGTAGATCCAAACGAGCAAATCTTGTGTATTATGGAATTGCACATAATATGCTTGCCCATGGTTACTAAATGCTGAAATTCGAAGGTAATGAATGACTGTTAACTATGCCCGTGCGCCTGTGGTTGAGGTGTCGTTGTCTGTGCAGTTCGACTCAATCCCTGGCTTCTTAGCGCCTCATACCGGAGCGATATGGGACTCCTTTCGAGACGAATTCCCACTAATCGAGCAACACCCACCCTTAGCACCAACAATAGAACAACCGTCACAGCCAACATTGATCCCGCAGAGTGCCATAGTGTCTGGGCCCCGAGTTTGGATGGTTAAAGAAGACCGAACAGAGTTAATTCAAATTCAGCAGAACCGTTTCGTAAGGAATTGGCGAAACTACGATGACGCAAGTGGAAACCTCCCGTACCCCAACTACGAACCAGAATTAAAAGCTAGGTTCGATGAGGATTTCACCAAGTTTTGCGAGAAACTAGGCGCACTCAACCTTCAATCGCCGGTTATAAACCAATGTGACTTTGGGTACATTAACTGGATAAGAAGAGAGAATGTTTGGGAGTCACACAATGAACTTCATAAGGTTCTGAGACACTATCAAGATACCTCAGCAAACTTAGATGGCAAGCTTGAAACAACTTCCGTGCAGATGACAAAAAAAATAATTCAACAGACCGGTGAGTTTTTTGGTCGACTGTATTTTGCAATTACACCTATAACTGTAAGGTCATTAGACCAAAAGGGGACCGAGCCCGCTTTTCAAGCCAGCATTAACGTTAGAGGGAATCCACATGCAACCAATCAAAGCTACTTAGAGTTTTTCGACATCGCCCACACGAATGCAATTAGCGTATTCGAGAACAGTTTTAGTTGCGAGTTACAACAGGCCTGGGGCCGCAAGGAATAATTATGCTGCTGGAAGAATCACAGAGTAATCACGACAGCAACTATTTAAACAGTTGGAATCCTACAAGCCACGATGTATCCCGACCAATATGGATTACATTGCTCAGACGACAATGTAAGAAGTATCTTGACTACAAGTCCGGATGGGATTCATACAATGGTCAGCCTATCAATCCAGACGCAATGGAATTCGCTGCTTCTTTTCTCGGCACTACCGCGTTTGCACAACTGGACTGCCCTTTTATTGCCCCAACTTCAAACGGGGGTGTTCAAGTTGAATGGAACATTGGCAACACGTCCCTAGAGATTGAGTTTCGGTCTCTGACCGCACTTGAGTACTACTATAAAAATGGGGCGACCGAAAAAGAAGGGTCTGACTCAGTCGAGCTAAACCAAATAGCACTTGATCTCTCATTCGACCAGCAATAGAACGTAACCGTGCAAAAGATCGATGATGCTGACATTGTCTATCGTCGTATCACCCCGCGCTGGGTGAAAAGTTGGGAACCGTTTGAGCTATCTACCGCTGGCTTTCAGAATATGGAGGGGGACAACATGTCAGGCCACCTCCAAAGCCTATTAGAAGCAAACGACCTAGACTGGACCACTGTCCTTAATGGTCACGATGGATACGGACTGGTTTCTTTTACAGTTAAGGAACTCAAAGATCTGAACCAAGCGATTGAGCCCATACTGGAAGACAAAGATGATCCTGCCCATATCCACGTGGCCGGAAAAAAAACCGGCAGCATAAAGAAAAAACTTGCCGCAATCGGCAGTAACAATGTTGTGCAAATGCCAAGGCAGCCAGAATAAGCCGCCGACGCGAATCAATGCGCCGGGGTTTTGTAAGAGCTACACAACCAACGGCAACGCAGGATCAGTCTTTATTGGCATCCAGTGCGGGAACATCTGAAACGAACTAGGCGAAGCACGTAAGCATGCGAAGCGTTGAAAGGCGTTAGGCCTTGCAAACAGTCTGACTATCTCTTCTTCATTCTTAGGATCTGTTCCATCACTACTACAGGCTATATGCTTGATCTGCCATGCATTCAGCTTGTGGTATGCGGAACCATTGTCGCCGTTGTCGTCATAAGCAGGCACCCCGTCTATCCAGACCCTTACAGAACCACCTTCTGGAAATCCTTTGATGTAGGATGGAACAGACATACTGTCGAACCAAAACGAAATAGACACGGACCGGCTAACAGACAGTTTGTACAGAGGAACCGAACTGAGCATCTCATAGCAGCCGTCATAAGTTTCACCTGATGTCGAAGAGTCGTTCTGAATTCTAGCTATAGCAAAAGCGTGCATGAACGTCAGTAATTCGTTGGTAGTTATTCCCATCGCATTAGCATAGGAGGTGGCAAGCGTTGAGTTTGCCGGGCCGAAGTTATTTATTCCCGATCCGTATGAGCT
>CALDTK010000184.1 GCA_937924035.1 uncultured Saprospiraceae bacterium | reverse complement strand
TGGGGTCTTATTGCAGCCATTGTCTATTTCTGGTACAGAGGACAGCAGGCCATAACCGCACGTAAAAACGCGGAACTATTCAAAGACGCCCATAAAACCGTCACAGAAGACGTGGAAGTTGAAATTATTGAGATAGAACCTAGTGACAGTCGCCCATGAAGCCAATTAAAGGATTTACCCGCCCGCAAGACCTCAAACCAAAGAAGCCTAGCGGTATCGGTGATTGGGTCATACTGAAAAACAGCCAACTACTTGCTTTTAATAAGCCACCTGCGCTTGCGGTGCAGACAGCAAAGGAGAACGCACCTAGTCTGCAAAAGCTTGCTTGTGCGTATGCCAAGCGGGATTTGTATCTCATTCACCGTATCGATCAGCCGGCGAGTGGTATTGTGTTATTTGCTCGCCACAAGAAAACGGTGCAGTCGCTGCAGCAGCAATTTCATTCTCGCCGAGTGAAACGCACCTACCTAGCGGTGGTAGATACGATGCCTAACGTTGAGCCAGGCGAGTTGAGGCACTTTCTAGCGCGCGATGGTCGGACCAACAAGAGCACCGTCGTAGAAGCAGGAACTCCAGAGGCCAAGGAAGCGGTATTGACCTGGCGCCACGTAGGGGATACAGATCGTTATCCGATATTGGAGGTTGAACTCACTACCGGTCGCCACCATCAGATACGCGCGCAGCTCGCTGCTGTTGGTGCGCCTATTCATGGTGATGTGAAGTATGGAGCACGTCGTTCCAATCCAAATCGCAGCATTCACTTGCATGCATGGAAGCTCAATTTTGAGCATCCGATTAGTAAGGAAGATGTGAATTTAGAAGCGGCCTTTCCGAAGGAGGATGTGATTTGGGAGGCGGTACGAGGGGTGGTGGCCTAGGTCCTGTCGATTCTGTCCTGTCGATCTACAGATCGACAGGACAAAGTCAAGCAGCCTTTCTCAGCCACTTACTTGTCAAGTAGTTTCCTGGCCAGTCTTCCCAGCGTTTCACTAGTCCACACACAACAGGATTCATTAAAGTGTACTTCACTTGCTGCATCAATTCCCTCTGTGATCGAATAATATGATCATAGCTCTCACGCTCCCAGTATTCATTTCCAACGAGACCAAGGACCTCATTACTCTTTCGACCCGTGAACTTACGTATGCGCCAAAGCAACTCGCCCATGTGCAGAGCTTTTGAAATGTGCCGAATAACTAAGTGAACATGGTTTGGCATAATGGAGTAAGCAATGATCTCATATTCTATTCCATCTCGAAAATGTAGGCTGTCAATTAGTATTTGACGGCATTGCTCGCTGTGGTGTAAATGGAACGGACCGTTTAAATCTCGGCGACAATCTGCTCCTCGTAACAACTTTCGAAAGCCTACACGCTCTTCTGCGGTTGCCTCCCAATAAATCTTAGGTGGGATACACTGGCCGTAAAGACGTTTGAGTTCCAAGACACGCTTTACTGTTGGTCTAGTAATACTACCTGCTAGTCGCATGCCTATCATAAAGGTTGCGCCACCTGGATAAATATGGGGTCGCTTGCGCTTGCTGTAGCCAGACGCTAAAGCCGGGTTGTTGGGGGATAAAGTATACACGAAGCAAACATAAAACAAAATGTTTTATTTAGCAAGGTGTCAAACTCATTCAAGGATCCCCATACCCCGGCTCGCTATGCAACCTACCACCCAACATATCGTGGTGGTTCAATCCCATTCAAGCGCAAATACATAATTGCCTGTGCGCGATGATGTGCTGCATGGTCAAAAATTAAGAGGCTGATTCTTCGCTTGGAAATGCTACCTCCAGACCATTTTACGGGCTCATCCAATTCAGAAAAGGTCAGTGATTCGAGCACACTGTCTGCTATTGCATAGCTTTCTGTCACATAGGCAATTACGGCCTCTTTATCATTCGGATCTACCTTAGCCTTAGCGGGGCGTTTATTACCTCGCAGTTTGTTGAGCGCAAGCCAACGTGCGTTATCTCCTAGGTGTAACAGCTGCTCTCCAAAGGTCATTCCTATGGTATCAATCGGCCTGAAATCATATTCGGATGCAGGCATTTTTTGAGCTACTGCAAGGGTGTACTCCAGCGAGTTGGCCCATTTGGCAGCATAATCCGATTGCATACTTTGAGCCATCAAAAAGCAGTTAAGAAAAGTAATTAGTAAAATACAGACTATTTTTCTCATAACGTGAAATTAGAGCAATTAGGCAGCTATTTCATTAGGGCTTTCGTCCTTATTTAAACTTATCGCCATGGTTATTTTTAGTGATGTCTTAACTCAAGGGAAACTTTATGGTATTGGGCTGAGTATATCCATCATACTTCTGCTGGGAGCATGCAAAAATGATGATGATGATCTTTCGCCTCCAGTCGAAGCCACCATATCATCTACAATTGAATTACTTCAGGGCGGCTGGGCGCTCGTGAGAGTCACCGGAGGCATTGCTGGAATAGATGAAAATTATACCGCATCAGATAGCCCAGAGATACTTACGTTTCAAAGTGATTCTGCGCTTAAGGTCGAAACCAAAACAGATTCAACATTGCAAACTAATTTTTACAGTGTGGAAGAAGTAACATCTAGTAATGACACAATCTTCTTCCTGTTTGGAAGTGCGCCTGCGAACATTAACCAGTTCCATTTAACTGGTCGACCAATGTTATTGATTGATTCTGAAAAGCTTGTGACAGAAGTCATCTGTTGTGATCAGTTCGACTACACGTACGTAAAGCTTTAGAGCCGAAGGATCAAACACTATCTGGGTCCACAACATCGACGTCATCAATATTCACGTCGCCCTTAGAGTTGACATCACCGTCAAAATCATCGTCTTCTTCCGCAAGATTGAGGTCTTCGCCAAGGTCAAAGTCTAGTGCGTTGTCTTCTTCCTCATCGTCGTAGTCATCATCATGTTTTGCGGTGTATGCTCGTTTTACTCGCGCTTTGAGGTTGCCATCGTCATCGTAATCCTCGTCATCTGCAATGATTGCCTGCGCTTCTTTCACCGTCATGCGAACGAGGTAATACCGGTCTTCTGTTTCAAACGGCAATGCAGAAACGGTATCCCCTTTCGCATTTTTAAAGGTGATTAGGTTCCGGCGAAAGCCGCGTGGGTATTCAAGTTTAATCTGTTCGAGCACGCTAGCATCTAGTTTTTCATAGTCTTTGATGACGCGCGGCTTGTTCGGAGTTGGAGCAGGCATGGCAACACGATTAAGAGTGGAAACAGGTTCGAATGCACTACGAAAGTTAGGCTGCTTTTTTAAGATTGCAATAGGGGTAAGAGATTTTTTTTGAGGCACTGTGTTACTGTGAGCCACTGCAAACCGTCAGATCAAATTTCAGAATAAGAGATATTTGATTCATCAGGTTATTTTCAGTCTACATTTGACGTCTAATCTGACGGTTCAACGCTAACTACAAACCCTTGCTCGACCAGCTCACCTATCATCGCAACACCTCTGGTGACCCGCGCTACACGGTTCTCATCCCAACGTGGAACAACCTCGCGTTTTTGAAGCTGGTGCTTAGAAGCTTACGCCAAAACAGCACTCATCCGCACCAAGTGGTTGTGTTTGTAAATGAAGGAGTCGACGGTACGCGGGAATGGCTTGCCGAACAGTCTGGTGTTGACTATATCCTTTCGCCAGAAAATGCTGGAATTTGCTATGCCCTCAATCTTGCTCGAGGGCTTGCACGTGCACCTTACCTTATCTATTTCAACGACGATATGTATGCACTTCCCGGATGGGATAAGCGCCTTCTTGAAGTTGCCGATGGAATGCCGACACGAGAATTTATGGTTTCGGCGACGATGATAGAGCCTTATGAAACCGGAAACCCATGTGTGAGCTTTGGCAACTACGGTCAGTCGGTCGATAGTTTTGACGAAAGTCGCATTTTAAAGGGCTACACAAAGCATAAAAAAGCCGATTGGAGCGGAAGTACTTGGCCACCCAACCTCATACCGACTGCACTTTGGGATGCTGTAGGCGGGCTGAGTATTGAGTATCACCCAGGCGTTTATTCTGACCCTGACTTCAGTCGGAAACTCTGGGAGTTTGGGGTGCGTGAATTCCGCGGAGTAGGGGATAGTCTAGTCTATCACTTCGGCCGTCAAAGCACTAGTCGTTTGAAGCACCACAAAGGCCGTGAGATTTACGTGCGTAAATGGGGCATTGGTTCGGGAACCTTCACGCGACACTTCCTGCGTTTAGGCAAGGCGTATGAAGGACCACTAATGGAGCAGAGCATTCCTCTGGCGGTACGGATCAAAGATTGGCTGAAGTTGAAAGGTTGGATAAAGGCCTAGGCAGTCCTAGCTGCCTCCGTCTTGCGAACCACCGGTTCACAGGTAGAAAGCAAGGCGGCAGCGACTTATTCATGCCATCGCTTTCATAACTAAAGCTCCCGCAACATAAAATCATCGCAGCCTCCGTGTCCAGTATGTCCTAGTGAAGAATCGATGTATTTAAATCCGAAGCGTTTGTAGAGACCTGCTGCCGCAGTCATCGATGAAGCTGTTTCCAAATACATCTGACTAAAGCCATCGTTCTTTGCTTCACGGATGATGAGCTCCATAAGTTGCTTTCCAAGGCCTTTGCCTCTTATCGTTGAATATCCATACATCTTGCGCAATTCGCACATCTCAGGATCACCATTCGTAAGAGGAGCATAGCCACCTACCAAGACAATAGTTTTGGAGGATTCAGAAACCTCCTCAACGACATAGAATTCGTGTTGGGCACCTTGGTAATTGCCGTACATGTCATCGACCTCAGGGTCTGCGATGGAGAAGCCTTCTCCGACACATCCAAACTCTGTCATGACTGTACGGATGACCCGCGCAACGTGCTCATTATCGGCCTTCTGAATGGGGCGGATCTCGTACTCCATAGAGCAAATGTAAAGCCGCTACCTGGGAAGCCATATCTTGTCGATCTCACTTTGCAGGAATGACAACATTTGAAAAACTTCAGGCAGAAATCAGTAAATGCACAACGTGCGCAGAGCACTTGGCGCATGGGGTGAACCCGGTTTGTAGTTTTGGCGAAAGCAGTAAAATCGCAATCATAGGGCAAGCACCTGGTCGAGTCGTACACGAGTCGGGCATACCATGGGATGATAAAAGTGGGGAGCGTCTGCGCAATTGGCTAGGCGTAGATAATGGTCAATTTTATGATCCTAACCTGTTCGCCATTGTGCCGATGGGGTTCTGTTATCCTGGCAAAGGAAAGTCTGGTGATCTGCCACCACGCCCAGAGTGTGCACCTCAATGGCATGATCAGATCTTTGAGCAACTTCCAAGTATAAAACTGTGGATTTTGATCGGCAGTTACGCACAAGCTTATTACCTCAAAAAGCAGAAAAAACGAACGCTGACAGAGACGGTCAAAAACTATCAAGAGTATCAGCCTAAGTTCATCGTACTGCCGCACCCGTCACCACGAAACAACATTTGGATGGCCAAAAATGAATGGTTTGCAGAGGAGGTTTTGCCTGTTGTAAAGGAAGAAGTAGCAAAGGCACTTAGGTAGTTTTTGCAAGCCTCAATCTTGGTAAAAGGTTCACCTTTGTGACGCATGACAGCACTCGCACTTTTGCGGAAGTATCCGCGCTATTTACTGTTTGGTTTTTTGCATTTTTTCTGCAGTTCGGTAGGGCAGACCTATTTTGTCGGCTTATTCGTAGCGGGAGTCACTTCATCTCAAGGTTGGGCGGAAGACACGTTTGCGGCGCTATATTCTGGTGCTACGCTCATTGCAGCCTTCACCTTACCCTTTGTAGGAACCCAGTTAGACCGTCGAAGTGTTCGGACGGTAAGTACGATTACTGTAGTCTTGCTCTTGGGTGCGCTGGTTGTTTTGGGAGCTACTTCTAACATCGTGGTCTTTGCGGTAGCCTTGTATTTCGCACGACTTGGCGGCCAAGGAGTTTTACCCTTGATCGGATCGACAACTATAGGACGGTTCTTTCAAGAAGGTCGAGGAAAGGCGCTAGCACTTACCAATGTAGGTAAGTCTGTGGCTGAGGTGGTTGTGCCACCTATTGTTGTTGCAGCAATGGCCGTTTATGGCTATTCTGTGGTGTGGTATGGAGCGGCAAGTCTCTTGGCGTTGCTGTTTTTACCTGCCATTTGGCTGCTCATTCGCAAGGGTGATCTTTTTCAAAAGGCTGAGCGTGTTGCAGCTGCACAGGCTGAAGATTCGATTGATGAGCAGCAACTAAGCCAATCGAGGAAAGAGGCTTTTCGTGATCCACGTCTACTACTTATTCTACCTGCATACATGTTGGCGCCATTTGTAATCACAGGGATGGTGTTTAATCAGAGTGTGATAGCAGAACTGCGCGAGTACACCATTGCATGGATGGCGCTGGGATTGAGTAGTTATGGTATTGCGAGGAGTATATGTGTGTTAATCGGAGGGCCTGTTATTGATCGTTGGGGCCCAGAGCGTGTTTTGCTGCTCATTCATCTTCCCTTAGTACTAGGCCTTGTGTTGTTTTTACTTATCGAACATCGCATGGCCGTACCAATCTTCTTTGTGTTGTGTGGCATAGGAATGGGAGCAGAATCTGTGTTGTGGCCTTCTCTCTGGGCAGAGCGATATGGGCCACGTTACCTGGGAAGCATTAAAAGCGCAATACGGGTATGTATGGTGTTGAGCACGGCGATTTCTCCGATACTGTTCACGTGGGGATTCGGGCTTTCGATCGAGACAACGCTCTGGTCAGTAGTTGCTTTCGGAATTTTGGCAATTGGCCTGGTCTGGCTACAGTATACGATCTATGGAGAGCAAGCGCAGAAAACTGTGAGTACGAAATAGCTGTCTACTTCGAGTATTCTACCACTAGCGCACAATGATCGGACTGCAAGTCGTCTTTCATGTGATACGCTTGTTGTAGACGAGTCTTCATTTCGCCCATTACCATTTGGTAGTCAAGTCGCCAGCCTTTGTTTTTACCACGGGCTCCTGCGCGGTAGCTCCACCAAGAATACTCTACTGTGTCAGGGTGTAAGTGACGATACGCATCTGTAACACCCGTAGCGAGTAATTCGTCCACCCAAGCACGTTCTTCGGGCAGGAATCCACTCGATTTTTTGTTCGCTTTTGGATTGTGAATGTCGTTTTCTGTGTGCGCAATATTGTAGTCACCCACCACAATAACATTGGCATTTTCCTTACGAATTCCTTCTAAGAAAGGCATGAAATCGCGCAAGAAATCCATTTTCACATCTTGCCTAACTGTACCTGCAGAACCACTAGGGAAGTAACAATTTAAGAGTATGAAATCTTCAAAATCGGTGCGTAGGATTCGTCCTTCACTGTCGTAGGTGTCAATGCCACAACCTGCTGTAATCTGTTTTGGCGAAAGTCCCTCTTTGAAAAAAGTAGCAACACCAGCGTAGCCCTTTTTCTCTGCTGCATGCCAGGTCCACTTGTAGCCAAGCTCTGCGATAGGGGCTAGATCTACTTGATCTTCCATTGCCTTCACTTCTTGTAGACATACGATGTCGAAATCACCTTTTTGTAGCCACTCTACGAATCCTTTCTTGATGGCAGCACGTATGCCGTTAACGTTGTAGGTGGCTATTTTCATGTAAGTCTATCGTCTGTGAAAATGAAAGTTGTCTTAGAGAAGCTAAAGGTAACTGTTCAACGATGAGCTCAATACGATGAATGTAAATTCGAGGCAGTAAACATACTCTTGATGTGTACAGATCTTCATTTACTTGAAACATATCTCTTGGCATCTACTGACAACCAGTTGGTTGCTTCTGTATAAGATTTGTACAGTGTAGCGGTTTGTGGCTGTCGTTTTTCTACAAGTTTTGTCGGAAATGTTATAGTATTTGATAGAATTATTTATAACAAATGTTACATGTGAGCCTTTACATTTGTTTAGAGTGATCAAGAGCGTATCTAACGTTTTCGAATTTCTTAGATATGATCTAGCACTATTGGTTTTACGTTAGTGTAAATTTTTTGACCGTGATGAAATCTTCAGTCTCTCTTTTTTCATTCTTAGCGATATTTATCGTTGCGGCAAGCGTGGTTTCAACCACCGGGTGTTCGTACGATGTTGAGGATGAACTTTTTCCAGTTGAAATGGCCCCTGGAGGTTGTGACACAACCGGAATTACTTACCAAGGCTCTGTCGTTCCTCTTTTGGACGAGAATTGTAATACATGCCATGGTGCAGGAATAGGACTAGGAAATGTCTTTCTTGAGCCTTATGCAGAGGTTATCCCATACGTCACGAACGGGCTTTTGATCTGTTCGATTCAACAGGATGGCGGATGTTCTCCTATGCCTAAGAATGGCCCTAAACTCGCCGATTGCGAGATTGCTTCAATTCAAAAATGGATTTCCGATGGTGCCCTCGACAATTAAAAATACGTTTGCGTGGCTTGGAGTCGTTTTCTGCATAACCGGGCCGGTATTCTTGTCACACGCCCAAGATTCTGATGAGCCTGTACGTATCTTTTATGATACTCGTGCGGTGACAGGTCATTCCACAGAGCTCAATGCGGAAGGGCAGATGAAGTTCATTATCAGTCACCGTTTTGGTACAATCGGTGATGGTGCCTACGAACTATTCGGACTAGACCGAGCGTCGATGCGAATAGGTTTTGATTATGGCATCACAGATCGTCTTAATATTGGGATTGGTCGCAGTACGCAAGGCAAAACCGTTGATGCTTTTGCCAAGTATGGTGTTTTTAAGCAGCAAGAAAACGGATCTCCGGTAGCACTTACGTTGCTCAGTACGATGTCCGTTAATGGACTACGACAACCAAGCGACCGAGAGAATAAATTCTCAAGCCGAGTGAGTTATGTATTTCAAGCTTTAGCTGCGCGGAGAGTTTCTGATCGCTTAAGCATCATGCTCACACCAAGTTTGACGCATCGTAACCTAGTTGCCACTGATAGTATTTCACACGATGTATTCGCACTTGGCGGAACGGCTAGATACCTAGTCAATAAGCGATTGACAATTTCAGGTCAGTATTTCTATGTAGCGCCGAATCAAATAGAGGACCGCTTCACCAATAGTCTTGGTATAGGAATAGACCTAGAAACAAAGGGTCATGTTTTTCAATTCTATATCGGGAATACGAGAGGCATGCAAGAGGCGATGTTCATTACCGAGACGACCGGCGATTGGCTAGATGGAGATATTCACTTCGGTTTCAATATCACTCGAGACTTTCAAGTTCGTGCAAAAAGAAGACGCTAGATGAGAGTTGTCATCTTCCTTACCGTAGCCTTCGCCATCGTATTTGCTGCTACAAGTGCTAGTGATGGAGTTCTTTCGTTGAACCCCGAATCTTCAGTAGCTGAGACCATGTACGATCTTGGCCTACCCAAGCCGTCCCACTTTCGTGAAAACCTATCCGCCGAAGAGATTGAAAGAGGCCGCCAATTGGTCTGGATGGGTACAACTAGCAATCCTCCTCAGGGAAAAACTTCGAGACCAATAAGTCGTTTTTTCACCTGCGTAACCTGTCACAACACCGTTCGAGAAGATCCAATACTTACAGAAGTGAATTCGGAAGCGCGCTTGTCGTATGCGATGGAAAAGCGCATTCCTTATCTACAGGGCTCTACGTTTTGGGGTATCGTAAATCGAACAAGCTGGTACAACGACGATTATGTACTCAAGTACGGCGAACTCGTTGATAAAGCAAAAAATAGTCTCGAAGAAAGTACCCAGTTGTGTGCCTTGGTCTGCTCACAAGGGCGAACCCTCGAACAGTGGGAGCTAGATGCGATCATCGCTTATTACTGGAGTCTTGAGATGAACTTGGGTGATTTAGGCCTTGATGATCCAGAGAAACTCGCTCAGCTTGCAGCGCTTCCAGACACAAGCTCATTGGCGCAAATTCAAGCGCTTTTCATGCCGAAGAGTCCTGCAACGTTTAGTCATCCTCCCACAGATAAAGATGCTGGATACGGCTTAGTAGGAGACGCGTCACGAGGGCAAGGGATTTATGAACTTGGCTGCCAACACTGTCACCGTCAAGGCGGTGGGAGCGATGTCATCTTAGATGATTTTCGATCAACGTTTCGTTGGTTAGAGCGCAATATCACTGCTGACTCTCCACTGTCTATTTATGAGATCGTTCGTCACGGAACGTACTCTGAGGCAGGCCATAGACCTTATATGCCTCACTACACTCAAGAAAAACTTAGCGATCAACAGCTTGAAGATTTGCGTGCTTTTGTGGAGCAAAGAAGTAAGGGCAAGTAGATTTAGATCACTTGCTTACGAGCACATCGTAAGCTTCCAGTTTTTCGCGTTCTTCTGTGCGGCCATCTTTGTATTGCAAGCCGATATGAGTAAGCTTGGGATACTTTTTGAGAAGAGGACGAAGGCATTCAATTATGCCTTGTGGATCCGGCATTTCAGTATGGGAAACACCCTCTTTTAGCTTGGCTTGGACGGTCAAGATTTGATACATCGAATCATTGTATGGGCCTTGGGTGGACACCGCCATACGCGCTTCTTCCACTGCGTCTATATCTGCAAAACACTCTGTTTTGGACATGAACAATTCCTTGTTCATGGCGACGTTGTCTTTGATGTCTTGACAGGAATAAAGAAAGAAAATCAAGAAGATGAAAGGGCTAATTATTTTCATATTATATTTTGTTTTTTGAGATGATATTATGGATTCGATTGACATCCATTAGTGCTGCACTGCTGTACCATGGATAGCTTTCCATTACTAATCTTCCTGCTTGAATGGCAGGGTCGTCTGCGGCAAGGGCTTTTACTTCTTCCACGTTTTCAAGCGCGAATACATATAAACCTTGAAGGTCTGAGTCATGGTTGTAAGTAGGCCCGGCAACAACTAGAAGGCTATCCTCTGCCCATTTGTTCATGTTGTCTAGGTGTGCGCGTTGGAGACGTGCCGCTTCGATAGAGTCTTGGTCACGGTGAGGGCCTTTGCGCAAAAGCACAAGCACGTACTTATGCATACCGTAGTCGTCTGCCCCTAAACGATTTGCATACAGCGAGTCAAATTCGGTCGGATAAGAATTTCCGATGAATTTAAAGGACTGAGCCTCGCCTGTTTCTCTTGTTGCAAAATCGCAAGACAGTAATCCAGCTGTCGCCAAAACCAAGAATGCGTATTTCATTCCGTTAAAGTAAGCCGTCAGACTCACTCCGAAGGTTGGGAATTATTTCCACTCCAATAATGCGATCGCAGCCTCTGTTGACGCCCTTCTGCCTGAAATGAAGGATGCGATTGGTGTCCCTTGCTTTGGCTCAACATTGGTCGCGAAATAGAGAATTTCCTCCTTATGCGTTGAGTTATTGTCTGGTAGTCTTTCGACAAAACCCACAAACCAACCGTTGTCGTGTTCATTGTCATTCGACCAACCTGTTTTGCCGCTAAGGACATAAGAATCTGTTGTATCAATGACCATGATCTTTTGCATGATACGAGCGGTAGTTGAAGAGATAGGGAGATCACCCTCGTGCAATCGCTGAAGAAATTCAACTTGTTCAAATTGATTGATGCGTGAAGCACCTCTCAGCCAAAACATGTCTATTTCGTTTTGGCGAAAGCTGATGCCTGGATAGCCCAATCGATCTAACTGCTTTCGCATACGTAGTGGACCAATGTCACGTGCAATTTGTTGATAGCACGGAACACACGAGAACGCAAACGCTTTGTCAAAACTTAGGTCTTGGTTCCAATTGGCAATGCTGCGTGTCGTCCCATCCCAAGGGAGGGTGAACTGTTCATTCTTGATTACACCAGTCTCTAGCGCAATGATCGAGTTCGCGATCTTGAACGTTGACGCTGGGAGCTGACCCGTTCCGGCCCATTGAAAATCGTTAGAGTAGTAAGTACGCTTTTGAGGGTCATAAAGGAGAATAGAACCTGTCAATCCACTAGTGTCTAATAGGTGTTGAAAGGAAGGCCTGACTTCTAAATACGCTTCAGCCGTGGGTGGATTTGAGTCTGTATCTGGTTTATTGACGCCACAAGCACAAAGCGCAATAGCTAGCGGTAAAAAGTAGACATATATTAAATTCATAGCATCTGTAAAAATATAAAATTATCGGCGCAATTCCACCCTCTTTGTGGTAGAGATTAGATCATTAACAATAAGACTTTTTGTTATTGGTAACTTCGGTGTTTCAAATCGAAAAAAATGAGACTACACAATACTTTCAAAAATACCCTACTGGCAATGGCTTTGATGCTGTTCACGGGTGTTGCAACGGCCCAAGGCGACTTGGCAATTTCACTCGCTCAGTCGAGTTCATCGCCAACTCAATACTCCTTCTATAGTGTTGAGCTTACGGTTCAAAATGAAGGCACAGTTTCGGTTGCCGATATTACCGTCGATGTTCCTATGCCTGCAGGAGTCGTATATCAAGGTGGAAATGAATTCACAACCACTGGTGCAGCATCTACCTTTAGTGCTTATGGGTCAAGCCAAGGTTTGCTTACCATTGCGGAGCTCCTCCCAGGAGAAGCAAGTGTCGTAACGATCAACTATTTCTTGCGAGTACCGAGTGCGCCTGCACAATATGCGCAAGTGCTCACTGCTTCAGAGCCAGATGTTGACTCAACTCCTGGAAATGGAACACCACCAACGGTAAACGAAGATGACGAGGCAAGCACGGCAATAAATGGCGGTTTTGTTCCTGACTTGACGCTCAGCAACCTTTCACTTGTGCAAAATCCAGTGGACTCAGGCCAGCAATTTGATTACACGTTCGACATCAATAATATTGGAGCAGGTTCAATCGCTCAGAATTTTATTATTCAAGCGTATATCAGTACAGATGCAACCATCAGTACCGACGATTTGCAAAATGGCACCGTTCCAACTGGAAACTTCGGACCAGGTCAGACCGTAGCTGGTGTTGTTGGAGCTTCTATTCCAGTGGGACTGTCACCCGGAAATTATTTCCTCATTCTAGAGGTTGACGCAAACGGTCAAGTGCAAGAGAGTAATGAGAGCAACAATGAAATTGCAGTTCCTTTCCAAATCCAGTCAGCCCCAGCTACGTGTCAAATTGGTATCAATAACCCAGCTGTTGTATCGTGTAATGATAACGGCACACCATCAGATCCAAGCGACGATCGTTACACCGTTGAGGTCAATGTGAGCAACGGAAATGCTACCGGAACATATGCAGTGCAGTTTCAAGGTCAGGGCATTCTTGCTACAGCGGCATATGGAAACGCGGTGACTTTTGACGGTGGCCTCATCGGCTCTTTTGCAGGAACAGACGTAACGTATTCAATCGTTGAGTCTACAAATCCTGCTTGTTCGAACACATTCACTGTCGCAGTTCCTTCACCATGTAGCAATGGCAACGGCGGCGGCGATATCGACCTTTCCGTAGGAATCACGCAATCACCAGGACAACCTGCACAGTACACCCTGTATAGTGTAACGGCTACCGTTTCCAATTCAGGTGCTCAAGCTGCAACAGGTGTTGTTGTGGATCTTCCTGTGCCGGCAGGCGTAGTGTATGAAGGAGGTAATGAGTTTACTGCTACTCAAGGTCAACTCCGAACTTTTGGCTCTAGAGCAGGGCAGTGGACAGTTGGAACGATTGCAGCTGGACAGAATGCAGAAATTACCATCAACTATTTCTTGCGTACGCCAACAAGCTCAGACAGCTACGTAGAAGTGCTTGCTGCCAATGAGCAGGACGTTGATTCTACACCTGGCAATGGCAATGGACAAGTAAACGAAGATGATGAGGCCAGCACGGATCCGACCAGCGGACCGACTTGCAACATCAACGTCACTATCCAAAGCATCGATTGCGATGATCAAGGAACGGCCATTGAAACGGACGATACCTATTCGGTAACTTTCTTAGTTGAAAATGGTGGCGCTACGGGAACATGGACGGCTGACAATGGTGGTGCGAATCCAAGTTTTGGCGGAAGCTATGGAGTGCCTTACACGCTCCAAGGAGGTAATATTTTAAATGCAATTAATCTAGGTGGATTGACACTCTCCATCAACATCACTGACGACCTCGATGCTAGCTGCGCAACATCATTGACTTGGCAAACACCAGGGGCAACGTGCTCTTCTACTGCCGATCCATGTGATGCCGTAGATGAATTTCAAGCTTTTGTTCCTGCTCCTGTTAAGGCAACTGTGAGCGATGATGAAGCGGGCAACTTTACCGTTAACTATACGGCACCAAATGGCGCATCGAACAGCTTCACGTTTGATGCCGTTGCTGCACTTGGCGTAACTCCTGTACAGCTCAATACTGTTTCTTCAAGAGACATTATCTGCAAGTCAAATAACGGCTTCGCTGTTGCTGGCGTTTATCGAGACATCGTTGACCCAGGATTCCTTCGCCCGTTCATTATTCAACTTGATGCATCAGGAAATGTGACCGCT
>CALDTK010000183.1 GCA_937924035.1 uncultured Saprospiraceae bacterium | reverse complement strand
TATTAAATTTGCTTCATCTTAGCTTATGATAGAAAGGCCATTGCCACTTATACCATGTTCGATCATGAGATAACGTTTAACTGCCGCGGCGCGCTTTGCTGAAAGAATTAAGTTGTACTCCTCAGTACCAATAAAATCAATGTAGCCTTCAATTAGCACACGACCATTGCTCGAAATCGGATACCTATTTGTTTGTGCCATAACATCGCAAACAGATTCTATTTGCTGTGACGAGGTCACCCTAAGCGGTGTAGACAGATCTGTATTAAACGCTCGCTGCGATCATTCTAAATCTATAATTGAAGTTTTTATGCCTACACAAAATTATTCAATGCTAAATATACACCCAATACCAAATGTTCTGGCAACTTCAAAAATATGGACTATACCTATCCTTAAGGAGATTTATAATTATATCTGTTGGATAACAGATATAAAATGGAGCCATGGAACATGTACGATGCGGTACATTTTATAGGCAATGAGATCAACACGGAGTTGCGTCGGTATTACTCGGATAGCAACGAGCGTGCACTTGTTAGCCGACTAGTTGAACCCGATGGATCGGTTTCACCAAAAGTGATCAACAAGATTGTGATCTCTTTGGTGAATGTCGAGCAAATTAGCGTGCATGGACGTTCCCCTGTATCTGTTGCCATGACGGATACTTCGGCGATTGTACACAGCTCGCCCCTGCATTTGAATCTCTTCCTTCTAGTGACAGCAAGCTTTACAGATTACGCTGAAGCGCTGAAAAACCTCTCTATCTGCGCGGCTTTTTTCCAATCGAGAAAAGAAATTACTCGAGATTCGTACGCCACATTGCCTGACAGCATCGAGAAGCTTGATATGCAACTCGAAGACATGACACTCAATGAACTCAACAACTTGTGGGGAATGATGGGAGGAAAACATCATCCCTCTTTGTATTACAAACTTCGAATAATCACCCTTGATAGAGCGAGGCTAATACGGGAAGTATCCGGTATTAGTAATCCTTCAGTGGAAGTCGGGTCGTGACTCAATACTCGACACTACTCAGTATTCGTGTTGAGCACGAATATTACGGGCACCGAAATAGTTCGCCTTTTAGAATCGAGGTCCCTAATGCGACCCGCAGTATATGTTCAAGCGCTGATTGCTTGATCAAGTCGATTGGAAACGTGGTTCGTATAGCCGCGCCGGTACACAACAAACCCGAAGCAGACAGTACTGACACCACGGCCTTAGCTGCGTTTGTTGAATCCTATCCGCAAGCCAATATAGAGTTTTATCTCAACACAACAGAGCCGGAATATCACAACTACACGCCTTCAATTACCAGCAATTTGATTTCACAGTTTCATCGTGCTTTGGAAATTGGCGACAACGTTATCGGGTCATCGGCCCCGGGAATGGAATTTACCGGAATACCTGCAGGTGTTGAGCAGACCCCCTCACTACGTACATGGAATGCTGAGAAAGCCAGATTAATATCTGCGCCTGATAGTTTGAATGGGTACACACCAGACAGAGCTAATGAGGCAGTAGACAAACAAGTGCTTTCCCGGTTGGATGTAGGTAAAACAACACCTGTATTTACCTTTGAAAATACACCCAACGACCAGGGAAGTCGCAAACCGCAATTAGATTACTGGAGTTCGTTTAGTGAGAGTGTTTCCCAGCCTGTCTGTGTTTTCAGATTGTCGCTAGCGGATCTGTGTCAACAGGTGCAACGTCCAGAGTCGACTGGCGGTGTAGCCGTCACAGTAAAATTCAATAGCAGAAAAGTTTACTGGAGATACAACCTGATCGAATTCAGTGACGACGAAGCATTAACGCTTGAAGTCGTTGATCGCGGTGGCAGGTTTACGTTTACCAAGCTCGAAAGATCCCATGTTCACGGACAGGATGCAGTGCAATTTCTTAGCGATCGCGCTATTTCACTGGTTGCACACTCTACACAGAGGTTTGAGCTTAAAGGGTTACGAAAGTCAGATGGAAGGAATAGAGAGTTTCAACTCAACCTACCCCAAGGAAGTCCGATGAATCTTTCTGTATTTACCCCGCCTGATTCAGGAGTCGAATCAGATACTAATACCGCCATATCACAGACACAATTTGTCTCAGATATTTTTCTAAATAAGTAGAAGGAACTCAAGAAATGGCCAAGCCGATGAAAACACCCGGTGTCTATGTAGTCGAGAAAAATGCATTTCCCAATTCCCTGGTGGAAGTGGAAACTGCCGTACCCGTATTTATCGGGTATACGCAGAAAGCAGAATACAAAGGATCGACGCTCCTCAATCAACCGAAACAGATTTCATCACTCAGTGAGTTTCATGATTTCTTCGGTTTCGCCCCCCATCCGATGTTTAAAATGACATCAGACAGTCCGGCCAACGGTAGTGAAAACACGACGGTTAATCAAACCGGAAACGAATCAAATGGTGAAGCGGGTGGCGGACAGGGTGGCGAAACAACAGCAGGAGGTTCAGGAAGCAGCGGTGGTGGCGGTGGCAACACAGCAGTGGCAACTGAAGTTGAAACGAACACATTATTGATGACGCGGGTAGATGCACTACCTACCGTAGCAAAGGTAACCGTCAATCAAACATCCTACACGTTCGAACAAACCGCCGGCCATCAACTGCTGTATTACAGCATGCGAATGTTCTTTCAAAATGGTGGAGGTAAATGTTTTGTTTTATCAGTAGGCAGTTATGAAGATGAGATAACTAAGGACTCGCTACTCAGCGGTATCAAGCCGCTGATTAAAGAGCAAGTACCGACAATGATTGTGATCCCAGACGCGGTACGCCTTAAAGAAAATGAGTGTAAAGATGTGCAACAAGCGATGCTGTCTCATTGTGTGAAGATGGCTAACCGAATGGCTATTCTGGATGTGTGGGAAGGATGGAGAGATATTGGTGACGGGGTGGTTGACAGTTTCCGCAATAATATCGGTACAAATGGATTGAAATATGGTGCTGCCTACTATCCATGGCTTGAAACTAGTGTCGTCAGTGATCGCGACTTGGGGCTGGAACATATAGAGAATAAGGCTGAACTTGCCGATGTGCTTGCACCGGAATTAGGAGCTGCACAGGAAACTATAGAGCAACTGAAATCTGTGAATTTTGGTGCTGTCCAACTTCACGATTTAGACGCAACTCAACGCGATGAGTTGGATACGCTTAACGATACAGTACGGGCGCAATCCGTGGTTTATAAGCACATTATTGGTGAATTGCGCGATAAACTTAACCTCCTTCCACCCTCTGCTGCGATGGCAGGTATCTACACACGTGTAGATAACCAACGGGGTGTCTGGAAAGCCCCTGCAAACGTCAGCGTCAGTATGGTTAACAGTCCGGCTGTGAGCATCAGCCATGATGAGCAGGAATCTCTAAATGTAACGCCGCAGGGTAAATCAATAAATGCCATTCGGGAGTTTGTCGGGGAAGGCGTGCTGGTATGGGGTGCCCGTACTCTAGATGGTAACAGTTTGGACTGGCGCTACATCAATGTACGTCGAACACTGATTATGCTGGAAGAATCTACCCGACTAGCGGCTAAAGCATTTGTGTTTGAGCCCAATACTGCGAATACCTGGATAACAATGAAGAGCATGATAAGCAACTTTCTAACCGGTATCTGGAAGCGTGGCGGGCTTGCCGGTTCCAGCCCCGAAGATGCGTTCAGTGTTCATGTGGGTCTAGGAGAAACAATGACACCGGAAGATATTCTCGAAGGAATTATGCGGATTACTGTATTGGTCGCACCTAGTCGTCCAGCGGAATTTATAGAAATCACTTTTCAACAACAAGCGCAGAAATCATAGCTTTATTTAACCTAAGGAGAGAACAACATGGCAGATGATGGATCAGGTCAGTCAGAAAACGTATGGCCAATGCCGAAGTTTTATTTTGAAGTCAAGTGGGATAGTTCAGTTGTAAAGTTTCAAAAAGTCTCCGGGCTTGATGTAGAGAACGAACCGATTGAATACCGTAGTGGAGACAGTCCTTCTTTCTCTAAAGTCAGTATGCCCGGCATGCTCAAGTACAGCAGAGTCACAATGGAGAAAGGCGTCTTCACTAAAGATAACAAAATGTGGGATTGGTTTAATGAGATCAAAATGAACGTAATTAAACGCAAGCCAATCACCATTAGTTTGTTGGACGAGGCGGGAGCGCCAACTATGCTCTGGACACTGGCAAATGCCTTTCCGGCGAAGATCAGTGGTACCGATCTAAATGCAGAAGGCAATGAGGTAGCTGTTGAGAAAATTGAGATTCAGCACGAAGGATTAACAATTGCCAATGGCTGATGAAAACTACCCAATACCGGCTTTCTACTTCTCGGTCCGTATAGGACTTGAAGCTGCGGAACCTTTTCGTGACGTAGAAGGTATTGGGGCAACTATAGAGACCGCCCCCGTTGAGGAGGGCGGAGAAAACGGTTTTATTCGTGCGATGCCCAAAAAGGTCAACTTTACGCCGCTGGTGCTTAAACGCCCGATAGCGTCGAAAGACTCACCGTTAACTCATTGGTGCGACGAGATATTTGATCGAGGGCTTGCGAATAAAATCGAAACCCGTTCGATCGAGGTAGCTCTGCTTGATGAATCCGGTGAATCAGTGCGTCAGTGGTCTTTTATTGATGCCTACCCGACCGGATGGACAGTTGAGTCGTTTGGTGCGACCAAAAATGAAATTGCTATTGAAGCGTTTACCTTTAACTACCACGATCAAAAAAGAGTCATCTAATGGCAGTTGAGATAAGAAACCTGACTATCACTGGAAGGGTTCGCGATGGTGATACAAACAAAGCCAATCGACGTGATAAAGACTATGTGTCGCGAGAGCAGTTTGAGCAGGTAAAACGGGAGTTGCTACGAGAGTGTCAACGCTTGGTTAAACAGAGTGCAAGGAGTTCCAGAGATCGATAGTTGATCTCTGGCTACTTAATGTCATGGAAGGAATACCGGAGAAGTCACTATGAGCGGAAAACTTGAAAAGCTCGAGCTAAGGCAGGTTATCGATGGCAAGCCGCAAGGTTTGTACATTGAGGTGTCGTTTAACCCTACCAGCCTTAAAGAGGAACAACAGGTTTGTTTTAGAGATGGAAAAGTAATTGGCTCTGTTCGACTGGAAAAGGAGTTTACATCAATACCTCCCTCGTTGATAATTTTTCAGTTCACACTTGATGGCACCGGAGCAAATCAACCTCCTAATACAGAAATCGAAAGCGTACCGGATACAATTAAAAAAATTAAAAAAATCACTCAGGATTACGATGGCGAAAGTCATGAACCGCCTTGGGTTGAATTGACGTGGGGGCCCAATGTCGTCAGGGGCAGAACTGTCAAACTGGATATCGAGTACAACTTGTTTAAACCCTCTGGCGAGCCGTTAAGAGCAGAGGTGTCTCTTGAAATTGAAAGGTCTTTGTCCAGAGCGGAAGAGACTAAAACAAAAAACATGAACTCGCCTGATCTTACGCATATCGTTTCTGTGAAGGCCGGAGATACCCTGCCTTTACTTTGCCATCGTGTTTATGGTGATGCTGAATATTATATTGATGTTGTGCGTCACAATAAGCTTCATAATTTTAGAAATCTTGTTCCGGGTATGGAACTTGAATTTCCACCATTGAAGTAACCCCATTGAATAATCAAACTAGAACAGGCGTAACAAGCGTCGAAGTGAAGAGTGATGGTAAAA
>CALDTK010000182.1 GCA_937924035.1 uncultured Saprospiraceae bacterium | reverse complement strand
TTGAAGTCGCTAAGCAGGAGGCCTTCTTCTTTGTCTTTGATGCCTGTGGCGAGTAGGTCGTCGATGCCCTTGTAGACGCCATCGGTGTGGGCCATGATATAGATCTCCAGGTCGATGCCTTCGCGCCCAAACGCCTTGAAGTAGCGTTGAAAGGTGTAGGCGCTTTTGGCAAAGCTGCGCGATCGCATGTCGACGTGCTTGCCTGGCTTGGCGTTGATGTCGCGCCAATCGGCATCGTATACCATCACCACCGAGTCGACTTTGCACTGGCGTATGAGCTGCTGCAGTTGTTCGGGCATGGCGCCTTCGTGGCTCAGGTTGTGGATGCCTGCTATACCGATCGCGTTCATGCCATGGATGCACATGGCGTCGGCTTTCTTCTCGCCCTCTACGATAAACAGCGTGCGGATACGAGTGTGGTTTTTGTAGGCATCGATGATGCTCTGCGGCAACCATAGGTGATTGCCACTACCAAACGGCTGCGTGTACTTACGTGTCTTCCCATCCTTGCCTTTGTGGAGGTCGGGATTGGCAAACCGCAGACGGATGTACGGCTGTGGGTGGCCTTTGGCAGGGTGATACAGTTGGGGCTTGCCTTGCAGGTCGAGGTAGTGCAGCAGCATGTCGTCGCCTGCTATCGGCTCCCACTTGCGGCCTTGGCGATTGATGGTGCCGCGCTGGTAACGGTCGCGTATCTCGAGCTGACCATCCGCCACCCTGACGTTGTATTTTTGGTACTCATTACTGATCCCACTGGCGAGTAGTTGTTGGTCGCGAAAGCTCATTTTGAGGTCGCGCTTGTAGTCGTCTTTGCGGTCTTGCTGTTCGAGTTCTTCTAGGCTTACGCCAAAACGCTCCGCGCATTGACGCAGGGCATCGGGAAAGGAGATGTCGAGGTGTTGCTGTAGGAAGGCTACGGCGTCGCCACCTTGCTTGCATTTATAGCAACCCCATGTTCCATGATCGCCACGTGAGGGAGTAACCGTGAGCTTCTTTTTGCCACCACAAAAAGGGCAGTCGCCGGTGTGCTTACCTGCACCCTCTGTGAGTTTGACGTGAAGATCGACCACCTCGACGATGTCGGCTTTGGCCTTGATGGTGGTGACTAGGTGTGGGGGGAAGAATGCTGGCACGGGGGGGGGGTGGTGTGTAGTGTTTGATAGTGGCAGTTGAGCTGCTAATTTTTAATTGCTAATGGTGGGGCGCGGGGCGGTAGCGGCTATTGCTTTTTGGATAGCGAAGCCTTCACCTTTACTTGCTCCACAATCTTGTTGCATATTTCTCTGTAGGTGCTGTTTACTTTTAGCACAGGTATGCCAAGTCGTTTTGCCTCTGATATCTCCGCTTGGATGCCTTTACTTCTTAGATAGCCATCAATATTTAAGATGTGTAGGCTGTCAGCTTTTGCGAGCATGTGCATGTTGTGGTCGTGCCAAAACTTTGCGTCTGTAGGCAGATCGTAGAGGTTGGCGATGTTGTGCCAATGGACGATGGGGCTATATACATGTTCTCCATTCTCTGCGTAAGAGGCACATGCTGCCATGGCTGCGTGGTATCGGCCTTCTTCAGTGGCTTTGTCTTTGTGTGTGTATGGAGATGCGAGGTAGATCATAGTGCTTTTTTGTAGGTGTTGAGTGTATGGTCATCGTGCTGCGCACTTCTGCGGACCAGTGGTCGCGCAGGACGGCTAGGCGAGTGTGGCCTGAATGACTTCGGGGTTGGGCTTGGTGCCTGGTGGATTTTCGAGGTAGTGGTAGGCGTTGCCGATCCATTGGTTGAAGTAGTCGAGGGCTTTTTGTGCTTGCTCGATGGTGATTTTCTTAGGGCCTTCTCCTTCTCTAAAAAGCTTTTGTACTTCGTCGTAGGTGGCGAGTCCTATATCTATCGGCACTTTGAAACCATCGTCTTGCGTGCGGATGGTAAAATACTTGTAGGTGTTTACTGATACGGGGATGTAGCAGGTGGTGCGGTTGGCGATGTGGTGGCGGAGGGGGGGCATCATAATTTTGAATTGATAATTGTCAATTGGTAATGGCGCTAATCAGCATATTGAGCAGGTCTAACTGGCATCCGACTGCCATGTAGAGGGCAAGAAGGGTGATTAGAATCGACGATAATTGAGGGACTATCGACCATCCCTACTAGTCGTGCTTTGTATTTACAAAATCTCAACAGGGGCCTCTCAATGGCGATACTATCTGTCGCCATTAGTTCTCTTTCTCCAGCGTAAAAAGAGCGTATTGGCACATAATCGAATACAAGGCCATTGGGGAATGTGTCTTGTCTGTGCTTTATAATGAGAGTGCCTTCTTTAAGAATCAAAGCACTCTCAAGCCATTCAGATTCTGAGTCTTTAGCAGGACGTTGCTCAAATTTTATTGTGTCTTGAGCAGAAAGCGTGATTGGCAGGAATAAGAATAGAAGCAGTGAAAATTTCATAGTTGGGTCGTTGTGTGTTGAGGGTATGGTCGTCGTGCTGCGCACTTCTGCGGACCGGTGGTCGCGCAGGACAGCAGGACGTCGCTACTTGACCATTAGCTGTTTGCCTGTTTGCAAGGAGTCAAGGAGGCGTTGCTCTTCTAGGATAAGGTTGACGTATTCCTTGCGGAGGGAGTCAAGTTCATCGGTGGAGATGCGTACCCAATCGTTGGACTGAGGGATAGCGTCGAGGATTTTGTTAGTGTGCTGTAAATGCAGACCCCAAGTGACTAGCATAATGAGAGAAATGAAAATCCTGTCGTAGTTGTCCATAAGAGTCGGGTTGTAGCCCTGCCGATCGGGATTGATCGGCAGGGGCTGAGTGTAGTGTTTGTTGATAGTGCTGCGGGCGGGTGTGGGGTGTGTGTCATCGTGCTAAAGCACTCCTGCAGACCGGTGGTCGTGCAGGACAGACCGGTGGTCATGCAGGACTGGCAGCAGGAACAGCATGCGTTACCAAGTCGTAGGCGTCGACGTGGGTGCCGTCGCGCTTTTGCAGGTAGCAATTGGTGAAGTGAGCACCGCCTTGGGTACGGTAGGCGTAGATGGTGGCGATGGAGAATCCTTCTCTGTACAGCTTGTTACTCATGTATTGGGAAGTTCTAAGTGCGTTTAAATCTTCCATGTCAAAGCTGTACTCCGTGCATGCTTTTCGACATTTCTGCATGCCAAGTTGCGCAAGTGCATCGAGAAATTTGTAGAGCTTATTATCCCAGTCTGTCACATTATTGGTCCACTCATTATCATCCGTCATCGGGTAGTTGTGGAAGCTTACGTAAGTGTACGCATCGCGCAGGTCGGCGGGCATGAACTTTTCGAAGCTGCGGCCCCAAAATTTGTTGGTACCGAACTCGTTGTCGCCACCTTGGCCTATGGGGAAGGCAGGTGTCATGAGTACAGGTGGACTCCAAAGTGAATCCTTTTTGTCTCTTAACTCCTCAATTGCAGTGCGGTGAAACCATTGCCAATCGATATCCCATGGCTCTGAGGATAGTTGCCAGATCCAATCACCTCCGAGCGCATTAAAAGCCTCATTCAGAAACTTATTCATCCACTCACCTACTTGGTTCTCATCTCTCCAATGCTCCTTCTTCCAGTTGCGGTTTGGGAAGTCGGCCAATCCACCTTCTGGCTTTTCGGCTATCTCGGTGCAGACGATGATGGTGGTGTTGGGGAAGCGTTCGCGTAATCTTTTGAGGCGGTAGTAGTTCACCTTTTCGTGCCAATCCCAGTCGCTGGTACCTTCTTGCTCTGTGAAGGCACGGAACGGCTGTTCCATATCTTTTGGAGCGCAAGCATCTGGTGTGCTTTTGTCCATGTGGTAGAAGAAGCGGATCACTGCTGGGTCGTGTACACTGTCGAAGGGTACTGCGCCGTAGCTGCCTGGCTTGTTGAGGTGATCGACTGTTTCGAGGCCCATGGTGCAGCCTACTTGGAGACTTTGTTCACTTGGGGTGTATGGGTTGAGTGGATCTACTCCTCCTGTGCTTGGCGCTTCAATTCCATTGTTTGAGTTGGCGAGTTGCTCAATGGTTGTTGCGGCTTCGTCAAAGAGGAAGGCGTCGGAGCGGGATCGGCTGGCGCGTTCCCGGAGTTCGGTGATGGTGGATTTTATTTCTGACATGGTGGGGGATGTGAGGTGAAGGGTGTATGAGAGTCTTCGTGCTGCGCACTTCTGCGGACCAGTGGTCGCGCAGGACAGGCAGGAGAGGCGTGAATGAGTAATTTGATGGTGTCGGCACTATAGTGCCAGAGGGTGAATGTTTGTCGAAGCCAGGCGAGGCCTTCTTCTTCTAGGATTCTAATGCCCAGCCAGGACTTGTTGCAGGTACGTTGGGCGACGATGCGTTGGCTTGAGCTTGGATTTTCTTTGGTGTTGTTGCGCGTGTAGTAGTGCACATCACCTTTGGCGACGATCCAAAGTTTTTCGATGTCGCCTTGC
Source organism: uncultured Saprospiraceae bacterium (assembly GCA_937924035.1). Lineage (GTDB taxonomy): Bacteria > Bacteroidota > Bacteroidia > Chitinophagales > Saprospiraceae > CALDTK01. The sequence goes on along the minus strand of CALDTK010000182.1, from coordinate 7,947 downwards.
TTGAGGTGGTAGGTGCCTTCTGGTGCTAGTCGTATTTGCGATCGTACACTCATCAGTTTTGAAAATTGCGTGAGAAGGATTGGATAGTGGCGAGTCGGCCGATACAGTGATCTACTTGTAGTTTGATGGCCATGATGATGCCTTCAAATTCATGCGTGGGGACGCTCCTTGCGTAGAGCAGCATTTCGACTTCCGCACTGCGCTGAAATAGCCAGTTCATGTAGTCCTCTTCATCTTGCTGGCAGCTGAGTCCTTCTTGGAGGGTGTAGCAGCTTTCGCCAAAACCCAACACATGTACAGTGATGTGCACTTGGTTTCGTGGGGTCATCTCCACACGTGTGGTGAAGGGTGTTTTGATGGAGGTATCATTCATGATCAAAGCTGTAGATGCCACAGAGTGAGGTGTCGGCCTTGTCGATTGACTTGATGCGCTGAAGGCGACGTGCATCATCTATGTTGATGATGTTTTTGGCCTGACGATCTTCTCCATCAAGGCGTTGCTTTAGCTTTTCTTGACGCTTTCGGTTGTGCTCGTCTCGGAAGTATCGCTCTTCAAATTGAGCGCTGGCGACAGCGATAAGGAATAGAATTAGGACGTACACGAAAATCATGGGGGATAATTAGGAGGTATGAATAGTTGGTTTTTGAAGGTGCTAGGCGTGTAGGTTGCGCGACTCCCGATAGACTTTGCGCTTGTGCCAGGCTACCCAGGCATCGAGGTCTTCGTTTTTGTCGGGCTCTGTGCTCACTCTCTTGAGCTTGGGAGCTTTCCTTGCCTTCATGATGGCCTCGTACTCTTTGGCTGTGCAGACTTTGAAGAAGTTGTTGAGCGTGGTGAGGGTCTTGAGCCTGCGCTGCATGCTCTCTGATGTCGAGATGCTGACCTTCTGGCAGAGATCCACTTTGCGTTGCTGCTTTTCGAGTTCTGTCTGCGCGAAAAACTTGAGGCTTCCAAATTCTTTGGTCATGATGGGGAGTTGAAGAGGGTTGCTTGCTTGTTGGCAAGAGTTGATATTCTTCTGCCGTAGCCTTTCATTCTTTGCTTAGATGCAACGAGCTCTACATATCGAGGATCTTTGCTGAGCTCATCTTCTAGCTTAGCGATGCGCTCTTGCTCTTGCTTGCGTGCTATGGCTGCTGCAGAGATTGGTGCGAGTTGACCTTTAAGGTTTTCATAGAGCATGTCGGCGAGCTCTATTTGCCACTTCACGAAGTCGGGCTGTTTGCTTTGCACTCCAGCGAGCCACATGTAGACTCTTTTTTCGTTGATGCAGTAGACGTTCCGGCTCTGTTTTTCACCCACCTGGAGGGTCTGTTTAGACCCTCCAGGTGATAGTATTTGTGATCTGCGGATACGCTTCTTTTGTGCACCTGCATCTATTTTTAATGCAGCACATAAGTCATCTACACGAAACCACCAATCTCCATTGATGAGTGTATAGTGGATTTTGCCGTTGAGGAAGTCGAGAGAGTTGGTCATAGTGTGATTTTGTTATAGCATACATGTCTACCTAGACATGTATGATGGCTATGTTTTTTGGTGGTTGGACAACCAAAAAGTGGTGTGCGGTTATTTCTGTGGATACATAAATGATCCATTTCGCCAATCGATTAAGCCCATGGTTTGTGGCATAAGCTCTTCGATAGCTTCACCCATGGCCATGGCGATATCTCTAGCTTCCTTTTGTGCATGCTTGTCGCATCGTTGGTTGAGGAAGGCTAGCATATCACGGAAGCATCCGCTAACGTGGATGATTGTAGTCGATGACATTGGTAGAATCATGCGAGCACATTCCTTTGCAACACCGGCATCAACCAACTCCTTATATAAGATGCTCACGTTGTGTAGACAGCTATCAATCATTTGAGAAGCAGGTCCAGACATCCCAGCCATCGATATTGTGGGATCAAATAGATCTGTACTTGATTGGCGATTTACTTTATGCTGTCTACGAATCTCAATGTGTTCGTGCGTTGGGATAACGTCGTATCGCTGGCTCAATTCCTGAAAGTGCATTGAGCGATGACGGAATATCTGAGCAGAGATGGCTCTAGATGTCGTGATGCGGAAACCAAAGAATATGTGCTCTAGTGGAGACCAATGGCCTTTCCGCATTAAGTAATTAGTAAGGGCTCCAGGTTCCTTGTCGTCGTTGGTACGACCGTGACGCGCAACGAAGTCAATAATCTCTTCGTATGTCTTGCCGTCATAGGAATTGACGCCTTCGCTTTTGGTAATTAATTCAACTTTCATATTTAAGATCTTTTGGAATTGCGATCGTTAACGAAGTCAGTTGCTTCGTATGGCTGTTTGGTTAGATTTTCTAGCTCTCGGTTCAAATACCACATGGCTTTTTTTATATCCTGTTCTGCGGGTACACCTGGCTTCTTTCCTGCTCTTAGGATATACTTGACAGCATTGCCATTGTTAAATCCCAGGTTGTGCCCTTCAATCACTTTTATCGCTTCGTGGGGATGATTTGATCCTCCATAATGAGATGGATGGTTTACTTGATCAGTGTCGTTCATGGTGTCATACTTGATTTGTGTTAGCGTCTACCCACCTTATGTAGGTTACTTGTTTTCATGTATGCGCTGAATGATCTTCGCTGCGTCGAAAAGCCTGGTCGAGGGAGTAGCCTCGACCGACCATTGATTGAAACCAAAATCATTCAACACTAAAAAAATGAAACACACATGAGCGTATCAATCGCCCCTACTCGGGCGGGATGAGATTTTAAGAGGGGCCGACGCGGCTGACTTGCTTACACACGCAAACCCATAAATGGGAAGTCAGCTGGTGCACCGGCCCAAGCAGAAAGGTTTTTGTTAGGCGGCTTCTTTAGGGCAGTCATCGAGAAGTGCTTGGCGGCGTTTCTCTCGATCTAACTCCTCCTTCATAGCCTTGTCAATGAGTTCGTAGCAGTCATCTTCGAAACTCTTTGACATGGCAGTCTTCCCTGTTAAGACTAGACTAATCGCGGGCTGCGTTACACCCCGCTTTTTAGCCAATGTGTATTGATCGATTCCGAGTTCTTGGAATCGCTGGGCTATTTTCTGTGCAAGTGTCAAGTTTGCTGTACCGTTCATAGTGTTTTCTTTCTTATTAAGAACTTATGTTGTCCTTATCTGGCGCTAATGTGTACCGAAAAAAGGACAAATGCAAACTTTTGAGAAAAGAAAAGAGGACATATCGGATCGGCTGACCCGATTTATGTCCGATAAAGGGTTGAGCGGTAGAGGTTTAGCCTCTTTAGTGGGACACAATAAAAATTCCATATATTCTTATACAAAAGGCGATGTTCTTCCTAAATCTGACTTTTGGATAGGATTCAAAGAGGCCTTTCCTGAAATAGACCTGAATGAATTCATAGCAGGTGAAGCAGGTTTTGGCGAAAGCAGAACAGACCTCGTTGAAGAAGAGCAAGCGGGGTACGGCGTGGCGAAAGTCAAGCAGCGTGTGTATGTGGCGCAGGCTGGCAACATGATCGACGTGAATGGTTACGATGGCTTTGTGGAGCTTGAAGTGAGCGAGGACTACCCTACCGATAAGGAGTTTGGGCGTGCGCTTTTCTTGATCGAAGGCGAGTCGATGGTGCCTACGCTAGAGCCTGGTTGGTTGGCGTGGGCTGAGCGGATTACTGGCCCAGATGAATTCGAGAATGGCGCGGTGTATATGGTGCTTTCGGGCGGTCGCTTGCAGTGTAAGCGCGTGTTCTTAGATCCTCACAACGAAGACATCTACACCTTGGCGAGCGATAATAAGGTGATTCGCGACATGGATGTACTGAAGCGTGGCGCGAAGCTGTGGCGTGTGTTGCAGTATGTAGGGAATCGGAATTTGGGGGGTGGGTAGTGTGGCACCCGTGGCAGAAGTGTGGCAGTAAATGAATGATATGAGGAGATATAGGGGCTTCGAGGGCTTGGTTTTGTTGGGGGGATGGAGGGAGTGGGGTTTCCCGCCGGTTCCACAAATATCACATTACTCGTCTCTAAACCAGCGAGTTAAGGTACACACGCTGAAAAGTGTGTCACTTAGGTACAACCAACTAAGTGGCGTATGAATTCAGACATGCCATTAAAATTTTTTCGTCCAGCCCGTATCAATACAGGGAATAGGTGGTACATCATCTTTTACCAGACACACCCTGATACGGGGAAGCTCGTACGGCACAGAGAGTCGTTTGACCTCGGCAGAATCAAAGACCTATCAGAGCGCCAGCGCATGGCCAAGTATTGGTGCGAGCAAGTGAATAAGCGCCTGCCTTTGGGATATCCCTACGAGCAGCGCATCAGAGAAAAGACGACGACCTACACCCTTGAAGGAGCGATTACCCTCGCCTTTGATGTGCGAACGGATAGCGATAGGCGCAACACCATCAAAACCGTGAAGACGGTATACAATGCCTTTACCAAATGGATGAAGGAGCGAAAGCTTCAGGAGCTCCCCATCGCTGACTTTACGCCCTTACTTGCTCAGGAATGGTTGGACTGGTTGAGGAAGCCTGTACCGCTCGGCACTAAAAACAGACTGCGCAACAACAAGCGCATGGCCAACACTACTTGGAATAGCTACCTCGAGAAGATCAAAAGCATGTTCAATGTGATGGTGGATAGGGAGTTGATCTATAAGTCACCCTTCTCCAAGTTTAAAAATCGAAGGGAGGAGCCAAAGCAGCGTAGACCTGTAACACCCGATGAGATTGCAGCGCTCATCGTGTGGATGAAAGCCAATGATCCTAACCTATTGGCAGTGTGCTTGCACCTGTATGTGATGATGATTAGGCCAGTTGAGTTGAGGCGCATCAAGGTGCATGAGGTGGACTATAGTTCGGGCGTGCTCACGGTCAATCAAGAGCATGCGAAAATGAGAAGAGCGCGACATGCCACTGTGCCTGAAAGTTTGCGCGAGTTGATGATACAACGACTTGAAACAGCAAGCTCAACCGATTACCTCTTTGGTTCGGACTTAGCACCAAGCCCAACGAAAGCTGGTACCAACCTCATGTACAACCGCCACCGCAAAGCGTTGGAAGCTTGTTCAATCGACTATCAATCGGGAGCAACGTTGTACAGCTGGAAGGATTCTGGTATCACACACATGGCGCAGGCTTTGGGCATGTTCGCAGCGCAATCTCAGGCAGGGCATACGAATAGTAGAATCACCGAACGGTATGTGCATAGGGCTAAGGTGAATCAGGATGTGGCTCAGATGAAAATCCCCGGCATCTAATTAAAGAAAAACCCCACCGCACTATCCGTCTCAACCGTATGCACACTCTCATTGAGTTCGGTAAATCGGCCTGTTGCCTCAAGGGTAGAATAATCGTCGATATTGAGTACGATAAAGCTTTGTAAATCAGCAAGAAACGTCTTGCCTGCTTGCTCACTACGTTGCAACACTAAGGCCAAGGCCTCACGATAACCAGCTGCTGCGGTACCAACGAGTGCATCACTAGAGCTAAGGGTGCGCATACCATCTCCATCCACCAAAATGGATAGGTTGGGACCTGCTATGTAGATGGTCAACTCACTCAACGCAAGCTGAGCCTTGTATCGTAGCTGCTTTAGTTGCGGAGTGTCGGCTGTTTTTAAATCATCAATTACCTCACTGAGGTATGGAGCGAGGTATCGCTCGTATGCCTTACGCGCATAGGGTACCAAGCTCTTATACGTACGCAAGCTATTGTGAATGTTGTGGAACGATTGGAACTCAGTCACACTATCAAACAACAGCATACGTGCCTCAGCAGTATCGGGAATGTCCTGCCCTATCATGAACCGATCGAGGTGCTTATCAGCTGTAACTGTGAGGTCGAGGTAGGCCGTCTTGTATTGCCACAGAGAGATTGGTGAGGAGCCCTCACCACCACCAGGCACCTGTACCCCTGCATCAGCAATGATGCTACTCATCTTAGGATAAGCCACCACCACACCATAGTAGGCGATAGCATCGAGTAGCTGCTGCTTGCTCGCATCTGTATCAGCGAGGGCCATGGTCGTATCATACAACGTCTGCCCAATGAATGGGATCACATGCAAGGCCAAGCCTTGGCGTATGTAAGGCTCTATGCTTGCCCAGTAGGTAGCCCCATTGATGTTAGGCACATGCTTGCGCAAGGTGGTGTCATTGATGGTGGTATCATCATTGACTGTCGATGGTGTGAAAGGTGTAGCCATGCACCAAAGGTGAGTCAAGTCACCTCATGCCCATCGGACGCGAAAACTAGGCATATAACACCAAAATCCGAAAAAGTCAACTGACAAAATGTTATACCGCGCTCCGACCCTTCTAGAGGCCTATTTTTTTACTTTAGAAGCTTCCTATGGCCTACATGTCTCTCCTACAGCGCTTTATATCTTTTACTGTTGGGTGTACTGTTGCGAAAGAATCACACGCTCTTAGATCGCATCTATGTCGTTTTTATTTGCAGAATAAAATTAAGCTATACCACATCAGTGTCTTCATAACCACCTCCGCTTGCAGTCATCAGACCACCGACTAGCGGTGAGTACTTGTAGAAAAGGTAGTAGTCGAGCATGTCCGAATAGTGGGTTGCCCACTGCTGAGGGTAGTCGCGATCCTTCTCGTTGTCCTTGTTTTTTTTGCCGTCTGGTTTGATCTCGGTTAGCATGATTGAAGTGATTGCATCCTGTGTTTTTTCCTGGATACATCGAAGGCGAGGATAGCCCCAATCCCTTTCGGAAAAACACCTGTTCATAAAGTCGTGGCGAGGTACATGCAATCCCGTTCGCACTGCTCTAATCTTTACAACACTACGCCATCCATTCTTTGCGAAGGCATCTTGAATAGTCTCGTAGTGACTGTTATCAACCACTTGTTTGTCGTGGCCACGGGGTTCACCCCAAATCAAAACAAGCTTATTGCCATGGTCCCTGTAGACGTAACAGAAGTTGTCTATCAAAATGGTGATGAGGTTCTTTCCCTCCTTTACACCCATGGCATCGATCATGTACTCCCAAGGATTCCCATCTATCATGTCACTCTGAAAAGCGAGCAGCCCTGTAAACCAACCACCGAAATCAAAGCTCAACTCAATCAACTGGTTGGGCCAATACTCGGCCACGCCTGCAACTTCGATCCCTTCTTCGGTATCGTTGTAGTCGTAGGTAGCACTCTGCGGGTGCTTGTCCTCATCAAACTCATGGTAGAACTGGAGCTCAGCTTTATTGAACACTTCGTTCATGATCTCGCGAGCAAACTCCATGGGCGAAAGCTCCTTGCGCATCAGGTCGATGTAATCTTGCCCGAGCACGGCAAGGTTGTCGAGGCTCGTCGTCTCGGTGAAGTGGTAGGTCTTCGGGTCCTTCAGCGCCTTCTCCTTGTAGTCGAGTATCCAGCGGCCCTTGCTCTTCCATGGCACTGAGCTGTACAAGTTGGTTTGGCGGTACAGTGGACTGTTACGAAATCGCGTGCGAGATCCACGCAACGATGGCAAGATCACACGCTTAAAATGTTCTTCTGGTACCAGTGCAGCCTCATCAAGATCTCCACCTTGAAAGCTACCACCACGACCAAGGTCCGGGCGATCCATGCTCAGCATCGACATGGCATTACCCCACCTGAAGCTGATCACATGCTTGAAGCTTTTCGGAGAAGAGTACGGCAGCTTCCACCCTTCTGGTGGCTTTTTACCAATCACAAAGTGTACATTCTCGTAGATGCCCATGCGTTCCCACATCTCTGTCAGCGCTGGAACAGTCTTCGTAAGAATCTGACCATAGGTCGTAGAGCTGAGGAAGGTCAACGCACGAGGCAACTCCTTTATTCTGCGACGTTGCTTGGCGGCGGCAATGGTAGACTTCCCTACTCCACGACCACCAAGGAAAAGCCCAATGCTTGCATCGTGCTGCACAAACTCCATCTGCTTAGGATTCAGATAGACGCGGCGTTTTCGTACGGCGTCACTCATCCTATCAGCTCGT
>CALDTK010000181.1 GCA_937924035.1 uncultured Saprospiraceae bacterium | reverse complement strand
TTCCTGGAGGTCCGACGAATCAAGTCTTTGGTCATGGTACAGCAAGTGCTATTGCGGCGGTAAATGCGGCACTCTCATGGGGTGGAGTTTCCAATACAGCTTCCGCCAAAACCTTTGCTGTGCGTGTTGCTCCCAATCCAGTGGGAGATCGCTTTCAGATTGAGCTTCCTAGTGAAGCGGTTGGAGGTACGCTTCAAGTCGTAGATGGCGTTGGGCGCACGGTCTATGAAGCTCCGATACGTCAATCGATGATCTTTATTGATTCTGCTGATTGGGTGAAGGGAGCATATTTCTTTCAGGTGGAGTCTCGTGAGGGGATCGCTAGTGGGAAGTTGATACGGTAGCAAGGTTACATTTAGAATGAATGCCTGTGCGCTATGCATTTTTCCCGCTGCGTTCTGAAATGGCCCCAAAAACGACTACGCTGTGAAACAGAATGTGTAGAGCGAATTAATATTTAGCTTGCTATGTATTTCTGTTAGGAGTTATTGTTTGAGAACAAAGAATAACGGGAAGTTGCGCTGTTGTATGAAAATGACCAATTGCATTATTGTTATGTAATGAATGGGATAATATGGTTCTTGCGTTAGAGAAGGAGTACTTTGATAGAAAGTTTAGTATATTGGTCTTACGAGACTCATAGGTTAGACAGTTTCCTAAATAGTAACCAAATACCATATCGGTATGAAATACATAGTAAGGCGTGAATATCACGCAACAGCGCAACAGCGCAACAGTAGTTTTAGTGCTAATTGCTTTAGGTTCTTGTGGATTCTAGGGTTAATGGGGCTCTCACAATTCACCTTTGGTCAAAGTAATTCGTTCTTGCTTCCTGCAGATTTCGTTGATGTTGCATCAGCTTCTCAATCCTTTTCTTGTGGGGATTGTAGTTATACTCTTCAAGCGACATTTCAACGAGCGTGTAATGGATCAGGAAGGGTAGTTTTTGGCGTTGTACCTGATCTGTTAACCTGCACCGTTGATGGTCTAGAAATCGATGTAACAAACACCGATTTATTGCTTGAGCAATATACGGGTTCTGCTAGCCAAGTTGGATACAATATTGGTGGAAAGGTAACCAGCGGCGAAACCTTCAGTGTAAACGCTTCTTTCTTGAACAATTCGGGGTCACTTTGTTCAAGTGGTCCAAAAACATTCACAGTTCATGCTCTCCAAGGAGTTCACATAATCAAGACGATTGCGTGTAATGAAGAGGCACTTATTGATGATTTTCTTACATCTATAAACAATTCCACTCCTGCGTCGGACTATCCAGTCATTTTGGGATCTAACTTAAATGTTAATGTGAGTTACACGAACATTGGTCGAGATTGGCACATCATTCCAGGTGTTGGTATCCGACAAAGTTCTGGTACTGATCTACTCTTTCAAAATTCTGTTCTAGATGTAACATCACCAGATCCTGATGCGGCAGGCTGTGATCGAATGTGGAATGGGATTACTGCCCCAGAATTGACGGGATCTTGTAAAATTCTTAATACGGAGATTAATCATGCCGCTATAGGGGTTTATTCTCTTTCAGGCACTAAAGACCCTGTCGATGTTGAATTAGTAGGATCAACCTTTTACCAAAATTACATTGGCTTGTTAGCTGAGTACAATCGAGCCAATCACACCTTGATTGCCAATACCTTCAGTGCTCCTGATTTGATTTCTATTGAAGAGTGTACTTTCGTATATCTCGCCGATGCTGTGGATTACTTAAACCTTTGCGGAAGAGGGTATGCTGGTGTTGTCGCAAAAGGACTGAAAAATCCATTTTTGGTTACAGCTTCTAACAATTTCGAAACAATCGGAAATGGATACCTTTTGACAGACACGGAAGGTGAGATCAGTAACCAGAGCTTTGCAGATGTTCATGGTGAGTGCTTTGCTGGGTATCGTGGTGGCTATGCAATAAATGCCGCTTTTTACGATAAGACCTTTCAGGAACTAGATCTCTTTAGTAATGAGTTCTATGATGTAGACTATGGCGTTAAGTACCAAGACGAAAGAAATACCAGTACGGCAAACATCATAAACAATGATGGCAGAATGCTGTATCGTGGAGTTGATTGTGTATTAGAAGGTGCGGTTGAACAAGCGAATGTCACAGTTGAAGAATGTGACTTTTCAGAGTTGCAGCCTCACGTTGCAGAAGGTGGAACTCCAATCGGTATGGCTTATACCCTGAAAGATTCTGGCTTCCCTTCAACATTTGAAGTGCGTGCAAATACCGTAGAAGTTGACTTTCCTGAAGCGATTGGAATCCTAGTCTTTGAAGATACTCCTGTAAATGGAAATAATACAGGGATCATTGAAAGTAATGAGATTTCTATCGATGAAGTTGGTTGTGTAGGGATTCAATTTAAAGATGTTGAATTACTCAACCTTCAAGACAACTTTATTGAAGACTATGGCTCTGGAAATATCGGAATTTGGGGTACGAGTGGAAGCTTCAATACCGTTTGCTCAAATTGGGCGATCATGTCACCTACATCAGATGTAGGTATTTACGTCCAAAATGAACCAAGCCTAAGTTTAACTGGAAATGATGCTGCGAACGGAGTATATGGAATCCATCTAGAAGGAGACTGCTACACATCTAGTGTTGCTGAGAATACTCTTCTTGGCACTCCAAGCATTGGCATCTACCACAGTGACCCGATGGCAGGTCCTGGAGGGGCTTACACTACAGATGACCAGTATGGTAAAGCCAATGATTTTAGCGGGATTTCTAGTGCTGAGGTTACTATTATTGGAGATGAGCGATACATCGGACCACAAAACCTATGGGGATCTCCTACAAATAATTGGGAATTTGCATCAGCAGATGGAGCTACGGCTTGTGGCGTAAGAAATGGTGATGAACTTGGAGGTGAACCACCTTTAGGAGAAGGTGTGAAAGATAAGTTAAGTGGAAATGGAGAGTCTGTTCCTGGAAGGGATCAAATCAAGTCTATTCATTTGTACGATACCTACTATGGCAAGGAAGTATCAGACACCGATCTAATTGCCTTTTTATCTGAGGAAGACAAAAAACTCCCAGGTGTACGCCGACGCATTAAAGGGATTTTAGGCCAAAATTGCATTACTAGCTCTGAGCTAGATGAACTAAAGCATTACTCTGACTTAGGTGATGATGATAACGTATCTTCAATACTAGCCACAGTAGAGCAATGTCAGTTAGCAAATCGTCAAGCTGCGCTTACCGAGTTAGCTACTCTTGCCAATGAAGCTCTCAACACCGCTGATGAAGCTTGGATTAATGCGATGGAGGCTATTCTTAAGGATGAACTCCCAACGGAATCGAACTTAGCAACTTGGAAACAGCTAGGTGAGACCTGTTACGCCGAGCTTGGTGAGGCAGTATATCTTTACGCTGGCTTATATATGAGCGCCACAGGTAACTCAATCAGTACGTCTTGTGAAGATGAGCTACAAGAACGCTCAGCCACTCCCTCTGTTCAACATGGAGTGAGTGTGAATCATGATGCTTATCTATTTCCTACACAAGGAACTCATTTCTCTGTGAGAGGCCTTAGTGATAATGGTACGCTTGATGTGATATCCTTAGCTGGTCAGGTCATGCTTTCGCGAAAACAAGTTGTCGAAAATCAATTGATTGATTGCAGTCAGCTTCCAGTTGGAACTTACTTTGTCAAAGTAAAAGACGGTGAGGTAAGTACATCGCTCAAGTTCTTGCGTCAGTAATTCTTAGACTTAACATTTCTCCAGCATGCAATTCAGCATGCTGGAGATTTTTCATTTCTTTTCATGCATAGATTTATAATATTTCTCATTTTAATATTTGCTAATACTCAGGTATACGCACAACCATATAGCCGTGCCATTTTTAATGGGCAAGAAACTCTCGAGCAAATTTATGAAGGAACTCCCGAGACGGATAGTAATTTTTATAATTTCTGTTTTTCTTATTTAGAAATAGATAGTATAAAAAATAAGCTAGTCAACACTACTCCACAAGATTGGAAAAGATTGCCTGATCAACTTTATGATCCAAGCGAAGGAACATTAAAATCAATAGGACCTGGTGGTATGTCCTTGTACACCCCAACTGGCACATCGCGCTTTTGGTTGGTTACGAGTGGACATCACACATGGGATTCTACCATGCGAAAGATCAATGTTGGGCCTTTAGCGCCTAGAGCAGCATGGAAATATGGTAGAGACCGAGGAGGTACACGATCTTACTACCAAAACTTAATGCTTCCAGTTAGAGATACTCCTGGTGTATTTAGACATTTAGTATTAGGTTTTAGCCAAACTGCACCGTGGCGACTTAATACTGCCTCAGGAACCTTTGATAGAATTTACAATTATCGGTTAGATGCGCGATGGGATGCGAGCATGTCAGAACCTGAAGGAGCATTCGCAGGCAATTCACCTCATGCTAGATATTCTCCAGATCCAGATAAGCTCATAGATCCTTATGCAATTCCTGAACCTGATGATGCTCCAGAATTAGCCATCTCTTGGCATGGCGGAGATTCAGCATACGCTATAAATCCTGCAGATAGAGAGCCTTTAGCTACCATTAGTCGATTTGTGGCAATTCCTCATGGCAATGGAAGAGATTGGTGGGTGATTGCTTTTGGCGGCCAGTCCTCACCGAGAACGGTTGCCGTGTTTCTTTTAGATAATACCGGTCTTAGTCTTCATTCCGTAGATGAAGATGCAATCCCGTTTCGACCACATGAAAACCATTATTGGCACACAGGCATGCAACCTTCTGTAAGCCAACAAGGTGACAAAATAGCCTTGCATGCCATGGAATTATTTGGAAGTCGTATAACTAGCTATGCTTACAATGAAGGTGAAACGGAACCAGATAATGTAGGAATTGCGCTTTGGGATTTTGATCGTTGTTCTGGTCTCCTTTCTGAAGCAACTCATCTTGATATAGATTACAATCCAACAAATCCTTATCCTATTAATCCTGACTTTACTCCTGCAAGTGGAGGGGGTTGTGCATTCAGTCCAAGTGGTAAATTCCTTTATTTCACTGAAGAAAGCTACCTGGCTCGAGTGGATGTTACTGCTTCAGACATTTTAGGATCTGAACAAATTGTTATGGCTCCAGATACTCTTCTCAGAGATGCCTATAATATTGAAGGAATTTTGGCAAGAAGAGGATTCAGTTCACTGCACACTACATTCGGATCAGATGGAATAATGTTAACTGGAGGAGGAGGCAGTGCACCCAATTCAGACATGTATTGGAATCTAGATGCAGAAAATCCAGAAGACGTTCAAGGTGGACTTAGTGTGTTAAAAGCTCCTTGCCTCAACAGTAATAAATACATTGCACCGTATTATGAGCTTTATGATCTAGAAGGGTCTAGTTGTGACACATTAGGTGTTGATGGTTGGAGTTATGGCTGTACATCTACTTGGGTGCAGCCTGATGTTGATAGCATATTTCTTTCTCTTGGAGATAGCGTTCTGTGGAACAATCGCTTCCTCTCATCGACAGGTTCTCATGCGTTTACGAGACGTTCACCTGCCGGCTGTGATTCTACTTGGAGGGCAGAAGTTTTTGTGGTTAGCAGTACACAGCGTTCACCAGAAAATGGAACCTTCAGGGTTTATCCAAATCCAGTAAAGAATAATCAAAGTTTAACAGTAGAATGGTCAATCCCAACCAGTGGCGGAGTGATTACAATTTTCGATCCTACTGGCAAGGTGATAGGTAGCTATCACGTCAGTCAAGGTAGTACTCAGTCTAGCTCAATAATGCTTCCAGTATATTTACCAAGTGGCATGTATACACTTAGGTATAGTTCTGAAACCACAACTGAAACGGTGCAGTTCTTAGTCTTTGAGTAGAATCGTTATTAATGTTCAGTCAAATTGAGTTTTCACGTTTAGTCTAAACGTGTTTTGTTAGCTTATTTTTTACGCAGTCCAGTGCTTAGTTCACAACACTAGGATTCTTGCATTGTGGATCCGCAATGAAGAAAGAGAACTGGCCCAAAATTTGCGTCACCACACAGCGTGAAACTCCCCATTCGCATATTATCATTCGCGTTGAGCGTCTTACTGTTCGCTAGTTTTGGCGAAAGCTTACTTGCGCAAAGCAAAGCGCTTAAGGATGCTGAGGCGTTGGCTGAAGATCACCAATACGCAGAAGCTGTGCGAGTCCTTGAACTTGCAATGATTGAAGGGGATACCGCAGAAGTGCTTCTACTTACCCTTGCGGATTATTATAAAAAGACGGGTAACCTTCGCATGGCGACGGCACTGTGCAAACCGCTGGTGGATAAGGATCGACCGCGTCCGTGGCATCTGCTTGAGGTCGCGACAATGCTTGTGGATCAGGGTCGAGTAACCGATGCTGAACCCTATTTGCTTCGCTTTGAAGAGCTCAAACCTGAAGATGACCGTGCAGCGCGTCTACGTGAACGTGCGCGCAAGCGGACCAGTCTGAACAGCTTGTTTCCAAATGCTCGACTCGATACATTCTTGCATAATACACTTGCTGACGATGGTTTCCCTTTTAGAAGAGATAGTCAAATTTACTGGTCGAGTGACCGTGAAGGGTCAAAGAAAACAAGTGGATGGACAGGCCGAGCGATGGTCGGATTGTATGAATCAAGCTTTGAGCCAGAGCATGGATATGGAGCACCTAACCGTATAGATGCGAAATTCAATAAAGGGGTCACAAATACAGCGAGCCCTTGGTTGTCCAAGAGTGGCGATACGCTTTTGTTTACTGCGAACGCCGAAGATGCAAATAGGAACGGCGAGCTCAACATGCAGCTCTTCTTTGCTACTCAAAAAGGGGGCGAATGGAAGAATGCTGAGCGTATTCCTACACAGCAAGACCAGCCGAGTTGCTTACACCCGACGTTAAGTGCCGATGGGAGGTGGCTCTACTACGCAGCAGATGCTGCAGATTCGAAAGGAGGGCTTGACCTGTATCGTATGGCCGTCAACAAGGATGGAACTTGGGGCAGACCTGATAACCTCGGAAGCGTTGTCAATACCGAGCGCCACGATGGATTTCCTGTAGCGGCTATTGACGGGAAGCTGTACTTCGCTTCACAAGGGCATATCGGCTTTGGCGGGTTTGATCTCTTCGTCACTGAACAACAGGCCAACGGAGAATGGTCGACACCAATCAATCTTGGCGAACCTGTCAACAGTGAATTTGACGAGACGGGTTGGTTTATGGTCAAACGCAATTTTGCCTATTTGACTAGTAATCGCGTTGGCGAAGACGATGATATTTACGAGGTGCGCTGGTAAATTGAGATTGCTGCGTTTCTTGTGGTTATAAATCGAACCATGCGCACACATCTTGGGTTTTTACTTGTTTTCTTGTTCTCCTTGTTGGTTGGGTCATGCTCACTAAAAGAAGCAACACGCTTATCCGGAAGTTCTCCAAAGACTACCATTTATGTAGTCCGTCACGCTGAAAAAGAAAAAGGGTCTGCACCCGGCCTTACGCCTCAAGGTGCGGTACGGGCAGATTTTTACGCTAAGTTTTTCGCTAAGGAAAAGATGGCTGCTGTCTACTCAACTCCTACCCGACGTACAATTGAAACGGCAACACCTCTAGCCCAAGCGCAGCAGTTGCCAGTTAAGGAATATGCGAATGGTCTTGATTTTGAGGCTTTCGCCAAAACCATTCTAGCAACGCATGCAGGTGAGACCATTTTAATCGTAGGACATTCTAACACGGTTCCGTTATTGGTCAATTCCTTGAGTGGAACAGAGGACCATACCGATGTTCCGCACGAAGAGTACCGACGCTTGTATCAAGTGGTTGTGGACACTGAGCACAATGCTGATGTGCGTATGTGGGAGGTGCCTATTGAGGTGACTTCCAAGGATTGATGGTGTAGTAGGTTACTCTACTTTAGAATTGCCATTGGGCATTTGAGTGCAGGGCTTGGATGCATAGAATTTATGGCCTCTTGTTCTAAAGAAGTTTCGGTTCCATTTCCCTTCTGGTGAAAGGTCTGCTTCCGTCCAGTTGCCAGTAGGGCTTGCGCTACTTAAGAGGCTTGAACTGACCTCGTTGCGATAGCTCAGGCTCCATTTCGTGAAAGAGATTCCATGTTCGTCGATCCAATTCATCCACGTGTTAAAGCTCATTGAGTCTATTGGATTGTCAGGGCCCCAATTGACGGCCACTCTACCAACTTCGGTCATGATGATTGGTAGACCAAGTGCTAGCGCGACATTTGCTCGATCTCTAATCATTTCTTTGTGTTGACCTGCGTAAGCATGCAAGTCATACATGATATGTGAAGTAGTGAGTCCGCCTAAATCTTGAGCTGTCAACATGTCCTTTGCAGCGACATCAGGGAATTGGTCATAGTGGGGAGTCGGTACGACGATGATGTTCTCAGGGTCATATTTCCGGATAGCAGGAATCACTTTTGCAGCATAAGCTTTGATTTCGGCCCACATTTCTTCGGGATTCTCTGGGGAACCAACAGGTTCGTTCCAAATAGCATAGATGAGGTTTGGATGTTGTCCGTAGTCTTTTGCTATGGTGCCAAGTACTTCGATTGCCTCATCTGCATAGTTGTTATGTGCATGAAAGTCTACGATCACGTAGACGCCCTGCTTGATTGCACCTTCTACCAAATCTCGAAGTTGCTGCATCGAAGCTTCAGGTGCTGTTAGATAATCTCCTTCAACGTTAGGGTGACAAGCCAGAGGAGCGCGTACAACGCTAACTCGCCAATCATCGCGTAGCCAAGTAACAACGTCGCCGTTCCAATGCTCTTTCCCTTCCCATGTATGCCAGAAGTGACTAATGCCAGACAGCTGCACAGATCTGCCACAATCGTCGACAAGTTGGGTGTTTGCAACATGCAGTCGACCGTGAAGTGATACAGGAGTGGTGATATCTGCTCGGCTTTGGACTTCCGTTAAAACTTGTGCTGCTTCTGAATCTTGGTTGGGTCCTCCTGTACAAGAATTCAAAAGGACGATAAAGATTACTAAGGGTTTTAAGAGATAATTCATAAGTAGTTCGGTAGGGTATTGCTTCAGACGAAAGCAAATTGGGCGAGGTTTAGAATTGTAAGGCTTTTGCCACCGCCGCCTCGGTCATAGGTGCCATAATCCCATACCCTTTCTCATTAGGGTGAACCTCATCTTCGTGAAGTCCTTCTTTTAGCCCAGGCCGATCATCGGCCATTGCGCTGAAATAGTCGAGGTACGTGTGCCCTTCTGCTTCCGCAAAACCCTTTAGCATAGCGTTGAGTTTCACGACTTTTTGGGCGGGCTCCATGTCTGGACGCCAAGGGAAATCGTAGGCAGGTAAAACAGACGAGATAACAACTTTGATTCCGTTTGCTTCTGCGAGTTGCGCCATCGATTTGATGTTGCCGAAAGTTTCTTCGAGCGTTATCGGTCCGGTATTATGTGCGATGTCATTTATTCCTGCGAGGATGACAACTGCGGCTGGTTTTAGCGAAAGCACATCTGGTCGAAAACGGATGAGCATTTGGGGTGTCGTCTGCCCACTTATGCCCCGGTTTATCCAGGTTGGGTGAGATTCAAAAAACTGTGGGTAATGGTAAGCCCAACCTTCAGTGATGGAGTTACCCATGAATACAACGCGAGGTTCTGAAGACATAGGCTTGGCCATCACGGATTCGTTGAGAGCTGCGAATTTTTGAAGGTTAGCCCAGTCGGGGTTGGGTGGGCAGGGTTTTTCTTCTGCCTCTTCGGGTGCTACTTCTACAGGTTGGTCTGCTGGGTTGCAGGACGTTAGTAGTGTGAAGGCGAAGCTGATGAGAAGAAGGAGTTTCATGCTTGAAATGTACTACATAAGTGTCCACCTGGAAAATTGATAGGATACTCTATTGCACTCGTAGCCTTATCCTTGAAGCGATTTGATCTAGAAAGATTCTCCTTTTGTTATTAATTGAAGTAATAGTGTCCTTTAGGATTTTGCTAAATTGGATTTTTTAGGCGTTCTATTATGGAAGAAGAGCAAGGTGGATTGTCAGATGGTAGTCCTGGGCCGGATTTCAAAACGGGGTTACAGTATTTTGGTGCCTATTTAGGAGGGTGTTGGGCATTGCATCAGCTGGTTGGGCAATTTTTTCAACGCGCCGAATTGGCGAGTCAGTGGAATTCTATCCTACTAATTGTTCTAGTTGGTTTAATACCAACGGTATTCTTCGTCTTTATTTATCTCGATCGTATCCAGAAAACTGGTCTTTCCAAACGAGCTAAATATTTAATGAGTGCTAATGTTGCAGTTGTATTTTTATTGCTTTTTCGTATTTCTGGTGGTACTAAAGTTGATACACTCACGTCTTCTGAAGTAGAAGCCGCTCAAGCAGACTTAATTTCAGAATTAGCGAACTCTTCAGCAACTTCCGAGACACATGTATTTACTGTGTTTACTCCAGAACCAGAAAATTTAGCTAGATATAGTTCTTCTCAAGATCATATTCCTGCAGCTTTTTCGGAGTCAATTGCATATCGCTTGTCCTTAAATCCAAGTGTGCGAGTTGAGTTGAAAAGTGGATTTGATCCGAGGAAGAAGAGTGTTTTGACAAGTAGCGAAAAATTCGAAATGGCCAAGCAATCGGGCGGTGACCGATATTTTGATGGTACATATAAAATTTTTGGAGATACGACTCAATATACACTCAATGTCCGCTCATCGAAGAACGGAACTATTCTTTCTACAAGAGAATTTAGCGGCATAGAAGTATTGGTTTTGATGGATTCAATATCTACGTATGCTCTGGCAGAGGGAGGACTCTCGGAAGAAGTGAAACAAGAAACACCCGCACTAAATTTTAGAGAAGCATGGTCTTCAGATTCAGCCGCTGTGCAGACATATTTGAGAGGAAAGTTGGATATAACAAAAGAAACATCATCTACTAAAAAAGCAGTTGAACTAGATTCCACTTTTGCGCATGCTGCCGGCGCTGCTGCATATGCTTTCTTTCACTACAATTTTCCAATTTCGGAACAAAAAAAATATGGTAATCTTGCGTTTCGAAATCGGAATCGATTGCCTCGAAGCGAGCAAGTAGAGGTTTTAACTACCCTTCAACTCATTGAAAAAAATTGGCCAAGAGCGGAACAATTACTGAAAGCGCAAGTCAAAAATAATCCAAGAGATAGCCGTGCTCTTGGCCTTCTGGCAAAGGTTTGCTTCTGGAGTGGAGATTATTTAGAATATGATAGAGTACTGACACGACGGCAGCAAATCGAAAATACACTGTATAACCGAGATCAATTGATTGAGGCAAAACTCTTTAATGGTAATTATACAGCGGGGGTATTGTTAGCCGATGAATCGCTTAGAAGCGATCCGTCTCGTCTTTCTACCACTCTTTTAAAAGCAATGCTTTTCATCCACATGGGAGAACACTCGGAATCGGAGAAAGTACTTGAAGAAGCACTTTTACTGTATCCTGAATGGTCTACTTCTTATCAGGGATTACTAGCATCTGTTAAGTATTTGGCAAGTGTAGGGAAGGATTCCAAATTATTGAAAGAACAAGAATTATCAGATTATTTTAGTGCAGAATTAACAGGTTATAAGATGCGTTTTGGATATATAGATGGATTTCTTTTTGAATTTTCAGATACCCAACTTGGTGCTTTCCATTATCCAAATAGTGACTCAAGTTATTTTAGTTCATTTTTCGACGGTGGGTTTATTGAAATTGGAGTTGTGAGAGATTCGGACCATCACCTACATGGTCTAGCACAAAAGACAACATATAAAGAAGGATTTATTCAAAATAGAGTTGTTTATTCTGTTGACCCAGTATTGGATAGACTGGAACAGGAATTTATTGTTGATTCTGTTAGTATTCGTAGGCAAGAACTTACGCCATTAGTCGAATCGTTTCCTTACAGACTTTACTTACAGGATATTAAAGATGCATTGAATTATGAATCAAAAGCTAAGAAGGCGATTGACGATTCTCACTTAGATACTTATACAGGTGTTTATGTTAGAGATGGTGTATCTGAACGCTCACTTGAGAAGCGAAACGGCAAGCTATATTATATTGTAAGTCCAGTAAACGCCTATGAGCTCAGGCTTTGTAACGACAGTACCTTATTAATAGTCGGCCGAAGATCTGTAAGGCTAAAAGTGCTTGGCTTAAACACAGAAAAGCAGAGATTGACTAGTGAAAGTGTCAATCTTTGGACTAAGAAATGGGTTGATGATGCCCAATACAGGTTCAAACAGTGATAAAGAGATAGAATTCTTAAAAATCTTATTTCTTGATAGTATACCGAACACCCACATAAATCCGCCTCCCCACATTGCTCGCATACACATAGCTTGGGTCAAAAACTAGGGCCTGGGGGTTGTCCGCTGTGGCTATAGCATTCCCGTCGTTATCGAAGCTTACTTGCTTGTCGAACGGATCAAACGACCGGGCGATAGAGTTAGCTGCTGGGGTAAAGTTGAGTAGGTTTTTTACGCCTCCGTAGAGTTTCCAGGTTTTGCCACTTCGACTACGCTCAGCGCGGGCTCCAGGAGAGAAGGTTGCTTGTAGGTTCTGCGGACTGAACCATGGGCTTTCGGCAGCTCGTTCATCCAGTGGACCTTGAACAGGAAGTAACATCGGACCGTATAAACTACCTGTATAATCAAAGCTCCATTGTTGGCTTGGAAGTGTGAAGCTCGCCGACCAAACCCCGCTCCAGCGTTCGCTTAAGAGAGGACGGGAGCGTGCATTTTCTTCCATGATTGATACATCGACGAAGGTCGCACCTAGCATGGCTCGCCAACGGTTTGAACTTGCACGAAGTTCGGCGCCTACACCTTTACTTACACTAAACCCACTGAGGTTGTCATAGCGGATCTGGTTGGCGTTGGTCGTGTAGTCGGGTATGATTTGATTGCTGAAATGGGTATACCAAGTTGATCCTTCG
>CALDTK010000180.1 GCA_937924035.1 uncultured Saprospiraceae bacterium | reverse complement strand
TTATAACGAAGGGTATCTGTACAATTCGTTCGAAGATCTGTTACTCCAATTGAATAACTTCCTACTGGAAGATCAAATCCTATTTGATTTTCAATTAGTGTGGTCACAGGAACCAAACGATTCAATGTATCGGTCGCAATTTGACGGAAATCAATGGTATCGTATGGGAACCCACTTACTCCACCGAAAATGGTGAAGTTGCTCGGGTTAATCATCCAATTACCATTTGGATCCCACTGATTTAGTGAGTCAACCAATACATTAATATCTCCAAGATTTTCGGTAAATGTGCCAGAAGAAAGATTGTACCCTTCGATTCTGTATGGACCAGCTTGGCCTTGACCAGCAACGTCTGCGTAAGAGTAGATCGTTACGGTATCCGCACCACAGGCAAGCGCTCCAGCCTGCACTACCCCATCGACACTCACAGAATAGTTAAAGAACTCGTCTGGGAACGCAGGTAGACAAACATTAGTCAGAGCAGTACAATCATCTGTTGTAGCAGATGCTGTTGTGACTGCCCAAATTTCAGGGCAAGCTGAATTGTCTGTTACATTAAAGATGACAGTAGTTGTGTCGCATAATAATCCTCCATTTGTACAGATAACAACGCACGCGGTATCACTACCAATAAATCCAGGATTAGGTTGGTAGCTCAAACATTCGAGATTATCGAAAATAACCGTTCCATTCATAGGGTCTCCGCAAGACTGGATACTTGTAGGAGTAGTGCCCAACTCGGCTACATCCAAACAATATGGACCATTTAATTGATCTGAAGTTGCTGCGAAAATCACAGTATCCAGATCAGGTGAAGTGGATCCTTCGCGATGAATTACCAGTCGATCACCACAAGAACCATCAAGGGCAATCACCTCAACATCATAAATGCCTGGATCTTGCAGCGTAATGACTGAGCCATCAACTCCGCCACCGCCGCCACCGCCTGATTGAATTGTTTCAATCGGAATAGTATAAGTTGTACCAAAAGACATATCGAACAAGATCAACTGAGAGTAGTTTCCGACATTACTCGTTCCTACTAAACCTTGCTCCGCAACATCATAAGTCCAATTATTTCCTGGATCAAAAAAGCTCATCGTATCTGCCAGTTCCGCAAAACCAGAAGTGGCTACATTAAGAATTGTATTTCCATTAATATCCCATGCATCAATACGCAAAGGACCATCATTTATGAATAACAGCGGATAAAAATAAACATCTGCACCACCGCCGCCGCCGCCGCCACAGCTAGGGTCTGTCGTAGGAGTAGTTAGTGCCCCGTTGACATAAATTTCATAATTTGATAGATCTGTTCCATTTGCTAAACAGTACTCCACATCCCCAAAGGAAGATGGAAGCGTAACTGTATCTTGGGCGAACAGTGAAGGCGCGCATGAAGGTGTCTGGGTAATGATGAAAAGTACCTCCTGACAAACCACAGGCATTGAAGTAGAACAAAACGTGACACAGATTTCTCCTGTACCGGCAACACCATCATCTGGGTCAGCGACAACACATTGTCCATCTGGACTGATTGCAGCAGTGAAAGGCCCCGAGACTCCACAAATAGAAACACTACTAAACGGTCCCGAAATTGGAAGTCCGTTGCATAGATTGAATGGGGCATCTCCGAAATTCGTCAAGTAGATCGTATCAACTGTTGTCTGAGGCACTACGTTGAAAATCGCAAAGGTCGTATCACACACTACGCCAGCAGGTAAATCACAACTCACCACACAAAGGGTGTCCATCCCTGTAAATCCAGGATCAGGACGATAAACAACACAGTCATTTAAGTCATACGTTGTTGTTCCATTAGACACATCTCCGCAGATTGAAAATTGATCACGTGGATTCGTAAAAAGACATGTTAGCTGACTTACACTATCAGCAATCACATTAATATTAAGTGTCTGCGTAATGGTGCCTGATTGCGGGATTACGTTAAATATCGCGAATGTGGTATCACATACTACTCCTGCAGGCAAATCACAACTCACTACACAAAGGGTGTCCATCCCTGTAAATCCAGGGTTGGGACGGTAAACAACACAATCATTTACATCAAACGATGTTGTTCCATTTGACACATCTTCACAAATTGAAAATTGATCACGTGGATTCGTAAAAAGACAAGTTGTTTGACTTACACTATCGGCAAAAACATTGACATTCAAAGTCTGCGTTACAGTGGTTGGAGGCGCTGTTTGACCGACAGTTAAGGTAACAGCATCAATACATCCAGTGCTTGGGTTGGTCACTTCTATAACGTAATTCCCATCTCCAGGAAGCTCAATGCTCGCTCCCTGTGCAATATCAATAGGGTTTGCGAGTAATTCACTTCGTGTTCCTGTTCCATCATGAACAATAATCATTGTACCGTATGATGAGTTCGGCTCACCCCCAATAATATTGAAAGCGCCAGCATCGAGACTCCAGTTCCCTGCCGGATCTGTTGCTCGCATGAATGTTTCGAGCTCGGTAGGGTCTTGAAATGTAGTCGAGAAATCTTGACCATTGAACGTCCAGCTCGTTAGGGTATATGGCCCTAGACCACCGTTACCAAAAAGGGGGGCGTAGTTATAAAAGTATTGTTGTTCAAAGTCGCAATCCCTCACTGGGCCATTGTACACTAGGCCATCTACTGTAATGCTGTAAGCATTTAGCTGTGTTCTTTCTACAGATAGACAGTAAGGTGTTGGATTTCCTTGAGAAGGTATTGTATCGGTGGTATTAGGAAACAATCCTAAATCACAAGCAGACAATACTGTAAAGTCAAGAATTGTTGTATCACAAACTGCACCAATACAATGGCTAACGCAAACAACTGCAGGGCCGGAAAAGCTAGGCTCGGGTAGTATATCTACACACCCATCAGTTGAAGGTAAAATATTCAATCCTGTCGGAATTGGACCACATACTTCAGCAAAATCAGCCATGGCTCCCAGATCAAGCACTGCGTTGACGCACACTGTCGTATCGACATTGGTCATTGTAAACCGAACGGTATCAGTAGTCAAATTTGTCGGCGAACGAGTAATCATGGTAACGATTGTTCGTTGACATATAGGACCTATTGGAGGAGCTGAATCGTCACAAACTTCGATACATATTACATCCGAACCTGTTTGCCCTGCATCTGGAGTGTAGGTATAGCAATATCCACCTTGATCATTCAGCGTCCCATCATCAGGAGCATCACAAATCACTACTGATTGTGGTGAACCAAGAAGGCCTGAATTATCAAGACAAAACACCTGAGACTCCTGATTATAATCTGTAAAAATCTCTAGCTCGATATCCTCCAAAATTGGACGTAGGAAAAGCGTGAGCGTATCTCTACAACCTGTGCTCGGGTCGTCTATAACGTATTCATGAAACCCTGCGCCGTCCACAACAACTAATGTTCCGTTTGCAACACGTGAAATATTCGGATTAACGCTTCTCTGGGTACCTGATCCCATTTGTTGGACAATCATTGGACTGTACGTACGGCCGTTCTCGCCGCCAACAATATTCCTCGTCAATTGCTCATTAATCCAGTTGCCCGAAGAATTAAAGTTGTTCATTTGGTTAACGAGGTCGTTCACGTCTGAGAACATGACATTGAGTGAACTACCATCCACAGCCCAATTAATTAGCTCGTAAGGACCATTCGTGCCGCCATCTGGGAACGTTGCATAAGGATAGTATACTAAAGAATCAAAGTCGCATCCTTCAGCAAAGCCTGTCTGTAGAACACCGTCGATATAACGATCAGATCGAATAGCGACCATAAAGTCGAGATCAACGCAAAATCCAACAGAATTACCCCGATAATCCGCCATCAGCGTATCAGGTACTATGGTTTGATTACACTGAGCATCCACTTGTCCAACTAGGACAAAGATTGCAAGAAACAATCCTAGCGCACGGCCAGCAAAAGCGAGTATAAGGGAGTACAAATTTTTCATGTGCAGCACTTGGGAACCCACCTAAACGCTGGATTCCTATCAAATTGGCAATAATTGCCATATGTTCTCAGTCAAAAAGCGTACCACCCCAAAGCCAGCATCATGCAGCCTGGAGTAGCTTAGCCATACGATTAAGCCTTCTCGTTTACGAAAATCTGAGCCAATAGGTACCATTCGAAGAGTAAGACCAGTTTGATTCTTTCACCGCATCTCTCTTCAGCGAGTCTTAGCGCTCAGCTGGCATCAATCGCAAGGCCTCTAGGGCTTGCTTTACCTTACTACCTATTTCAAAAATATAAGGAGCTTGATAGGAAAGCTTGGTAGGATCAGCTGAACGCAAATGCGCCTCATGATCAAATTCACAAATTACACGAGCAATTGTCTGATTAGCTGGAACAGCTACACGTACATGGCCTTCTGCTGGCACCTCGAAACGGTCATCACTTTCATTGTGGACGTGCACAGCACCAGGTTGCGATAAGCCGTACGTGTATAGTGATTCTCCACTATTCCCTATGACACGCATCACCACCTCCCCATCAGAATCAATTGTTTGAGTTGGAACACCAAGTTGAGCACCTACTACTTCAAGATTCCATGAATCATCGCCTTTTTCCATTTCCATGACAACGACATCTTCATAACCATAGATATTATCACGATGTGTACTCGCAAAAGAATCATCGAAGTTTATCGGACGCAGTTTTTCAAAATACTCTACAATTACCTGGCTACATGCCCGCTGAAACGGGCGAACGATGTTGTCACCATCATCGTGCATTATGCAGGTTGACTCAAATGCCCAGAAGAGTTCCTCTCCCGAACCATTGATGAAGTTTCTACAACTGTCTCCGCTCACCCCATTTTTGCGGTTATGCTCGCGGCATTCGCCTTCAGATTTGAAAAACGTCGGCTCTTCTGCGCTCCACCAGTCACGGTCATAAATATCGGTAACTGGATAACAGTCTGTTGTTGGAAATCCATTTGCCATATTCCATTCCATACAGTCTGCTTGCTCACGGAAAACGTTACTAGATGAACGATTTTGAAAACAAGCACAACCAGTATATTCATCCGAAAGGTGAAAAATAGCATGTCCGCACTCATGTACTGCAGTCCCCCAATTGTAAGCCTCCGCAGAAAACATGTTGTTACTCAACGTATGAAAATTCTCTAAGAGGAGGCTTCTATCTGTGTACTCTTCTCTGTGCATTAAGCAAAACGCATCAATGCCTGGAATGCTAAAGTCTTTCAGAAATTCTGGAATCAAAGAATCATTACTTACATCCTCTGCAATTGCTTTTCCATCTGCCTTTCTATCAGTTGTGTAGAACGACCAGCGACTGCGGTTTTGACTGATGAGTTCGCTGCCGAAAAATCCTTTTTTCACCATGCCTTCTAAGTCATGGTTATATATGTCGATCGAGTCCTTATAATCTTCATCTCGAAAAAAGGCGATGTCAATAAGTTCACTCATAGGCGACCTAGAAGCACTGTATAACAGCACTTTATCTTCTGGCCAAGGCGACTCTCCTGCATCAAACATTGCAAAGCGATCAGTAATCTCGCCTTCCATATTCGTTATTCGCCAGATGTATTCCACACGCGAATGCTTCGGAAAACCAAGTCCATGAGCATGCTCAAGATTTATTGATTGGCGAGGTGTCTGATAATCCCAAGTTCTCACTTTACCAGCAATTCCTCCAGCTCGACTACGTTGGCTAGGCAACGATCGCTGATTGATGTAAAGTTGATACTCGTAGACAAACAATTCCACCTTTCTTATCCCTACAACTGATTTTGCCTGGACAGAGAAAGAAACAGGCTCGTCTGTATTTGCTCTCAATGGAGAATGCATCCAGTCGACAACTACGGCAGGACCATTCAGCTTAAGCTTATGTTCGACAGGTCCTTCTTGCACTAGCTCTTTAGAACCCGAACATGAACCAAGAAGACCTACAAAGAGCAAGACAAAAAGACGATAGTTCATGTGATTAGGGTTAGAGATCCAATCACCTGGAGGGGAATAAAAGCGCCAAACTGACACAAGATTCCAATTCAACGAGAATCGAAATGTGTCTTTGCGTGCTTTTCAGGCAAAAACATATATAACCAAATTGTATGCCGAGGACACCTCAACTCACTAATTCCCTATAATCTCTCGAAATAAATCTAAAATTTGCTTATTCGAGACCAAAACAGTAGAAAAAGTTACCACAGCACGCATCCGCGCAACCTGACTAAAATAAAGCATGAGAAGCCCCTTAACTCCGGTCTAAATCAGCCGACCTTACTCCTTATGAGCGAATTGCAGTAACTGGATCCATACGGCTTGCCATAAATGCTGGGATTATACCAGAGAACACCCCAATAATCAAGGCAAGAGCTGTCCCAATCAGCATATTGGCAGCTGATAGAGAAATTACAAACGGGAAATTCGTGTTGAGGGCAGTGATGACTGCAAAGACCAATAGCAACCCAAACATTCCTCCTATGAGACAAAGGGCCATGCTTTCTATCAAAAATTCAAGCAAAATCACAGGGCGAGAGGCACCTAGAGCCATCTTCACTCCAATGAGGCTTGTTCGCTCCTTTACCGATACAAACATGATGTTCGCAACAGAAAATCCTCCTACCAAAATTGCGAAAAAGCCCACTACATAGCCCACGATATTAAGTGTACCGAAAACGGCATCTAATACACCTGTAATAATGGAAAGGCTATTGACACTAAAGTTGTCATCCTCAACTGGCTTTAATCGCCTATCTGCTCGCAAATTCATCGTTACTGCATCTACTAGATCGGCTTTTGAATTATCCCCTACTGGTTTTGCCATGAGCGAAGAGAAGAAGAAAGTAGACTCCAAATTCACTGATTTGGCCATGAAGGGATAGCTGAAAATGGCTGCCTCATCGAAGTTAAATACCTGCAACAGGTCTTCGCCAGATTTCTCTAGTACTCCGACAACCGTTAGCTTTTGTCCAAACATCTGGATTTCGCGACCTGTTGCTTCGACATTACCAAACAACTGCTGCGCGGTTTCATATCCAAGTACGATAACGTTACTTCCTAGTCTGAATTCAGAAGAGGTAAAAAACCGGCCTTCGCCAAACTCCATCCCAAAGAAATCGGCAAGTTCTGGAGAACCTGCGACGCTAAATACTCCTTCGACGTTATTGTTGCGCCACTTCGCTGTGCGCCCTCCTACAATCGAGTAGTAGCCTGCTTCTCCAACTTCCTTTAACCCACGGTCCAAAGCTTTATACTCGTCGTACGTGAAATTTGGGCGGCGTGCATATTTCCAATAGTTCTTTCCGGGGTCTTCGCCCCATGGCATCTTCTGAATATACAGCGTGTTGTCTCCAAGTTTTGAAAGGCTATCAACAACATTGGACTGCAGGCTATCTACTGCAGATTGTACGGCTACGATGCAGAAAATACCGATACTAACACCAAGCAAGCTTAAGGCTGTTCGTAGTTTGTTACCCGTAAGCTGTTGCCAGGCTTGACTTAATGAAGAGAAAATGGTGCGAAAAAGTACACGCATGAGGCCGATCGTAAAATTCTATTCTAAAGGTAGGCTTTCGCCAAAACCAAACACCCGAACAACGACGAAGAGCTGAAATCCATCTACCAAGAGTAAAAGCATTCATTGTTCATCTCCTAGGAACCGACTCTGTGGCCACTTTTAGTAGCAATAATCTCAAGTTGTCCACAAACATCAAGGAATGTCCTAAAAATCAACTAGCCTTCCCCTATCAAAGCCTAAGCTTTAGTGTAGTATCTTTGCGCTCCGAAAACGACAACTTTTAGATGAGGACCAAACTCTCCCAATTCATATTTGAGCTGCCAGAAGAGCTCATTGCCAAGTATCCAACAGAACGTCGCGATGAAAGTCGCCTTATGGTCGTTCACCGTGATACCGGTAAGATCGAGCACAAGGTGTTTCGTGACATTCTTGAGTACTTCAATGAAGGCGATGCAATGATCATGAACAATACCAAAGTATTCCCTGCGCGAATGTTTGGTAAAAAGGAGAAAACCGATGCAAACATCGAAGTCTTCCTTCTTCGGGAACTTAACCAAGAGCAAAAGCTCTGGGATGTTCTTGTTGACCCGGCACGTAAGATTCGTGTAGGTAACAAGCTGTTTTTTCCAGACGCACACGGAAATGAGCTCCTCATTGCTGAAGTAGTAGATAATACGACTTCACGTGGTCGTACGATCCGTTTCATGGATGATTGCACTAATGAAGAGTTTCGCGCGAAGCTCCATCTTTTGGGCAACACTCCCCTCCCGAAAGGTATCGATCGTCCTGTTGAGGAAATCGATAAAGAACGCTACCAGACCTTGTACGCTAAAGAAGAAGGAGCAGTAGCTGCACCAACGGCTGGACTTCACTTTTCGTCTTCTTTGCTTAAGCGCATGGAGCTAAAAGGCATCAAGCGAGCTGAGCTTACGCTTCACGTGGGTTTAGGAACTTTCCGTGAGATCGAGGTCGAAGATCTTTCTAAGCATAAAATGGATGCAGAGTACTTTAAGGTAACACAGGAAGCGGTTGATGTCATCAACACCACAAAGCGCAGTAAAGGACACGTTTGCTGCGTCGGTACAACTTGTCAACGTGCTATCGAAAGTTCGATCAGTGCGGACGACTTGCTTGCGACCAATATCGGTTGGACGAACAAGTTCATTTACCCACCATACCGTTTCCACGTTGCAGATAGTATGATCACCAACTTGCATCTGCCTAAGTCGAGCCTCATGATCATGGCCTGCGCTTTTGGAGGTCGCGACCTCATCATGGAAGCATATGCAGAGGCGATTAAAGAGAAGTACCGCTTCTACACTTATGGTGATGCGATGCTCATTCTATAAGGATCCGCAGCTAGCTATAAGAGCCCATGAATACTAGCTATTCATGGGCTTTTTTTGTGCTTACTAACGAAAAAGCTAACTCAGTCCACCTTAACAAAATCGCAAAGAATTGCATAATAAGTTGCTAAAATGGCAGAAACGTAAAATCTAGTATGGCTTTTGGACGTAGATTAAAGTAGATGACTTGCGTATTCACCATTTCGCGCTAGATCAACTTACTCACCCCACTAAAAACCTGTATGCACAGCCTTATCCTCGCTTGGGCCAGTTGGCTTTTAGGATTTATGTTGCCTATGCAGCATGCGGAGCTGTCTTTCTATGGTGAAACCGTTGAGTTGACCTATCCAGCAGAGTTGTTTGCAAATGGAACGCTCTACTTAAATGGAGATGGGATAGACAACTACTTACTCGCGGTTGAAGGGAAAGACTGGGATGTCATACATAATCAGTTAGATGCGTACCGCCATCGATGGGAACTCAATGACTGGCTTTATTTTAAACTTGTACATCAGACCCTCGATGAAATTGCAGAATTTGTAGGCGAGCCTGAACAGCGACTCTTAGAATACCACCTGCTCACGATGGCTGGATTCGATACAAGGCTCTGCTACGACATAAATAGCCAAGACGTCTATGTATATGTCTTTTCAGGGGAAGCGATGTTTGAAGTCCCTATCATTGAAGATGATGGACGAAAATATGTAAACCTTTCAGCGGCGTTGTTTCCGCGAAAGCATCATAGTCGTAGCCTTAATATGCATACTGCACGACCAAATCCTACCGGAAAGTCGTTCAGTTTTAGCTTACTAGAACTTCCAAGGCTGACCCCTCAGTTGATAGAGAGACCGTATTTTTTCACCTATCAAGGTGAAGCTCTCACTTTGCATACCTCAAGTGATCGAACAATCATCCAATGGATGGAGGATTATCCATTTTTTGAAGAAGGACTCTACATGCAGATTCCTATGAGTGATGCTTCGAGTGCCCAGCTCTATGGCCAGCTTGAAGAAATGCTAGCAGGTAAATCAAACGCGGAATCATTGAGCTTCCTCGCTGCTTTTACTCGAGGAGCCTTTGATTACAAAGAAGATAAAGAGGCTTTTGGTTTTTCTAAGCCGATGATTGCTGAAGAAACTTTGTTCTATGCCACAAGCGATTGTGAAGATCGATCTGCATTATATTTCAATCTCGTCAAGAAATTGCTTGATTTACCTATCATCGCAATCGCATATGATGATCATCTAAGCATTGCAGTGGCATCAGATGAGCTCATTGGAAAGTCGTACTGGCACGAAGGACGATCCTACAAAGTTTGTGATCCGACGGGGCCTTCAGGCACTAGTGAGGTCGGAAACCCTCCTCATGGATACGCAAATCGACGTTTCGAAGTAGTAGCTTCTTACACGCCTTCTGTTTTGGCGAAAGCTACAGCAACAAGTAAGTAGCTGGTATTCAATTCATTACAACCACTTTGCATCCTTGCAAAAATTTAGCAAAAAATAGTTGCATACTACCGTTCATAATGCGTTATTCGTAGCACTATTCGAGAGTGAAGCGCAACAAAAGTCTTTTTAAAGCATTCTCGATAACAGCATATTAAACCACCCCATGTACTGGACACTTGAATTAGCCCACCACCTCGAAGACGCGCCTTGGCCTGCAACGCGTGACGAGCTCATTGATTACGCCGTTCGTTCTGGAGCGCCGTTAGAGGTAATGGAAAACCTCCAAGAAATGGAGGATGAAGGCGAGGTATATGAGACCATCGAAGACGTATGGCCTGATTACCCGCGAAAGGATGACTTTCTTTTTAATGAAGATGAGTACTAATCCGCACCTTTTCTTAACGTAAAATCAACCCCAACTCTTCTTGCAAGCGTTGGGGTTTCTTTTTGGACGGTTATATCGAGTAGCACACGCTAGATAAATGGAAAGATTTTTGCATATGTAATCACCTATAAATATTCACAATTCCTCCATAATTGAGCAGAAAAATACTTTCTGATGAAAAGCATGCTTGCCGTTACACAGTTGATTACTCAACAGAAGTTGCGTAAAATTGACGTGCTTACTGAGGACACGCTGAATGCCAAGAACTCCAAGTTTAAAGAACTATACCTTGGACTGAGAGACGGTTCCATTAGAAATGATAGAGAGGCTGCTCAAAAGCTCTACAATGCGGGTCCAGGCGATGTACGCTACCGCCAACTGAAATCTCGCTTTAAGAAGCGTCTACTTAATACGCTCTTCTTTGTCGATCAATCAAAACCTCATCGAAGTTCCTTTGATCAGACCTACCATAATTGTCAACGGGATTGGTCGCTAATAAATATTCTTTGTCTAAATGACGCCTTAGAGCCTGCAATACAAATGGCTAAGAGCTTGCTCACAGTTTGCCAGAAGTATGGTTTTGCTGAGCTCACCGTTCAGACAGCTCGTTTTTTAGCTAATCAAGCCGCAGGTCAAGGTGATTCGAAAATTAGTAAACAGCTCCAGCGTGTCATTGACGATGCGAATCAAGTATATCAACAAGAATTAAACAGCGAGGATATTCTTAGGCGCGCTCGTTCACTTCTTCTTTTCTCGGGTGCAGAAAAAAACCTAGACAAAACCAAAGAAGAAGTGCACCTACTTCAAGAAGAAGTTGATGCAATGAAGGTTACTTCTGAAAGTGCAATGCTCTATTATAATCGTTTAGAAACAAATTGCCTTTTAGCTCGCACGAGCTATGAGAAAGAACGGGTCATCAGCCTCGTTGATGAAGTAATCTCGTACAGTGCTGAATC
Organism: uncultured Saprospiraceae bacterium; assembly: GCA_937924035.1. Lineage (GTDB taxonomy): Bacteria > Bacteroidota > Bacteroidia > Chitinophagales > Saprospiraceae > CALDTK01. Next base: position 7,584 of record CALDTK010000180.1, on the reverse strand, counting down.
GCCAAGGCAGATGCATGAAAGTCGTCTTACAAAACTTTGCATTTGGCAAATAGAGCTTTTCATTGAAAAAAGAGATCGCATTAAAGGATTAGAGGCTATCCAACATTTGGAGAATCGAAGCAAAATTGGATCAAGCATTTGGTTTATGCTGCAAAAATCAAGAATTGCTCTTCTCCTACAAACTCAAGCGTTTTCAAAAGCTCAACAGGTAGCTGAATACGTAATGAAGCAGCGGACTTTTAGCCTCCTTTCGCAACAAGAAGCAGAAGTCTTCAGACTTTTAGAGATGCTTGCAATTAGCTTCGATGAGAACTTAACTTCGCATCTAAAGCACCCGAAAGACGGAAAAATTCAAGCGTTCCTTAATAAAACTTCCGCCTTTCGCACTGATTTGCAAGGACTTAATGCTTGGCGATACTTGATAAAAGCGACCCTGTATCGTAAACTTGGACAGAAAGAAGCATTGAGCGACACCATAGCCGAGCTGAGACACCTTTCGGTAAAACAGCTAAATGCAAAATATGATGCACGTCTCATTGCAATTGCTCAAGTGCTTTATCGTATGGAACGCAAACATTTTAGTGGGGAGCTAGACCGAGTTGGCGAACGATACTTTAAGCAACTCCAAAGAATTCCTTTTCAATGTAGTTTGCTTCCGAACGCCTTCACTCCAGTTAATGTGGAGGACTTGTTGGCTTTTTTCGGGGTAAACCAAGTTGCCGAATTGCCGGCATAATCCTCCATTTACCTTAGTTTGCCGTCATGCCGATCACGATCGCCATTGATGGCTTCTCATCCTGCGGAAAAAGTACGCTTGCAAAAGACCTTGCAGCTTCTATGGGCTATGTCTACGTTGACTCTGGTGCAATGTACCGAGCCGTCACGTTGCATTTTCTGCGTATGGATATCGACATAAACAATATAGATAGAGTAAATGAAGCCTTAGCAGATCTACGCCTTGATTTCCGCAATGAAGGAACGCACCAGCGCGTACTACTCAATGGGCAAATCGTAGAAAAGGAACTACGAAGTATGGCTGTCAATAAACTAGTGAGTCCAGTCGCGACACTTTCAAATGTTCGTGCAGAGCTAGTGAGACAGCAGCAGCACATTGGTAGAGATGGCGGAATTGTAATGGATGGCCGCGATATTGGAACAGTCGTTTTTCCAAACGCTGAATTAAAACTCTTTGTCACTGCTGAGACTCAGGAGCGCGTACGACGCAGAGTTGAAGAACTCAAGTCTCTGGGTACACCCACTCCTTCAAAAGAAGTAGAAGTAAACCTTACCGAAAGAGATAGAATCGACTCGACAAGAGAGGATTCACCTTTACGCAAAGCCGAAGGAGTAGTTGTCATTGACAATACTAACCTGTCACGTGAAGAACAAGCAGATATGTGTCTTGCTCTAGCTAAATTGAGAGCTTAAAAAAGTATGAAGGATGATGTTGGGATTCTCCATTATCATAGAAAATCCCGACATCCTTTTCACTTAGGCTCAATTATTCAATAACAAGTGGAATTCCTTGAATCTTCCCTTCCTTATTGCTTAGCTGCACTAAGTACGCCCCACTAGGGATTGCATTTAGATCATAGCGAAGCGACGTTCCTGTCCAAACCTGAACTGTTCTTCCAACGGCGTCGAGCAATGTGATTGTCTCTATATTATTGGTGTTACCGCTCAATTCAAAGTAATCTGATGCAGGGTTTGGATAAACATCAAGTGCAACGGAATCGTCTACATCTTCGGTGCTAGAACTTGTAGGTATTACTTCAGCATCCACAGTCCCAGTAGCCAAACAGTCGTTGTCATCTGTCGCCATAACACGAGCAGTCATTGTTCCAAGCTCAGAGGTCTGAACTCTTAACATGTCCCCAGCTCCTTCATAGATCGTTCCGCTTACGATCCATCGATGATCAGTTGCTGTAGCGAGTATAGTTTCACTGAAGACAACCTCAGAACCTAATTCAACCTCTGTTGGAATTGCTACTGGAGCCAATGAAATAGAGGTGCGATTCGGATCAGGTGACAATTCAACTTCAATAGTTCCGCAACCGTCAGTGTATCCAGATTCAATATCAAATAAGAAAAAGCTTCCGGTTCCTCGAGTTACACTCAGTCTTCCTCCTGCCAAATCTTCCCCTCTAATGTTATCATTGATCGTCCCCAAATCAACATTACCAGAAATCTCAACTTCATACTCTTCTCCAGATTCTAAGGATGCACGAAGCTCTATGCGGTTCACACCTTGCTGTACTTGTAATGACCGCCTCACTGCTCGTACCCCAGTATTTATATTGGTGATATTAACGGTGATCCGTCCGCTTTCATTGGCTATTACAGTTGCCTGCCTCAATCTTACGCTACTATTAGCTAAGATTTCAATGAAGACATCATCAGTGGAGCTGAACGTTGTTTCATTAAGAGAAGGTGTTTCAAAGCCATCATTGACGATGTACTCTGCTACTCCATAGAGCGTCGTTGGCTCTGTTAATTGTCCGATCACAAAAGGCTGCTCAACGTCAATACTGCCAGGTAGAGCTGAATTAGCGCTACTGAAGTAGGACACTACTGAATCTCCTGTGGTCCCGTCCAAAGAAAGTAAGATTGGAGAATTGAGACAAGGACCATCGGTCCCAAAGTCGTCCATAACGAGACTGGCTGGCTCTAGTTGAGAAAGCTCAATCTCTATTGTACCACCAATATCCAATCGCGGATCAACAGCTCCACCGTTTGCAGTAATCAACCTGAACTGCAAGAGTTCCCTGCTAGACAGGTTTGAAGTACCACTAATTTCATAGGTCTCCATTTGCCCAGGAAGCAAAGACATTGAGGTTAGCTCGCCTGTTTCCACCACTCCATCAATAGCGTATTCGTAGGTTAATGATTCTATTTCATCGATTCCTTCATTGCTAAGCGTAAGGTTAAAAGAGAACTCACCGCCGCAATTTCCATTACTAGGAGCCATACCCATTACGACAGGCGCAGTAGAAGGTCTATTAGGTAAAGTAGGGGTATTCCCCTGAGCAATCAAATAGTTGTAAGCAGCAAAAACATCAATTATCCCTCGACCAAAAGTATTGTCTTCACCAGCAACGCCCATATCAACTGCACTGAAGTAGAGTGCTAATTTTAAGGATTCACCATCTAAATCAGGAAATGCTTCCTTAAGTAGCAAGATAGAACCTGCAACGTGTGGCGCTGCCATACTTGTTCCAGATTTCAAACCGTAGTCTACTCCTGGGAGGCATGATCTAACACTTGAGCCCGGAGCAGATACCTCTGGTTTGATGTCAAGTGGAACAGAATCAACCAAGCAAATTGAAGGTCCTCGACTTGAAAAGCCAGCAATTCCTGTACTGCTCTGATTTAATGCTCCTACCGTAAAAGTGTTCACAAGCCCCATATTGATGTTGTGCGGCGGTGTTATTGTCGTGTCTTCGGGACCAGAATTACCAGCAGAGAAAACAACAGCTATTCCGGCAGCTTCGAGGTTGGCCAAAATGGTTGGGTAAGGATTAGAGTTTTGACATTCTATATCTGAAATAGAAGGATCTCTCCAGGAATTATTGATAACTGTAGGACGATCATCATTCGTTTGAAAATCTCCATCTGGATCAATTGCCCATTCGAAAGCACCTATGTTATCCGCTGTACCAACACCGCAAAGGATGGCGCCACCTAGCCAGTGAGAATTATAGGCTACTCCAATAGTATCTCTTGTAACTCTATCGAGACCAAGCATGGTTCCGGTGACATGTGTACCGTGATCTCCGCAATCAAAAGGAAATGTAGAGCCGTCGATATCGTACCACGTACTAGGACCTGCAGAATAACCTGCATACTTATGATTGAGTGCTGGGTGAAATGGGTCAACGCCTGTATCAGCTGTAAAACCAATACTTCCAAAACCTGTGTAGCCTAAAGCCCACATTTTATCAGCATTTACTGCAGAAAGCCCTGGCTCCTTATCATCAGGTTCGCTGAAGGCTTCTTCCTCTTCCAAGACTTGCTCAACTTCCCATGGCTCATCGTAGTAAATCGCAGCTACTTCTGGGAATGTTGCGATCTGACGGATTCTTTCAGGACTTGCGCTAAAACCAATCATGTTGACAATCCAGCGACTTCGTACGTTCTTCACAGATTCCAAACCAGCAATTCGTTGCACTAATGGAGCTTGTACGTTCTGATTTCGCGACTTTACTTCATTCAGCGCATAGGCAACACGCTCCTTCTTAGACAAGCCTCTTGCTGCTGCTGAAGCCAAGATTTCCTTTGCATTTGATTGCTCATGGAGCATCAAATAAACCGGGATTTCTTGTCGGGTGGTATTAAGCTCTTGCTGAAGCTTTGGAGACAGTTCAGCTTGCGCCAAAACCTGACCTACTGAAATGCAGGAAAGCGCAATGAAAAAGAGTGAAAAACGTAGGGCTGACTTCATGCTGGTAAGATCGTACTCAGCGATCGAAAAACAGCATAATATTGGAGAGTTTGATACTTATCAGACGAAAAAATGAAATAATCGCCGTTTTGACCAATAATCCCAAAGGCGGAGCGTCTTCCCAGGAAGGGAAAACACACCGTCCGTTTGTGAGACTAGAATGAATTCGTAAGTTAGTAAAATTGAGTTCGATCGGATGCAAAATCTGACCAAAATAGATTTAACCCGACATATCTATAATTTCCTAATCCGCCCCGAAGGCACCTAAGAAGCTCATATATCCTTTCCCAACGCTTCCAATTGAAGTAGTCGTAAGTAGAGTGTTTCCACTTTTTTGCGCGCCCATGGCGTTTTTCGTAAGAACTTAAGGCTCGAAGGGAAAGTAGGATTATTTAGAAACGCAATAATGTTTGTTTTCTCACCCAGACGTGCCCATCCATGCACCTCAACCAAGCGCTCGAGCATCGCATCTAATCGTACTCCATGCAATGGATTATTAGGCTGCTTCTGGACTATGTTTTCTGACATGGCCACAAGATATACTTGCAATCAAAACTAGGCCTGACTTATAACCTGCTTATTGCATAGCTCCATGCTTCCAAACCCATCGAAGAATCAGCGCAAAAGGGACGATCCAAATCAAATCGTTAAACACGTTAATCCAACCAAACTGGAGCGGCAACTCATGTTCAAGCCACACTTTTTGAATGAGCCCGATTGGTCCAAAGACCTTCCCTAGAAACCCTACTAAAATGATTGGCCAATGACGGGCTATGTTAGTTCCTGAGATTCCATAGCCAATTCCATAGACACCCACAATCATTCCTACACTCTGCCATACGCTGGCATAATTGATCGGATCCATATCGAAAAGAGAAAAGGCGTGTTGAGGAAAAAGGACCACCCAAGCACCCCAAAGAATATTATAAACTGCCGCAGTGTACATCGTGTAGCGCATCCATGAAGGAGCGGCAGGGAAGTTATTTTTCATACGAACTCAACAGCACTCAAACGTAATCGTTCGTGAATCGACTAAGACTACTTTATATCGGAGAAGTGAGCGCTTAACACGGGCTACTGACAAGTATTTTGAAATGAAAATACGTACTAAATGAACAAGGACTGACCTCGTGGTCGTTCCATTTTTTTGGAAAACGAATTACACCTTCGGCTCAATACCCGCCAAATCACTCCGTCTTGCTTGCTGCGCGTTCAAGTGACTCTACACCTTCCTTCAACCATGGTCCCCAAACCTGCCACATGTGAAATGCTTTGGGTGTTTCGTACAAGGTGATCTGCGCTCCCGCTCGTTTGGCGAATGCATAAAAAACGAGTGAATCGTCACGCAATAGTTCTGTTCCACCTACCTCGATATGGGTTGGAGGTAACAAGCTTAGATCCCCTAATACTGGAGAACATTGTGGATCAGAAACGGATGTATCACCAAAACACATTTTCGCGAGCATCACATCAAACGCATCCCCAACAATGGGGTCGAAAGCATCGCGTTGCGCCCGAGTAGGATTATAGCCAGCCCTATCTGTATTAGGAGAAAAAAGAGCTAGTCGTGCTGCAGGGGTTCCAGCTTTCGCCAAAACCAAGGCTGTATTTATCGCAAGATGCCCACCCGCAGAATCCCCTACGAGAGCCACCTCATACCCTTGCTGTTGGAGTGCCTGCGCGACCGCGATTGCGTCATCAAGTTGAGCCGGCCATTTATGTTCAGGAGCTAACCGGTATCGAGGTGTGACAACTGGACAGCCTGTTGTTTTGGCGAAAGCTGAAGTTGGACGAATGTGCGTTTCTGGAGACCCAAAAACATAACCTCCCCCATGAAACCAGATCCAAACACGACCTTGGTATCCATCTAAGTTTTCTAGACCACTAATACGCGCCTCTACCGCACCCAACTGAATGATTGGACGATCATCGGACAAAGGATTTTCACCTAGTAACAATCGTTCGAAGCCTTTTCGCATCGAAGCTGGAGTGTCACCTAAATCAATTGTAGCAGCTCTTTCGGTGACCTCACTGTAAGAAACCTGACCAGTGAAAGGAAGATGTGAATTTGGATGCATGAAAAGTATACAGCTTGCGTCTAAGAGAGTTGCGAAAATGGTGACCGCTTACTTTATGAAGTTCGTCGAAATACGAACAAGGCTAGCCCTGCCCATCACTCAACCAAACACTAGTGGCCCAAAGGAATGAAACTACCTTAGCGCTTATGCCTCGCTTTTTTATTCATCTCGGCTACAAAGGAACTGCCTATCACGGCTGGCAGACCCAAGCATCACCACTCGTTACAGTTCAAAAAACGATAGAAGATTGTTTGGGAAAAATGTTGGGCTACCCCGTACATCTCCATGGCTGCGGACGCACCGATGCTGGCGTACATGCTCGCTCGTATTATGCACATATCGACATTAAAGCAGCGTTTGCATATGATCCCGTTTTTCGGCTCAATCGGATGCTTCCAGATGACATTTCGATCTTCGATTGGATTGAAGTTGAAGATCATCAACATGCACAACGCGATGCTACATTCCGTAGGTATGAATACCAAATCGACCTTACAAAAAACCCTTTCCACGGAGACCTTGCCGGTAGGTATGATGCGAATCCACTAGACCTTCTGGAGATGCAGAAAGTCGTTTCCTGCTTTCGCCAAAACACAGATTTCAAAGCTTTTTGCCGCAGTCCAGAGCAGTATCCAAGTACCTTTTGCCGCATCGATGAATGTACGTTAATCGAAGTTGAAAATGGCAAAACACTTCTTTTCACCATTCAGGGAAATCGCTTCTTACACAACATGGTACGACTACTCGTAGCACGCATGATCGACGTTGGCCGAGGAGCATTATCGCTTGCTGACATCGAGCAGGCTTTCAAAACAGGCCAACCTTGCAGATACGAAACACCTGCCTATGCAGAAGGCTTGTATTTGGTGGGCGTTGGGTATGATTTCTTATCGAACTAATTGAGTTTTTCTCGACTACCTTTATTTATCCCATAGCCTTGGGCACATCCAATCGACGGCGGCCTAAATGCATGGTCCTGCCTCTTCTTCCTCCTTACCTAGAAATTTATTTTTTCGAACTGTGATGGGAAGGCCGCAATGCTCAGCATTGCGCTGCGCCCTACCA
>CALDTK010000179.1 GCA_937924035.1 uncultured Saprospiraceae bacterium | reverse complement strand
AGAATTGATGTCCCCGTTAAGAAAAACCGAGATGCCTATGAGGCGTACACGATGTTTTTTGAAAAAGGGAAATTAGTGATGACTTGGGGGACGACTCGCGTCGAATTACCAATGGCGTTTGTTGCAACACCTAAGAAGGTTAACATTAAAGAGGCCATTGAACAACGGCCAAATGAAAGTGATAACTAGTTCGTGAGTTATAAATGCGAAGATAAAATTTAAAAAGCCCAGACCTCTTGAAGCGGTCTGGGCTTTTTAAATCGGTTTAATAAGACTGATTTAACTCTTATCTTTTCCCGCTCCCTTTTATGGTCGTGCCGTGCGCTAAGCGACCTATCATGTATTGATCTCGATCGAACATAGAATGGCGATAGGAAAGAAATACGACGTCTCCATTTTTAAGTTCTGTTGCTGATTCTGGAACGATGAGCATTTTATCCGCTTCCTTTCTCGAGAAAAGCGGTTGTCGAACTAGCTCTCCATTTGTGTTAGCGTAGCCAAGCATTGCCGTGCCGTTCTTCCATTTTAACGGCTTAGTTCTTTTCTCCAAATCGCGACCTATGTTCTTTGGATTATCGTTGTAAATAACTGCTGGTCGACCATTAAAACCTAGTATGCTCATTCTAGCCCATGGACTTATGGAATACGACATGCTCTGATATTTAGGAACAACTACAAAGTCTTCAACCGAACCCTCAGGTGTAAGATTTACAATTACCCCCTCAGCAAACGAGTGTTTTGGTGGTGTGGATCTCGTCGCTCCATTTCCAGAGGCTACTGTTGATGGAGGAGTATAGGTGTACGACTCTAATAAAACTGAAGCGCTTCCAGCGCGACTTACAAGCGCGCCATGAAACTCGAAGCTTGGCTCGATAAGGCGTTTGTCTCCTTTTCCTTTTGTGATGCGCTTACCCATCTTGTCCAATTGAGAAGAGGTGAATGGTCGTGGCTTGAGTGGCTTGCCATCTTGGGGGTTTTGAGCGAAGAATAGTCCCTTCAGGCCTTTTCCATAATCTTCTGCATAGGTTCCAAAAAGGCTAGGTGCAACATCTTCTCCTGCTACAAGAGTTGCGCTGCGGATATACATGGCATTGGTGCGGAGTGTTTTGGAAACGATCTCTGATGAACCTGCTTCAAGGGTATAAATCTTCAACAGAGCGTCAGAGCCATTCCTTTTCTGTTTCTTAGTTCCCTTTGCGAATTCTCGTCCAACCATGTAGCCAGTACCCTCATTGTCAACCGCGATGGTCAGCATTTCGAATCGGTCTTTGGGAACTCGCAGCGTTTTCTTTTGAAGCGTTATTGTTTCTCCGTTTTTGTCTAGGATAAAGAATGTGACGCTGGTGTTGACATCATCCTTTTTCGAGAAAACTCGGTTCCTCGATTCTTCAGTTAATACATAGATATGCTTACTCTTATCGAAGCTTCTTGATCTATGAATTACATAGCTCGTTTTTTTTTCTGGATCATAGGTTAAGATTTTGGTTTCTTTACCTAAGTTGCCATCAGGTTGGACGATTTGAGCTTTTATTGTAATCGGTTCTTTGTTGGACTTTTGCGTTTCGTAAACCCAGAGCAAATTATCCTCAATTGAAGTGAGTGATCGAAAATTGCGATTGCCGTCCCAGCTTAAGTCGAATACATCCGTTTGCTTTAAATCTTGTCCATGAAGAATAAGCTTAATCGTCTCTAGTTCAGCAATTTTTTTACTTTTTAGAGCGGATATTTTTCCATATTTTAAAGAATACAATGCAAACCCATCCTCCAACGTGAGAATATTGTCTGAAGGTAGATATGCAGATGGTGAATCAAAGCTTTCACTCAAGGTGACGCCTGGGGCTTGAGCAATAATGGACAGGCTTGTACCTATAGCAAAGTACAATAAAAAGAAAAACCGCATATGAAATGGAAAATTAGTTAGATCGTCAAAGCTAACCTACTAATTCACATTACATTTATTTCAATTATGCCTACTCCCGTAGCCTACCAAACCTAAACTGATTCTTCCCAAACGCCTTATAGCGCAGAGCCATAAACACCACATCGTCGTTGGCGAGTCTCGTCGCTGAAGTTGGTACTAGAACGAGCTTGTCTGCATCCATTCGAGCAAAGATCGGATCTCGCTGGAGGTTGCCGTTATTGTCCGCATAAGCAACAATGGCAAGAGCCCTACTTAGTGCAAGAGAGCGAGTTCGCTTTGATAAATCTCTCGTGAAATTCTTCGGATTATCATTGTAAATCGATGCAGCTTTTCCTTGGAATTCGACAAGCTTTAAACTGTAAAACGGTGCATCAGGGTTTTCGGTAGACTGGTACTTCGGGACGATGGTGGCTTCGTCGATTTCTCCGGTTTGGTCAAAGGTGAGCATAATCCCTTCACCATAAATGTAGGTCACTTGATTGCCTACGCCTACTGGGCCTACGCCTACTCCCACGGTGTTGTTATTCGCACGAATATCAAAGCTCTCGAGTAGAATCGTCAACTTTCCATTTGTCAAACGTATCGCATCTCTAAATTCAAAGTCGCCTTCTAATACCAGTGATCCACGTCGTTTGGCAGTAATGCGTTTTCCGAACTTTGCTAGCATTTTTTGAGAAAACGGTCTTGGCTTTAAGATTTCACCTTTACTCGGATTATCTGTCGAAAAATATCCAGCTATTCTTCCTCCTCGTCGCTCGGTATATACGCCCGCAATAGCGGGTAATCCTTCAGGGCCAGGGACCATGGAGATCCCTTCAATGTATTGGCCGCCGAGTTTCATTTCGATACGTGCGAGTTCATCAGCGCCAGGGTCAAGCGTGTAGAGGTAAACCTTAGAATCAGACCCTCCGTTGGTTTCTCTTCGCTGAGAATTTGCATAAACTTTAGCCAAAACGTAGGCTCGACCATCATTATCTACAGCAACGGATTGTACTTCGAGTTGATCTCGATCACAACGCAAACGCTTGCGCTTCATGGAAACAACTTCTCCTACATTGTCAAACACAGCAATGGTTAGCGATGCTGGCTCTTCATCCCGCTTACTAAGCGTACGTTGAATGCTTTCTTCCGCATACACTCGAGCATAATAATGCCTGTCGGCGCTGTATTCTTCAAGTGCTTTGAGGTATGGATACTCTCGTCTGTCAATTTTAAGCAGTGGATGATTACTCACGAGCTTACCTTCTGAGTCAAGGACTTCTGCTTCGATTTGGTAGGTTCCTTTTTTACTGGTTTGTGTTGCGTAGGTCCAGAGCAACCTATCACCGAGGGAGGACATGTCTAGGTGGTCTCTCCTTTCATCTGGCCAAGCGACTTGGAACTCTGCTGTTTGCTGAAGCTTGTCGTTGTAGCGGTACAGTGTCAGCGACCACAAATCATCTAGCGCTTGTCCGCCGCCTAAGAGCCCAGCTCCTCCATACTGTTCCACGTAGGTATGCAGGAAAAAGTCGTCTTCATACGGTAGAATCGTGTACGGGACGATTTCATTATTTCTGAACGTGGCAATTTCTGAAAGGGTAACACCAGGAGCTTCACGTTCAGTTGTTGGGGCCGTACGTGTTAGTTGAGCAGATACGTTCAGACTAACAAAACATATCAGCAGACAGAGAGAGGTGGTTAGGTATCGCATGGTTCTTTAGTAACGCTTGAGTGCGAAAGTACGCTATGTGAGATACGTTAAGTTTTACCTAAAAGCGGCCACCGTAGTTTTTGAATAGGAGCAAATTTGACGTTAAGAGCGGTCGCCTTACTCCCCAACCGTAAACTCATCCGACCAAAAAAAGTACTGCTGTGAAGACCGAAAACCTTCTTCGACCGCAGAAAAGGGAATGAACTTTCCACCTGGAATAGCAAAGCGAACAGGTCTTGCGAGCACTCCAAATCGATATGGAGTTTGGTAGTCTATTTCTTCTCTGACGAGGCTATCTCCCTTTAGGTAAGCTAAAAAGGGCTTGGCAAAACTCATACGTGTAAATGGTCGGCGCTTGCGTTTGCCTGGTGCTAGATTCTCAGGATCCTCATTGTAAAGTATGCCGAATCCTCCGTTGACAGGAACAAGGCAAGAGCCGAAATATGAAGTTAGCCCCGATTCAACCCGTTGACGAATACTGAGGAAATACCCTTTTTGTTTTGACGAAAGTCCAGATTTTTGTCTTGAATTTCCCTCCTCTACTAATGCCGAAGCAAAATCTATTTCTACAAGGACAATTCCGTCCTTCAATCCATCACCTTCTCGTCGCCATTGAAGAATACCACCATCCTGAACGGCAATTGGTCGGTACACATCGGTAAAAAGCGCAAAAAGTCGTCCATCGGGACTAAATCGAACTTCCGTTGGGGCATATTGACCGTTGATGTATTTCGGCCCTGCTTTACTTGATTCAATCGCAACACCGGGCAAATTGGCAACCAGTTCAGGAGTGAACAAAATTTGAATCGGCTCTGGATTACCTGCTTGAACGAGTTGGAACCCTAGAGGTGATTCAACAAGGTCGTTTGCAAAACCAAAAGCGAAGCCCGCAGGATATGGTTCTTGATCCAAATGGAAAATTCCTCGAGGTTGGTAGCCTTTCGGCAAAACATCAATCGGCTCGAATTTTTTCGTCTCGGCATCGACAAGTAAAAACTCTAGGTTGTCGATCAATGGATCTTCATAGGTTGGTGGTAAACTGCGCCAAGGAGTTCGGGCTAAGAGAACAACAGCTTCTCCCGATTCGTCCATTTTGATTCCCCTTAATGCGAAACGAGAGCGCAAGTCTGGCAATTCATAGGTGTGTTGAAATATGAGTTCTCCTTCAGCGCTAATGCAAGCAACCGTAAGGTTGGCTCCCGCCTCTTCGCGAACGCCGATTCGGTCATTTCTGCGACTACTCAAAACAGCGACTGCCATATAACTTCCATATCTACTGGTGCTGGTCCTCATGGAGAGTAGATCGACCAAGTCCTTTTGATAGGTAAAGATTTCGTGCCTGGCGATTGATGCGCCGGTGTCGTCAAATATCTCCGTAATTAGTGCGGGGAAATCAGTCGAACCTAAGGGCGCTTCAAGCGCCGTCCATCCTATCCAATTGCGGGTGCCACTGAAGCTTTCCGGTCTTGCGGCAAACTGACGGCTAAAACTAGCTCCTTGACTAACAGAACCATCGAGCGCAATGTGTCTCTGGCTGAGTTCGATCATTTCTCGCCGCAGGGTTTGCTCACGAAATTCTCCCATGGGTTGCTGTATCAGCGTCTTTCCCTCATAGTGGTGAAGACTACTAATTACACGGGTTCCTATGCCGAATCGATTGGCTGTTTCACCAACCCTCGAACTGTTAAAGGAGATCGTATCGCTTATCGTAATAGTGACTTGAGCCAGTCCATGAAAGTTGAATAGCACTAAGGATAAAGTGAGTAATAAGTTGAATAGCCCTGTTTGCGGCGTAGTAATCATGAGATCAATGTAAAAACTTTCAGCATGAATTACGTTATTACATCCTAAGCTATGACCGACAAACAGTACCAAGAACTTCAACCGCTTCTTCCGGACCAACCTGGGGTTTATCGGTTTTACGGAAGTGAAAATGATGTGCTCTATGTAGGCAAGGCCAAGAGCCTTAAAAAGCGGGTGAGTAACTACTTCACGGGTACGGTACGCGCACATTCACATCGGACGCGTGTCATGGTGAAAAACGCCGTGCGTCTTGAATTTACGGTTACCGATAGCGAAGCTGATGCTTTGTTGCTCGAGAACTCACTCATCAAAAATTACCAGCCGCGGTACAATGTCAATTTACGAGACGATAAAAGCTATACGTATGTAGTCGTCAAAAAGGAACACTTTCCTCGCATATTTCCGACGCGCAAAGTTTTCAAAGACGGGTCGACTTATTTCGGTCCATACACATCAAAGGCACGAATTAAAGTGATCCTAGAGTTGGTGAAGGAACTCTTTCCTTTGCGCACCTGTAAGCTTCCGCTAAAACCTGCCAGCATCGAGGCCGGTAAATTTAGCGTGTGTCTGGAGTATCACATCAAAAATTGCATGGGTCCTTGCGTTGGCGAAGAAACCGAAGCGCAGTACGATGCTAAAATCGATGCGACGAAAAATATCTTAAAAGGGAACTTCGCGCCCGTGCGTCGATACTTTGAAGGCGAAATGCAGCGCTTGGCTGAGAACATGGAGTTTGAGGCGGCGCAACAGTTGAAGATCAAACTTGGTGCACTCGAAGACTACCAAGCGAAGAGTACGGTAGTAAGCGAAACTGTGCAAGATGTAGATGTATTCGCGATATCTATTGATGATAAAAGTGCTTACGTTAATTATGTAAAAGTGATTAATGGTGCGATCATCAATACGTATACGCAAGAATTAGAGCGTGGAATCGTCGAAGAAGAATTTGATGACGATGGTTCGGAAATAGACGAGCGTGCAAGTATTCTGAGTTATGTGATCCCGATTATTCGAGAGCGCTTCAATTCGGTCGCTCCAGAGGTGGTTGTTCCGATTCCAGTAGTCCTCGGTGATTCGGTTATTGGCGAAGGAGGTAAAGTAGTTGAAGCCCATGTGCCTCAGCGTGGCGATAAGCGAAAGTTGCTCGACATGGCACTCCGCAACACGGAGTATTTCCGCCTTCAACGTAAGAAGGACAAGATCAACAACATCAGAAAGCAGACACCTGCCGAGCGTATTCTCAAAACGATGCAGCACGACTTACACATGGATGTGGTGCCGATGCACATTGAGTGCTTCGACAACTCCAACTTTCACGGTAGCTATCCAGTGAGTAGTTGTGTGGTCTTTAAGAATGCGCGTCCGAGTAAAAAGGACTACCGCCACTACAACATCAAAACAGTGATTGGCCCCAACGACTTCGCGAGTATGCAAGAAGTGGTGCGCCGCAGGTATACACGTCTACTGAAGGAAGGCGAACCACTCCCACAGCTTGTGGTTATTGACGGTGGCAAGGGGCAACTGTCAGCGAGTTATGAGATTTTGAAGGAGCTCGGGTTAGAAGACAAGATTCAGCTTATTGGTATCGCCAAGCGGTTGGAGGAGATCTTCTTTCCGAATGACTCCGTGCCTTTGTACATCAATAAGAAGTCGGAAAGCTTGAAGTTGATTCAGCAGACGCGTAACGAAGCGCACCGGTTTGCGATCACCTTTCACCGCGATCAGCGC
>CALDTK010000178.1 GCA_937924035.1 uncultured Saprospiraceae bacterium | reverse complement strand
CGCGCATTGTAGCGCCCAGGATAGCCACCAATATGTGTCATGAAGATACGTAGTCCTTCCACCGTAAAGTCTAGGTTCTCAGGTGCCACCGTGTGCATGCTGTGTTCATCGATGTTGCCATGCACGATGCGCAGCACATCTGTCGCAGCATCGAGCGTATCATAGACGGCAAAATTGCCGATGTCGCCCGCATGCCATACCTCATCGGCTTCAGCCACATGCTCCATAATGGCCGTGTCGAGATAAGAGTGTGTGTCTGATAAGAGAAGAATCTTTTTCATGCGCTTAGTCCCTCCATGGTGACAACCAACTTACCGCGCTGCTGACCTGCATCCATGCGATCAAGCGCAGCGGGCAACTCCGCTAAAGGGCGTACACTATCCACAACAGGGTGAATTTTGTGCTTGCTCACAAAGTCAAGCATCGCCGCAAATTCTGATGGGCTACCCATCGTAGAACCTGCAATGGTGATCTGTCGCCAGAAGAGAATCTGAGGATTCAACTTTGGAATCGTACCACGTGTACCGCCATAAAAAGCCATGCGACCTCCAGGTTTCATGAGTTTGCTCAACTTGGAAAACCCTTCACCTCCAGCGCCGTCCACAACGACATCGAGACCTCCTGTCATTTCTTTGAGCTCGGCAATCCAATTGTCCTCCGTGTAGTTGACACCACCTTTTGTACCAAGGGTTTTGGCGAAAGCTATCTTCTCAGCACTACTACTCGAAACATACACGTCACAGCCCAGCGCAACTGCGAGCTGAATGACCATCGTTGCTACCCCACCACCTGCGCCAGTCACCATTACCGTATCTGAGGTTTTGGCGGAAGCACGTGTCATCAATGCACGCCACCCCGTAAGTCCAGCCAAAGGAAAAGCTGCAGCTTCTGCATCGCTAAGGTGCACAGGGCATGGATAAACACTCGCTTTGGGAATTGCGATGTACTCGGCAAACGTACCGTCATGTGGCATACCAAGCACCTCGTAATCAAGTGCTTGTACATCTTCTCGATCACCCCACTTTAAGCCAGGAAGCAAGACCACACGCGCTCCATCCAACTCTCCTACCCCATCCGAACCTAAGATCGTTGGTGTTTTAATTGCTGGATAAAGCCCCTGTGTGATGTAGACATCGCGATGATTCAACGCGGCAGCCTTGAGCTTCACGATTACCTCCCCGTCTTTTACTTGAGGCAGGTCAACTTCCGTCAAAACCGGCTTTTCACCTACTGCATTGAGCACCATTGCTTTCATGGAAGCAAGGTAAAAGGCAGGCGCACAACTTCGCTACTCTAACACGAGAATACTCGTCTGTTTTCGACCTTTTTGATCAACGACTTGAACCGTATATGTACCTCTCGCAAGGGCAGCAAGTTGAAGCTGTAGCTCGTTCGATAACAGGACCAATTTGCCCGCCGCATCATATATCTCAATGTGGTCGATACCCTCCCCCTGAATTTGAACCAGATCTTTCGCTGGATTCGGAAAAACGGTGATGGCATTCGGTTTCTCTCCAAGTTGTGTTGACGCAACCGTTGACGTATCAGTCGAATATCGATACAGCGTCGGTTCGCCAACTGCTGTGCGTTCGCCCGACAAGTAATAGCTACTATCAGGAGCCAAGCTGATTCCTTCAACCTGAGTAGATCCACCTTGGGTTTGCAATGATTTACGCTCCCAAGTAAAACCATCAAAATCCATAGTTCCATCCACCTGAATTTCCACAATAAACGGGATGAAATTCTGGTAACCTGTCAGCACAACCATCTGTCGATCAGCGTCATAAACACCTCCCGTAACAAGTCCAGCTACATCTATGCTTGCAATTGGATTGAGTTCTTGTTCGCTGGTTACGTCTTTTTCTATTGGATATATTCGGGTCTTCCCGTCGCCCCAATTTTTGCTAAAAATGAGCAAGTTACCTTCGTAATCAATCAAGGTTTCTGCATCAAAATTGGTTCGAAATTGAGCAGGATCGAAGTTGGTCTGATCGGCATACCGAAAAGGTAGCTCTAGTGCATTGGCACTTTGATCACCGTCTAGATAGTCGTCGATGCTCACCTTGTAGAGCTTCAGGTTCGTGCGCTGGCCTACGTTATTACCAAAATCGCCCACATAAATAAATTCATCATCGGCACAGATATCTTCCCAGTCGGTCAGGGTTGCTCCGTTTAGTGTGACATCATTGATCACATCTCCATTGGCCGTGTTAATTTCATACAATTTGACAGAGCCTCCTGAATCATTGTGCGTTATCAGACGACCGTTGAGCAGCAAAAGCCCAGAAGTCTCTTCGATACGGCTCGAGAGGTCGGTAACGATACTGAACGTCTGCGCGCTGGTTGATGCACACAGCATAACCAAGAGCACAGTAACTAATGATGAATCGATGGTTTTCATAGTATCGTCGAGTAGCTCACTAAGATAAGTCGTTTTACCTGCAAAAGCTACCTTCCGACATGGTTCAACTACGCCTATTGGCTGTTCTTATCATGTTATTGACAAGTTGCCAGGCTCAAACAGATATGCACGAACACACCAACGCGCTCGCACAAGAGACTTCTCCTTACCTCCTTCAGCACGCGCACAACCCCGTAGATTGGCGTCCTTGGGGTGAAGAAGCGCTCTCTACTGCACAGCAAGCCGACAAGCTGATGATCATTTCCATTGGTTATGCAGCCTGCCATTGGTGCCATGTCATGGAGCGCGAAAGCTTCGAGGACAGCACAGTCGCAAAGGTCATGAATGCCGGCTATGTGACCGTCAAAGTGGATCGAGAGGAGCGTCCAGATGTTGATGATGTCTACATGACAGCCTGCCATTTGAGTAGCGGCGGTTCGTGTGGATGGCCACTGAATGCAATCGCCCTTCCCGATGGTAGACCGATTTGGGCAGGGACTTACTTTCCTAAAAAGAAGTGGTTAGAAATCCTCGACTACTTCACCAACCTGAAGCAAAACGAACCTGAAAAATTAGAAACCTACGCTACCCAACTTGCCAATCAGCTTGCAGAAGCGGGAGCTCAGCCGCCTATTCCTCAGCCGCAGAACTATGACCAAGCGATTGGGGAAGACAACCTGAAACGTCTCGTCATGTTGGCCGACCCAACCTACGGCGGGATGGGTAGTGCTCCAAAATTCCCAATGCCCGTTCTTTATGAATTTATGCTCGACGAGGCAAATTTGTCGAGAGATACCACCTCGTTTAAGGTTTTGGCGAAAGCTCTAAAGGCTATTTCAAGAGGAGGAATTTACGATCAACTTGGAGGTGGATTTGCGCGCTATTCTGTCGACGCCGCGTGGCATGCGCCTCACTTTGAGAAGATGCTTTATGACAATGGGCAGCTTGTTAGTCTTTATTCTCGAGCCTTTCGGCAAAACCCAAATGCGGAATACGAAAAGGTCATTCGTCAAACCCTCGCCTTTGTAAAACATGAACTCACCAATCCTGCCGGGGGCTTCTATTCAAGCCTCGATGCTGATAGTGAAGGCGAAGAAGGGAAGTTCTACGTCTGGCAATATGATGAGCTTTATGAATTGCTCAGCGAAAAAGAGCTGGACATACTGATGGACGTTTACGACATCCGTCGCAACGGAAATTGGGAGCACAAAAACAACATCCTTCACCGACAGGGTGACCTTCCAACCTTGGCCAAAAAGCGGCGCATGGAACTCTCTGAGTTGAAGCGCTTCATTGATAAGGCGGAAGTGAAAATGATGGCTCGGCGCGACACTCGTATACGTCCGGCACTTGATGACAAAGTCCTTGTGAGTTGGAATGGACTCATGATTAAAGGCTATATAGATGCCTACCTCGCGCTTGGAGACGATGCTTATTTAGAAAGCGCAATTCGTGAGGCGAATTATTTGGAGGCATCGATGTTGCAAGCTGATGGTCGACTGCTTCGCACGAGCGCAAAAGGCAAAGCGCACATCAATGCATTTCTCGACGATTATGCCAACCTCGCCGACGCATACCTCGCTTTATATCAAGCTACTTTTGACGAACACTGGCTTCAGCTTTCGCAAAAACTGGTAGACTACGCACTTTCACATTTTGGCAATCCTAAAGCATCACTACTCTACTTCACTTCTGACATCGATCCACCTTTAGTTACTCGAAGAGTCGAGGATGCAGATAATGTTATTCCAGCCTCGAACTCTGTGATGGCTGACAACCTCGTGCGCTTAGGTACGATCCTCGGAAAAGAAGACTATGTACAGCGAGGTAAGGACATGCTGAGCTCGGTTCTTCCCAGCCTTGCAGAACGTCAACAGCCTGCTTACTGGGCGCGTTGGTTGAGCCTTCACAGTCGACTCGCACACAAGCAATATGAAGTCGCTGTAGTTGGACCTGACGCTATGAATGTTCGCTTAGCATTGGCCAAGTCTCTATTGCCGCAAGCAACCTTTATGGGTAGCCAATCGGAGTCAACCTTAGATATGTTAGAAAACAAATTCCAAGAAGGAAAGACACTGATTTATGTCTGTGAGAACAGGGTTTGTCAGTTACCGACAAGTGATGTAAAGCTTGCGCTAAAACAGTTGGGGAAGAAGTAGACCGCTAAAGGCCAATATCCTTAAGCATACGAGCGAGGTATACTTCTGCTCCTTTCTTGTTGAGGTGCTGGTAATCGCCGAAATTTTGGTCTCCCGTGACACTCTTCGAGTAGTCTAATACTGGAATGCCTGTCTCCCTGCGCACATCAAGTGCTAGACTGTCCAGGTTCATGATAGACTTCTGAAAAGCTGGATAATACGGGTTGATTACAAAGCGTACATCTGTCCCAGCGGCTTGATACGCATTCACTACTTTTCCAAAAGCACGAATGCGATCAAGGGTGTAGTTGTTGCGGTAAGGTTCGAGTGATTTCGAATCTTCAGCCATCTGCTTCGAGATCTGACGATCGAGCAACCAGTCTTCATCGCTTTTGCTGAGGTAATAGAACATCCGTTGAGCAACCTCTCCACCGTAGCGAGACAGGTGCGCCACTTTAGTCCCCCAGTAAATCGACGAATCAGTGATTTTCAGGAGACTATCCAAACGTTCAGAATACTGCGCATACGGACGGAACTCTCTAATGAGTTCCTCATTGTCGCGATCCAGAAACGTCACATCAACTACTAACTTCTCTGGCGCACCGTAGGTATCCATATAGTCGCGTAGCAACGCTCCACCGAGGTCGGCAGGCATCGCGTTGTAGCTCAGATTGAGGGTCGACTTGCCAGTAGCTTCTTCAATGTAAGGCTGAAAGAAATTCAGTCCACGACTATTGCCGAGCAAAACGATGTCTGCTTTCCCGTCACCTGCATACAAGCGAGAATATCTGAACTCAGATTTCTCAACGGCACTAGTAAGAAGGTATGCCGCTAGGCGATCTCCAAGGAAGGTCACGAGAAGGACCACGGGTATCCACATCCATTTCTTCATAGCGCTAGAATTGGAAGTAAATGAAAGCTGAAGCCGAGAATACGCCAAAGAGCGCAATCAACCACAACAGTGAAGCAAAACTGACAACCCTGAAGGCTGGTCGCTGATCGACCATTTGCCACATCGGCATCTTTTCATCTAGAATTTCAACGAAGAGCATCATTCCAATAAGTAAAACGCCTTTCAAGACGATGAATTTATTGATGACCGCACCGAAGTTCCAGCCTTCGCCAGAGAAGATGCCGCCAATGACGCCATGTGCAATCGGAATCTGATCACTCATTGCAATGTTGGGGGCGCCTGCGCGGAAGTAGACCCACGCAAAGCAGGTCAAGAAGTAAACGATCGCAACATTGAGTGCAACACGAATAAACTTAGGTGTACGCACTGCATCATGCAGCTTTCGCCAGTAGGGACTTAAGATTTTGCCAAGTACCTGGTACGATCCATGGAGGAATCCCCAAAGGACGAATACCCAAGCTGCTCCGTGCCATAGGCCACCGAGAAGCATGGTAATCATCAAGTTACGCCAAGTAAAAAGCTTACCTCCTCTCGAACCTCCCAGTGGAATGTAGAGGTAGTCGCGCAGCCAGCCTGAAAGTGAGATGTGCCATCGTTGCCAAAACTCTGAAAAGTCTTGGGAGAAATACGGCTTGTTGAAGTTCTTCGGAAAGTCGAAGCCCATGATTCGAGCGAGTCCGATGGCGATGTCGGAGTAGCCCGAGAAATCGCAATAGATCTGAAAACTGTAGAAGACGACACCAATAGCGAGGTGCAGGCCTCCAAACTTACTTGGATCAGCAAAGCACTGATCTACAAAAGGAGCGATGCTATCTGCAATGGCGACTTTCTTAAAGAATCCCCAAAGAATTTGGCCAAGTCCAACTTGAAAGCGGGACCATTCAAATTCACGGTCCTTGGCAAATTGCGGTAGGAAATCGCTCGCTCGTACGATCGGACCTGCCACCAATTGAGGAAAGAACGATATGAAAGTGGCGAAGCGAAGCAGGTTGCGCTCTACTGGTATCTGCTTCCGGTACACATCAATCGAATAGCTCATCGACTGGAAGGTGTAAAAGGAAATACCTACAGGTAAGATGATATGCAAGGTGCTCAGTGAGCCGTCATATCCCATGCTTTGTATACCTGCCGTTGCCGACTCGATAAAGAAGTTGAAATATTTGAAGAAGGCGAGGAAGCCAAGGTTTGCAAACAAGCTTAGTTGTAGCAATCGCTTCCTGCGCGTTTGATCTTGCTCGTCTTCAAGGCTGAGTCCCAGATAGTAGTCGATCAGAGTGCTCGTCACGATTAGACCTAAAAAGCGCCAATCCCAAGCTCCATAGAAGACGTAACTTGCTATCAGACATAGCCACAGCCTAGCCTTCCCTCGCAATGCGAAGTAAAGCGGAAAGAATACCGCTGAAAAGATGAAGAAATTGAGGGAATTAAAGACCATGAATTGTCGGTAGGGAGCTAGAAGCCTGGCAGAGCGTTCTCGTTCATACGGTTATTAAGTTGAACAGACTACGCTTAGCCAAGATCATATTACCAAAAGTCGTACCGCGTGCAATGTAGTCGGTGTATTAATATTGGACTACCCCATTTAGGTTACGGTCGATTTCGCTCATCCAACTTCGATATCCCTCTCCGCGGAGGTGTACGCCGTCGTCAGTTAGGCCTTTCGGCAAAACCCCAGCTTTACTCTCTAAACACTTAGCGAGATCGAGAATTTGATGCCCCGATTCACTTAAGGACAACAGATAGGAATTCAGTAGATCAACGTCCCTAGCATCTATTCCTGTCCAACGGACGTCATTATTCACCCCGGGTAGCGTGCAATAGAAAACGGGAGCTTTGGTTTGAGTATCCAATTGCGCGACCAATTCTCGATAATATCCTATCACGATCCTTGGGTCGTGAAACAACAAGTCATTGGTCCCTATTTGAACAATGACAGCGCTAGCTTTGGAAAGGTCTTGGGTTTTGGCGAAAGCTTGCAGTCCTTGAATGCCTTCTCCTGGTATTCCTCTATTGGCGACTGCGACCTTGGGAAACCAGTCTTGCCACTCTCCGAAAGCGATGTGGCTATCTCCTATAAAAACTACATCTCCGCTGTCGATAGGAAGCAATTCGAGTTGGCTTAAGCGTTGGGTGTACGTTGGCCAGGCTTCAAGGGTGTGCAGTCTGTGAGCTGTATACTTCCAGCCACCTAACTTTTTGACAGCGAGCAATCCAAAGCAGGTACCAGCAAGGATAATGGCTAAGGCTGTAAAAAAAAGCGTGCGGTATTTCATCCGTGCTTGGACGAATTACGATTTACCCAGGATCTCGTCGATACTGACGTTAACCTTGTGCTCTGTGTGCTTGAAGTTCTTGTCCGGATTACCCATTCGAAGAAGAGCTGTGAACTGGCGGGCAGCGAAAAGTGGAACGCCATAAAGGTTAGCCCAGAGTGCCTGTGGTGCTCTACTGAGGTAAAGTGTCCAAAGGATATTGGCCGAAAAGAGCCAGAGAGCGGCAATGGTAATTCCTCCAAAAAGAGTTAGTGCGCTTACGCCAAAACCAATTCCAAGTGCCAAGCAAAGCACCCCGATCAAACCACTAAACCCAATATGAATAAAGAGTGGTGGCGAGATAGTAACGAGTCCAAAAAACAACTGGTTCCAGCTAAAATTGGTGATGCCACGGCGCAGAATACCAAGTGAATTTGGAATGTTTTGGAAGTAGCTATAAAGCCAGCGGCTGCGCTGCGTTTCTACTGCATCGCCGTCGGAAACCTTCTCATCAAAGATGATGGCGTTCCAAGCGTATGCGATGTCGTGGTTTTCACGAAGAAGAAAATTTTGAAGAATCTTATCCTCTTGAAGCATTTTCTTCCATTTCTCCTTACCAGCTGTGATGTCCTCTCCGTGGAGGTAATCCCAGTAGAGCTGGCTCTCAACAGCCATTCCTGATCCCGAAATTACGGCACTAGATCCAACGCGGTAGGCGCCGTAGCGTTCAATGAAATTCTTGTAAAACTCACCTACCGCATCTGCTGCTGCAATCGGAGAATCAATATTCTTTGCTGTTCTCTGTCCTTGGATCGCTTTATGACCGGCGTTTGCATAAAGGTTGAGTTCTGCTAAGAAATTAGGGTGCGCTAGGTTGTCTGCATCGCAAACAACAGTGAAGTCGTGAGGGCGCTTGAAGCTCTTCATAGCATAGATGAGCGACTTTGCTTTTAGGTTGAGTGCTGGATCTGGGCGCAGGATGACTACCCGGTCATTGCCTGGGTAGCTAAAATCTACAGACTCGCAGTTATCGGCCACGAGGTAAACGATAAACTTCTCATGCGTTTGGCGCAGGAGACTGTCGATAAGTGGTTGGGTAATGTTAGCGTTGCGGTATGCGGTGATAATTACACCGAAGTCGAACTTCTTATGCGGTCCGACTGCAACAATTTTTTCCTTTCCTCTGAGCGCAGTTGCAAGCGTTGTAAGAAAAGGAAGCACCAGAAAGAAGGTACAGAACGCCGCGAGGGCGATCAGTGTATAAGTTAGCGCTGCCATGTACTGTGTGTAAAGTGTGTGTTCAAAATTTGCAGCTTTTTACGGCTACAAGCTCTACGCCTTTGCGGCGGTGAGGATTGTTTGTTGGGGGCTAGCGTTTCCCGAGGGAAGATGTTCAGTTTTGGTGGAGAGTGTTGGCTGTTCGGTGTAAGCACGCAAAAGTGCTTTTGCGTGTTCCTTACGACCTGCAAGGAAATGCCTAATTCCATGCAGCGGTACTACAGAAAAGAGGTAAAAACACTGAAAGATAGTGCTTTGTACTCGAGATTTATTTCTTCGCATGTACAAGATACGAGATCTATTGATCCAATATGTCTTGAAAGCTGAGTCTTCACCTGTGCTTACGCTCTCTCTGTGCCAGATGGCGCGGTCTCCATCTAAGGCTATGTCAAAGCCAGCATTACGGATACGATCGCACCAATCGAGTTCTTCGTAGTAGAGAAAATATCCCTCTTCCATCATTCCTGCTTTTAGCATTGCTGCTCGACTAACTAACATTGCAGCTCCGTGTGCAAAAGGAATGGACTGAAGGCCTTTCGGCTGACTTCCCGCATCTTCCCCACGATATAGCGTTGCATTTCGGCCTGTAAGTGAACTCACGGCTGTTGCTCCGGCATATTGAATCGTAGGATTATCGCTATGCTGAGGATAATCGTAAATGACTGGGCTTAACGCACCGAGTTTTGGGTTTTGGAGAAAGCGATCTAGGAGACCTTCCAAAACCCCATCATCAATGAGTGCATCGTTGTTGAGTAGAAATACAAAATCGGCGGATGTCTTTCGTATCGCCAGGTTGTTTCCACCTGCGAAGCCTAGATTTTCTTCAGATCGGATGGTTTGTATCCATGGATACTGCGCGCTGAGTTCAGCTGATCCATCAATTTTACTTGCATTGTCAACTACCCACACTTCACACCACGTATGAAGTCCTGCTTTTTGCAGGCTTTCAAGCATTTCGGCCGTGAGGGGAGTTTGGTTGTAATTGACCGAGACTATAGCTACACTCGGTAAATTAGACATTCGATTCCTGTTTCATGGCTCCGATAGTCTTGAAGAGAATCTTCAAATCCATCATTGGACTGTAACCGCGTGCATACTCGATATCTAGCGCCATACGGCTATCGGTATCCATGGTATCTTTCCCACGACCAGATGTTTGCCATTTACCCGTGATTCCTGCAGGTGCGAGGAAGCGCTCACTCCATTCTTCAGAAGTCAACGTTTCCGCTTCACGAAGTGGAAGAGGTCTATTTCCAACGATACTCATGTCTCCTTTCAAGACATTTATCAGTTGCGGAAGTTCGTCTAAGGAAGTATTTCGAATGAATCGGCCAATTGGAGTAACGCGTGGATCATTCTTCATTTTGAAGAAAGCGCCATCAGCACCGTATTGATTATTTGCCTTTAGCTTTTCAACCATCTTGTCGGCATCAGGTACCATTGATCGGAACTTGAGGAATCCAAACTCTTTGTAACCTGTACCAATTCTTTTAGAAGAGTAAAAGATTGGCCCTTTCGAACTAAACTTGATTGCGATGGCAATGAAAAACATTGGTATCGCCCAAAAAGCAAGTGCACCTAATGCAAAGGCGATATCGAAAATGCGTTTGCCGCGCGGAATTGCGTAGGTGTCTTCGTACACTGGAGCTTCACCTGTTTCTTCCAACATCGTCTTATACTCGATGATGTCGTTGATACGAGTACGAAGTTTTTTCCAGCTCACTGGTGCGACAAAACAATCATCTACTCCATGGGAAAGAACTTCAATGGCTGGCTCATTTCCAGAGCGGTCTATACCGATGATAGGTGTAGCTCGGTAGATTTCGTCCCGACGAATGTTATGTACAAAGAGATAGTCTTCGCGCATGAGGGTCTGTACATCGCATACGATTGCTTGAACAGATAATTCGGAGTTTCCCTTCGTCTGAAGATAGCGATAGGCGCTGTAGGTCGAATCAAATGGTTGTACATCATACACATCAGAAGACTCGAAGTCGTAAAGCGCATCGTCATAACGTCCTGTTATTCCGATAACTACAACCTCTGCTTGTGCTGAGAGTACTTGATGAAGATTCATACTTCGATTACTTCAGGGGGCGTGTTTGTAATGTAATTAATATTAAGGAGACTTACCTGAAGTGAGGAAAAAGCTAGCAGATACAGGGTAGGAAGCTATGTTTTCCTGCCTTATGCTGCCATCAAATCACTTTGGTTATGACCAATAGCTGCATTAATTGCACCAAGAAGTGTTTCTGGTTGATATGGCTTTGGAAAAACTTCCAAAACGTTGAAATCCGCGCAGCGCGCTTTAACCTCTTGCGTGAGTGTTGACGTAATTCCTACTACCGGAATCGAAGCGAACATTCCGCTTGAGCGTATATTTCTAAGAAACTGCAGTCCACTAAGTCGTGGCATTTGCATATCCAATAAGATTGTATCTGTTTGATTTCCCTCTTGTAACCAGCGTAATGCATCAAAACCATTTGACACTGCTGTTACTCGGTACCAGCGAGATAGCCAAGAGAGAAGAAAGCGTCGAAAGATTGAGTGGTCTTCAACGACAAGAATGTGTGGTTTTTGTACTGGTGTGTTCATTTGGGAAAGTTCATGGGATGAAATCTGTCCATCAAAGGATTTGATGTGCAGTTGTTTTTTTCGTGGGGATCAGGATTATGACGTCAAAAGTAAGGGATAGTCACAAGGCAGGCTGCTGAATCCAACTCCCCAGTAATAGGTATTTAAGCGAAAAACGTACAACAAAAATAAACACAACGGACTGATTATCAATACGCAATCCGCCTTAATGGTGACCCTTACCCTAATGAGGGTATTCTTTTTGGCGTACTTTAGTTTGCGTAAATCAGAATGCTTTCAGACAGCTCCTTTACCGTTTGAATCTATTTTGCATGAATGGAGCGTTATTATATCAATTCCGTTCTGTGTGAAGACAAAATCACAATTAATTATAAGGTCTGAAAAATCGAAGATTTCTTTCCTTAGCAGCGAGATAACCGAAAGTGTGGCTAAGTCTTTGCCCAAATACTTATTAACACTTTGATTCTCAACTCCCCAAAGACCCTCAAAACATATGTTTTCATCTTGGTTAGCCCTTTGTTTTTGGCTTAGTTGCTTAGTAGTGTTCTATAGTTATTTTGGCTACGGGGTGCATATGTGGATTCTGCGAACCTTATTTCCATGGGCAAAGAAGCATCAAGCGCCATCGTTGCACAATGATGAAGAATGTCCTGAAGTTGCTCTACTAATTGCTGCTTGGAATGAGGAGGATTTCATTAGAGAAAAGCTAGCGGATACTAAAAAGCTAGACTATCCAAAAGGGAAATTGAAGGTTTACATCATAACCGATGGTTCAACTGATGCAACAGCAGACATTGCAAGAGCATATGACTTTGGAGAAAAAATCAAGCTAGAAGTTCACCACAAGGACGGAAGAAGTGGCAAGCAAGCTGCAATTGAGCGCGTCCTACCTAAAGTGACAGCTCCCATCGTGATTTTCACTGATGCGAATACCTACCTCAATTCGATGGCGATCCGCAACATTGTTCGCCACTATAAGGACGAACAGATTGCAGCTGTCGCAGGAGAGAAGCGCATTATGAAAAAAGAAACAGATGCAGCCGCTGGAGCCGGAGAAGGCCTCTATTGGCGCTTTGAATCAACTTTAAAAAGATGGGATAGTGAGTTTCACACAGTTGTTGGTGCTGCTGGAGAGCTTTTCAGCGTCCGCCGAAAACTAATTCCTGAAGTTCCTACTGGAACGCTCGTTGAGGATTTCTACATGACGATGAAGCTTTGTGAGGCTGGTTACCGCGTTGCGTACGCCCCTGATGCATTCGCAGAAGAAACCTCAAGCGCAAATGTCAAAGAGGAAATGAAGCGAAAGGTGAGGATTGCTGCCGGTGGATTACAGGCTGCCAACATGCTCAAGCCTTTGCTGAATCCTTTTAAAGATTGGAAGCTTACTTTTCAATATGTAGGTCATCGTTTGCTTAGATGGACAATAGGTCCGGCGCTGATACCAGTCATCCTGGTCTTGAATATTCTTCTTCACCAGCGTTTTGGGGGGATATACACTTGGATTTTAATAGGGCAAGCGATTTTCTATGTGGCTGCTTTGTTTGGATATCTATTTGAACGTAAAGAGATTCGATTAAAGCTACTTTTCGTCCCGATGTACTTTACAATGATGAACATCGCCGTATACAGAGGCTTGATTAGACTCTTTAATAATAAGCAGTCCGTGAATTGGGAAAAAGCTCAGCGAGCTCCAGTAAAAGAGGAGAAGAGATTACCTCAAAACGTTCAATAAGAGTCGTTTTGGGCTTTGTCTGGATATTTTGGATAGCTATCGATAAAGTTGTCCGTGCAGCGTTGGCGGAATAGCTGTAGCTCAAAGCATTGCATCTAGTTAGCATAGTGAAAATACCATTACCAGCTTCTACCTAGCGCAATTGGTCGAACGATCAAGGGCTTGCTGTATTCAATATGTAAATCGTAAATGAGGGTGCATTCAATCTAGTCTATTCTACAGGGCCAAAAACACCAATAAAAAACGGCCCGATCCCCAAAAGAGGAATCGAGCCGTTGAATGGTTTTAGCGAAAGCTAAAACCGATAAACCAGTTAAGTCTTATTGCTTGAGCACGCTAATGCTGCTTACAATTCCACTAGGAGAAACCACGCGGAGGTGAACAATTCCTAATGGTGCTGATTCAAGTGACACCTCAAGCATCTTCAATCCTTGAGGGAATTGAACCGTACGTAGAATGCGGCCGCTCTGGTCAACAATTTCTACCGTGCGTGTCTTGTCGATATTATCGAAACGCTCAACAGTGATGAATTCAACTGCTGGGTTAGGGTAAGCAACGAAGTCAACTTCTTGGCTGGCAAAAGAAGCATTCGCTGTTTCACTGAAGTACGTATCACCTAGCTCAAGTACACGAACTACTCGATAGACGTTGTATCCAAGTTTTGGAGAGTTGTCCATGAATTCATAAGACTGCATTTGTGTTCCTACTTGTACAGGCACTGAACCAATATCTGAGAAAGATACACCTCCATCTAACGACCTTTGTACCATGTAATCTCCTGCGAGGTCTTCGCCATTCATTTCCCAAGTCAATGCTACAGTATTACCTGCAGTAGTAAGTGAAGTGATTGTAAACGGTGATGGTGTAAAGCAGTTCGAAATAGCGACTCTTTGAGTAGCAAATGTCTCACAACCCTGGCGCGTCACCTTAAGCGTCACGTTACGTTGTCCGAAAATTCCCCAAGAAACACTTACAGTACGTCCTGTCGCCGTTTGTGGTGTAGCGCGTGGCCCGAAGTCCCACTCGTAAATTGCACCACCACCAGCGTTATCTGCCTCGAAGGTGTAAGGATCATCAACACATACAAGTGTTGGACCTGAAATTCCGGCGCGGCTTGTAGTTCCGACGGTAATTTCAACGATGTTCGTCTCTACCGGGACATTACAGTCTACTCCGAAAGCACAACGAGCATAGTAGGTCGTTTCGTAGATCGGTCCTGGATCATAGCTTACCTGATTATTAACTCCTGGAGCTGTAGTCCAGTTACCGAAGTTAGGATCAGGCTGAGTATTACGCATCCAAACGTAGCGAATAGCTCCTGTTGAAACAGCAGGAGAAAGACTATTAATTACTCCTGGGTCAGCTCCTATACCACAAACTGTGGTTTCTGAAGCTTCGATTGATCCTGGATCAGTGACTTCAACACAAGCATTAAGCAAGCCTGCATCTATAGTTAGGTTCGTATCACCTGGAGGCAAATTGAACGTGCTGGTCATTGCGATATCTGGTGTTCCTGACATTGGGACAGCATCAGAATCGGTTTCGTCGTTACCACTATTTGCAACAGTCCACTTATCGTTTTCTCCGAGTTTGATTTGGAAAGTGACCTTATAGTCTCCAGAAGCCAAATCTTCAAAGCAATAGTTACCCTGAGCATTTGTTGTTTGCGTCATTGTTGATCCATCAGGGAAAGTCAACGTCACAATCGCACCTTCTACTGCTGGTTCACCTGCCTCTTGCTGACCGTTTCCATTGAGGTCACGCCAAACATAGTCTCCAATTTTGCCTAGAGCTGGTGGGTTTGGTTGTGTTAACGTTGCATCACAAGTTGTTGTACAACCGTTAGCATCAGTGATTGTAGCGGTGTACGTACCAGGACCGAGGTTGCTAAGTACTTGACCAGTTTGACCGGTGTTCCAAACAACTGTATATGTTGGAGTACCGCCGTTAAACTGCGCTGAAAGCTGTCCGTCACTTGCTCCGAAAGCAGTGATCGCTTGCAGTGTATTAACGCTACAAATTAGAGCAGTTGGCTCGCTCACTGTTACTTGAGCAGTTCCAGCACAACCATTAGCATCAGAAACCATAACAGTGTATGTCCCTGGAGAAAGTCCGTCAATTGTTGGATCGCTTTCGCTATTACTCCATGAATATGTGTAAGGAGCTTGACCTCCAGAAACCATAGCGCTTGCGCTACCATCAGCATCTCCTGCACAAAGCACGTCAGTCGCTGAAGCAGTAACTGTTAAGGAAGCACCAGCTGTAATGACTGTTGATGCCGTTCCTGTACAACCGGCAGCATCAGTAACAGTGACTGTGTACATACCTGGAGCGAGGTTTCCTGCTGTGTTCGTAGTTGAACCTGAAGACCACATATAACTGATAGGAGCTGTTCCTCCTGTAACCATCGCCGTAGCAGTACCGGTAGCTCCAACTCCACAAGCTGGAGAGTTAGGAGTAATTGCAACAACTAAGTTGCTACCAGCAAGCGAAACAGTTTCTGTCCCTGTACAACCGTTAGCGTCTGTAACAGTAACGGTGTAAGTTCCTTCGGCAAGGTTAGTTCGAGTAGCGCCGGTAGGACCGTCACTCCATGAGTAGGTATAAGGTGCAGTTCCGCCTGAAGCTTGGACTGTAGTACTTCCATTTGCTACTCCACAATCAGGATTGGTTGTGTTGAAGTTAAATGTAAATCCAGCCGGCTGTCCGATAGTACCGCAATCTGTTGCAGTACATCCGTTGGCATCGGTAACAGTGACACAGTAAGTTCCTGGAAGCAACATATCGTTGACAGCATCGGTAGTACCATTATCCCATAGATAAGTAACGCCACCAGCTCCGCCGGAAACAATTGCAACAACGACGCCGTCACAACCTCCTGGGCAAAGAACGTTTTCAGCTTGAGCGTCTACACTTAATGGCTCGGCTAGATGGTCACAAACACGCTTTTCACAGCCGTTGGCATCTGTAATGTCAACGCAGACTGTTCCAAATCCAAGATTACTTGCAGAACTTCCAGTTTGACCATTCGTCCAAACGTAAGAGTAAGGAGCTGTTCCTCCTGTTCCTGCAACAGATGCATTATCTGTTGCTGAGCAAAGCGAACCTCCTTGTGTGATAACACCATCTAGTGCTGAAGGAGCATTGAGGCTTGTAGATCTTGTTCCAGTATTTCCATCAGTATCAGTTACGGTAACACTATAGGTGCCATCACCAATGCCAGAGATACCTTGGCCTGTCTGGCCGTTGCTCCATGCATAAGAGTAGGAACCATTTCCTCCACTTGCCATGGCAGAAATAGATCCGTTGGTGAATCCTGCGCAAGTAGGGTTAGATGAGTTGAGGGTCACATTAATTTGTGCCCATCCCGCAGAAAAGAACATTGTGCTCAATAGAAGCAGTAGAACTCTGGGTTGAAGTAGTTTTTGATTCATGGGTTTGACTGGTTTAACCGAAAAGATACTTACAAATTTAAAAGTCGGTTAACTTTTAAAAAATGTACCTGCCTGAAAACTAATCCCTAAAACATTGATACACAATAGAAAAGGAAGAAATAAGGGCTCTTATACCCTTATTACGCTACCCTATTAATGGTGTTTCAATTTCAAGGTCTAAAGGTGTCTTTTTTGCAAGAATATGCGTTTCACATACAAAAGACGTAAAACCAAACTATATGTCACTTCTTAAGTGAGACCCTCGATGTAAAAAAGACGATATATACCCTCTATCAGGTAGTCTATTTAATTCTATTTAACAAAACTCCATAAAAAACAACAGGTCGAGCTGAATTCTCAGCCCGACCTGCGGTTAACAAATTATAATCCCATGAACAATGTATCGTGAAGTCCATCCGAATCATAGCGCCTAAGCGATATTTGGAAAGATAGTCGGGTCGCTTGACCCGACTAACTTTACAAACTATAATCCCATGAACATATCCTTATTTGATGGCTACCATTGTAGCGATGATACAAATATGAGCTACTTAGAAACGCTTAGCGTGGTACAAAACGAGTCGATTGTGAGAAACAAAAACCTTCACAAATCTGCACAATCATTGATTATCAATGACTTAAGACAACTAAATGTGAATTGAAAAGCAATTTTTACGCTCGACTTATGAGCTTTTTTTAGGCTTTTTGGGACTCTCATGCCTAACTGACATTCGATTTGACCAAAAAAGTATAGGAATCCAGCCTAAAATCGGGACATAGTATGCAAGTAGCCAAGGCTGCTTAGATAAGATGGATAGAATCGATAGTCCAGTTAGCTTAATCTCATCACCTTCCTTACGTGTATATGCCCGTTGGAATTCCCAAAAGAGTAAAGGCCATCCAATAGGCAACCACAGCGGGAATGATCGATAGCTTCTTTTCAGCTGCCGCCAAAACGATCTCCATCCAAATGGAGAACGGCCATATACTTCTTCAGCTTCATTTAGTTCCTTCTGCAGCTGAACCTGCAATCGATCTCGAATAGATCCGATCACATTTTCATCAATCTCTTCTTTCGGTAGATCTGTTAGCTCCTGCCACTTTATGCGTGATTTGCGAACAAAAGTCAAGTTGGCCGGGAAGGCCATATAAAATACCCAAGGTTGAATTAGAATAAGTGGCAAAAGAATCGTGAGTGGTAAAAATGGCAATCCGAGCAAACGCTTCCCTATTCGATTAAGCCACTCTGACCGAAAAGCAAACGGATGGATATATTCTGCATTAATACTCGCAAAATGAACGATATCCGTCTTGTATTTGAGCGCCATTCTAACGATTGAGCTACTCACTCGCTGCAACTCATATCGATGCTCAAACCCTTTTCCAATGCCCCTTAACCCTTCAGGATAGATCAGCACATGGCCTTCTTTGAGGCTCATGCTTGCTTCAAAATTTTTCATTGTTGCCTCGATCCCTCCAGAACGAGTTAAGACCTTAGGAATTTGATATAAACTCATCAGACCAACACGCGTAAAATACGGGGTAATTAGCGTACGAAGAGTTTTGTCATATTCATAGTCAAACTTTCTAAAGAGTAGGGCAACAAAACTTACCGCATCCCAAGGCATTGCCATCCCTGAGTGATTGCTTACAAAAATGAGGGGGGCATCTGGATTATTACGTTCTTCCCATTCATCAAATCCAACCAATCTGGCTCGGAAATAAACATCATTAAGCAGGTTCATCACCTGTTTTGTGAACGCAATGCTGATGTCCAGATCGAATCGATCTAAAGCAGCAAGCTGATCATTGTGAGGGGATGAAGACATCGGCCGTGAAGAAACAACGCACAGCTGGCACTACCCCACTATTCAAAGAGAAACTGGAAAGAAATCGTTTACACTAGCCACTTAATCCACCTTTCGGCAAAACAGGACCTCCTGAATACGAGTTTTGGCGAAAGCAGAGACAAAAAGCAACTAAAAGGGATTGGACAAGGCAGGATCCTTGAGACTCGTTGTATCTGTGAGGGTAAGCAAAAATGCTTTCATCGCCTCACGGTCATATGGTGAAAGCGGAAATCCAGTAATCTGCGGGTCTTTCGTTGGGCTGTAATGTCCTCCCGATGCATAGTGATCAAGAACTTCATCCAAGGTTGCAAAACGACCGTCGTGCATATAAGGAGCTGTTAGCTCAATATTCCGCAGCGTTGGAGAACGAAATTTGCCATTATCGAAAGGATTCCCTGAGATCGCGCCTCTTCCAAGATCTGTAAAACCGTCTAAGGTTTCAGTGGAGTCTATTCCATTGTTGAGGAAGCGATTATCAGAAAACATTAGTGCGTTGTGACAATGTGCACATCCCGGATGATCTTGCGATGGCTCGGTAGTGAATAAATCAAAACCATCTTCTTCTAATGGAGTGAAAAAACCGTTGAGATTAAATCTGATCTGATCGTATCGGCTATTTCCAGAAATTAGAGACCTTTCAAATTGCGAGAGAGCCTTGGCAGCTAGATAGCGATCTATCTCACCCGAATTCTCGATACCAAAGGCAGCTCGAAAACCAGCTCTATAATTTGAGCTATTCCTAAGACGCGCTTCAATTTCCGGCCAAGTGGCATCCATTTCGATAGGATCTTCAATAGGATGCAAACTTTGCTCTTCAAGGGTAGCACTTCGACCATCCCAGAAATAGCTAGATTGATAAGCGATGTTGATCAAGGACATGCTCGACCTCAACGTTTTTTCGCCTATTATTCCTGGACTGAAGGCCAACTGGTCGGTAAATCCAGCCTCGGGAAAGTGACAGGAAGCACAAGAGATCGAGCTGTCCCTCGAGAGAATTGGATCATAAAATAGTCTACGGCCAAGCTCTACACCAGCGACAGTAGCTAGATTGCTATCCGGTTGTGGAAGCTCTTGAAAATGAGCTGGAACCTTGTAGGTATAAGATTCTGGTGCGTATGGAAGGTCAAGCAGAGGAAAATCTATCGTAGCCCCTCTAGCAGGTAGACCATCATCGGGACCGCAGGCAGTGAACACAAGGCTAAACAGTAACCCAAGAGAGATATAGTGTAGCCACGTTCTCATTATTCTGCTGTTGAAAGTGCGGCTACCGCACTCGTAGGGATCTGCTCTGTAAGTGGACCACCATGAATAAATTTAGTGAGTGGCAATTCATTAGCTGTATTGAGCTGCATCAGTTCGGCAACGTCAAGATTCAATTTTAATTCGTTTATCCCTCCTCTTACTGGCAGATTGATTGGAATTTCACCAGGTCTCGCATTTTCTGCTGAAACACCAATGTGAAAGACAAAAGACGCATCAAATCTTTCTTGATTGTCAGGCAAGGTATCAGTCTTTCCTTCAATCTTTGCGAAGATGTAACTCTCCCAATTAGCCCAATACTCAGCGGGTTCACCCAAAGGATGCGTGGTAGCATAGTCTGCAGGAGAAGTCATGTCTTGCTCTTCAGTAAGCCCGAAATTGAAACGCAAACTCGTATAATCGCCGCTCGGAATAGTGTCAAACACCTCTGAATCGAGACCAGATGGACCTAGGTTGAAGTAAGCAACATCAGCTACTGGTGTTTCGAATGATTGTCCGTCTCGTAACTCAACCAGACGCAAATCACTTAAAAAAAAACTCAACCTTGACATTCTAAAACCTTCAGCCGCACCACTGGCATCGTACGTTCTAGACTCTAGTGTTAAGTCGTCACCTGCCAATTCACCTTGAATAGAAAGTTCAATACTTCCAATTCCCAATGTTGGCTCAAGATCATCGTCACCGCAAGACGAAGCACCAAGAATCAAGGAAAGAAAAACAACGAAAAGGGAACGACGAAGAGTAAGTGTCATAGTAAAATTTT
Source organism: uncultured Saprospiraceae bacterium (assembly GCA_937924035.1). Taxonomy (GTDB): domain Bacteria; phylum Bacteroidota; class Bacteroidia; order Chitinophagales; family Saprospiraceae; genus CALDTK01. Next base: position 17,550 of record CALDTK010000178.1, on the reverse strand, counting down.
GTACGCACAAAGTAACGGAGATTAACAGTGTTTAGTTTGTAAACAGAGAGACACAAAGCTTCTTTTATGAACGACTGAGTAGCGTTTCGAGCACTACTGCTTGTTCGAGAAAATCTGCTACGAAGACGCCTCCGTTTACTGTTCCACTGTCCAATTGCAGCAATAGGTCAGCAGGCATACCAAGACTAATAATCAAATTAAAGGATGGTTCATAGATAGCAGGAGCAGGTAATTCCCAGTGGACCTCCTCATTTTGCCCGTCAAGTAGTTGGATAGAGTTAGTATTGCCATTCAGCTGCTTGTATTTAAAATTCATGTCTAAGTACTCGTCTCCCTGACTTGATATTAGTAATGAGTCCGTGTTTCTATTCAGTGGACTTCCAGCAGGTTGTAAATCGATATCTGTTGCTTTCAATATATCTGGCAATCCGAGCTTAGCCTCAACGGCTACAAAGGTCTTAGAATCTAGTAAGGTCCCTAGTTCATAACTTGTTTGGCGAAATGGGGTGACACGCAAAAGGCTACGTTCAAGTACAAAATTGGGATCTCCATTTCCTGAAAACACTGTAAATGTGTCCATTAATGCTAAGCGCTCCCCATCGTCAGCGATTAAAAAGAGGTCGTGGAGGTAAAAACCTAGCTCGGGGGCTATGGCTACATCCGCTCCTAAAAGTAAAGTGTCTGAACTTCGCAGAGTGGAAGGAACCGTTCCACCAGCGAAACGCACTGGTATGAAATTCAATTGAAGCTTTGGATAAGTACAACAATCCGTACAAGGATCATCCGCTGTGACATCGACCTGCAGTGCACGAAAATCCAAGCAACCTTCAACTCTTTGCTCGCAACTCATTAGCATCACTGCTAAGCTCAACAAAGTGAAAGATACTCTGAGTGAAAAGCTACTTACTCGTTCATCGATTCCCATACGGTTCTAGATATTTCTTTGACCTGAACACTGAAATCCTTGTCTTGGAGCCAATGGTAATAGCTTCGCTCTTTAGAGAAAACTTCTTTAAGCGCGCGACCTTTATGCTTGCCAAAATTAAAAACGATTTCACCACCTGAATCGCGGCGCAGTCGGTTTGTAGCATCCAACTGCCCTTCTTGTTTGGTGAATGCATGTAGCATATCGACGTCTGGCACAATGGGATTGTCGATCTGCTCCCCGTTTGGCTGAGTAAACACTGCGCCTTGATACTTTTCTACTTGTCCAGCAAGAACCTTTATGGTTGCCTGAACATCTGCTAAAGCGTCATGAGCATTTATCATTTCTTCTCCCCTATAATATCGAAGTGCTCCGGCCAAGGTTCTCGGCTCCATTTTGAAAAAGATTTCTTGCACATCGACCAGCTTTCGTTCACTTACAGAAAAGCGAATACCTGCGCGGTCAAATTCCTCCATCAACATAGGAACATCGAAACGTTTGATGTTATAACCACTGAGATCGGCATCACCAATAAAATCATAGATCTCATCTGCAAGTTCATTAAACGTAGGCTCCTGCGCTACTTGCTCATTTGAAATGCCATGAACCGCACTTGCTTGTGGGTCAATGGGCATCTGCGGATTTATAAAATACACGAGCTCTACAGGGCTCTCTTTACTTGGTAAATATTTTACGGCAGCGAACTGGACAATTCGATCGGTAACAACGTTTAGCCCCGTTGTTTCTAAATCGAAAAAGACCAGAGGTCGCTCTAGGGTAAAGGCTTGCAGCTCTGAAGTCATGGGGTAATTAGTTTCCTTCGAAGACGTACTCTTCAAAATTTCCGACAAATCGAGTTTCGAACGTGGTATCGCTGCTCGTGAAAATGAGACAACCAGGCAAACCTGCCTTGTTGAGCATTTCTTCAGCTCTTTCAGCAGAGGCCATGCAGGCAGTAGCAAAGGCATCAGCTGTGGCACAATCATTTGCTACCACCGTTGCACTAAGCAAATTTGAAGGTTTAGCAATACCGGTCTGAGGGTCAATCGTATGAACATAAGATGCCCCTCCAATTATTCTACGATTTCGATAGTTCCCGCTGGTTGCGATTGCTGCATTACTTATTCCGATTATCAACTCAAGATCAGATAAGCTGGCGTCAATTGCAGGCCTACTTACACCTATCGTCCATTCTGTTCCTCGTGGCGATCGACCTGCTGTTCGCGTTTCCCCACCTATTTCGACAAAATACGAAGTGCAATTAAAGTTCGTTTCTAAGGAATGCGAGATTTGATCAACGGCGTAACCCTTTGCAATAGCTGACAAATCGAGGCTCACTCCTTTTTTCGCGACCCGCACAGACAGCCGGTTTTGCAAAATCGTATCAACAAGAATGTTAGAGAAGCCTATGTATTGAAGTAACTTCTCAACCTCGTCTAGATTGACTTGATCACCTATCTTCTCAGAAGCCCCAAAACCATAGTACTCTGTAAGTGGCCCTACGGTAGGATCAAATGAGCCCAAAGAGTATTCATATGGTTTTTGTGCAAGCAGGAGATTTGAAGCAAGGTGTGCTCCAATCTCAGAATTGAGTTTATTGGGATTCGAGACGACGGGTAATTCCAAAATGCTCCCTTTGTTCAACTGACTGATTAGGGATACGCTGTCGTAGGTATTAACTTCTCTGTTGATTTCGACCAATAGTGAATCGATATTCTTTTTCAAATCATCAGCGTTCACAGGACTTATTGCTGTGACATGGTAGATGGTCCCCATAGTCGTCCCCTGAATTTTCAGTACAGCCTGCTTAGGAAGAGGCTGTTCACAAGAAGACAGTTCAAAGAGTATAATTGCGACGAAAGCAATTACACTTGGTTTAAAGGAGGACATTTTCGTCTATTTCTGCTCTGCAAAAGAACTAAACTGGCAATAAGAGGCTTATAAAAAGCGTAAAGTGTTTATAACTATGTTCTTCCGATTCTTTATTCTTTTCGTTCTCTTCGGCCTCACACACATGAGTTGTGTTCCAAAAGTAGACACCTTCAGTGGCACTATTTGCTTAGAACTGGAACACCATGGCATACCTCATTTCGGTGCAACGGTTTACCGGAACTATGGAGATGATTTCCCAGGATATCATCAAGATATGAATCTATTTTATGACACTACGGCAGAAACTGGACTTCGTAGTTCCGTTTGCTTTGACAAGCTCGGAGTGGGAGGGCACTGGTTTGCCGCAGAAGGCTTTGATGAGTCGATTCAAGACTCCGTACGTGGCAGTCTTTTTATTGAATTGGGAACGAGTACGCCTAGTGTCGACACCGTAATAAAAGTATCAGAGCAACACTAATATCCTATTTAAGAAATCCTAATTCGACCAAAATTGGGTAATTCCAACTTGAAAGCCTGCTCTGAGCTTGCTAGAATGAGCAAAAAATTGGCTTATCTAGCCAGCTAAGCCGAGAGAATTTAAAGGATATGCTGATCAATGCATTTGCTGATTGCACTAGTTTCTTGTTGTCAAGATCGGTTGGCAATTCTGTTGCTTACATCCATCCTCACGCCAATCAAGTTCGGAAGTACCTGGGTCTTGAAAATTAGGATACAATGAAGCAAACTGAGCATTTTCAGCGTTGGTTGCTGGAGTAGATGTACGGACGATTGTATCAAACGCATCGTCCAAGCCATCACCATCGACATCTGAACCAAGTGGAAGATCAATAACAGCGATTAAGCCATCACCAGTGGTATCATTACCCTCCGCGAGATCGGACGTTCGCTCATTATCTGAGTTGAGATCGAGGTAATCTGGCTGGCCATCTCCATCAGTATCAGTAGGTTGTACCGCATAAGTTCCATTTTCCAAAAGGTCAAACGCTTGGTCGATACCATTTCGGTCTCCGTCCAGATAATCTGGGAAGAAAAAGCCAACTGTGGTTTGTCCTTCCACGAAATCTACGATTCCGTCGCCATCACTATCAATATCCTGAAAACTTACTAGACCATCATTATCACGGTCATCTTGTGGCCACGGTGTACCACTAGTGATTTCTGGCATGTTGTCAGGCGATCTCATACCATCAAGGTGGTCTTGTGGATCATTGAAACCATCATTATCGGTATCTGTCATACTTGTAGATACCCCAGCTATTGGATAATCTACTTGAGCATCAAGATCTGAATCGACTCCACCAGCTTCAAAAATATCGTAGATACCATCGCCGTCACTATCTAAATCGAGGTGATTGGCGATACCATCGAGGTCAAAATCAAAGTTGCTGCAGATTTGATTGATCAATGTTCCACATCCTGGAAAATCTGCATCGATAAAATCAAATATTCCGTCACCGTCATGATCTTCATATGGGCTGGATGGCACCTCGTCTATGTTGGCGATACCATCATTATCTGCATCTAGATCATACCTATCAGCTACCCCATCAAAGTCAGCATCAGCACCAGCTTGCGCGAAAACAGGCTGAGTGAAATCATCGTGATCCTGAAGTACTGCAAGCCTATCAAGTCCTTCTGTGTGAAGTGGGACGATAACGTTGATATCTACTGTACCATTCATGTCGCGCCAAATGTCATCATCTTGAACTTGGGCAACCGTAGAATAGCGACCATCCGAACTCAAATAGAAAAACTTAAGGTCTGCAGGACTTGTACCTTGCAAACGGTCTACATTGTGATAATACTCGTCATTAATCTTGGTCAGTGAAGGGTCTCGGTCTGCTCGGTCAAAACCTAGGCCTCCATCTGTAAAATCATTGGTTGGATCAATGTTCGCAAAACGAACAGCAAATTCATCTGCTCCAGTAACGAGCGGTGTGATTATTACAGGCCTGTATCGAGCGACAGCTGTCCTCAATGCCGCTCCAGTAGATCCTACTGGAAATATGTACTCCGCTATGCGATCAGTTTTTCTTGTGAGATAGCCTCCAATCGTATCGGAACTAACGAATCCATCTTCTCTGAGAATGGCGTCTGGATCTGTATTTAGAACTGTTGCAACGTTACTTCCGGTTGCCCACTCACCTTCATGGAGGTCAAAAAATTCAGCTATCGAGACATCAGACTTAATCTGTCGAGTCCGAATATTTGCAACGCCTAGCCTTACCGAAGGAAATGCAACGGTGCTTGCACCCTCTACATCTTGAAAATCTCCCTCGAATACGAAGGTTCCGTCGAGTGCGTCGACGTCGTCAGAAGCAGCAGTGTTGCTGTTCCAATCTTCTGAGAAATGTATGGTGCCTCCGTTATTAAGTAGTCCATCGTTGTGGTTATCAATGCCACCTTGAACAAAAATCACAGCACCGGAAGTGACATGAATGACGTTTCCGTCATTGTGTAAGATGGTTTGAGCCTCAACTAAACCGCTTGCTAACAAGAGACACGCTATTGGCCAAAGGCCTTTTGCGTACCACATGGGGGGGAGTAGCTTGCTTAATGGTATAGTTCGTTCTCAGTTCAACAAACAAACATTAGGCCAAAGCCTAATATGTTTTGCCGAAAGGTGAAAAAAAACTTCATGTTCCTCAACGGACCTGCGTGCAGTTAGATATAGCTTTCGCCAAAACAAACAGCTTCCTACATGGGAGCAATAGGCTTTGAAATTAAAAAAGCCGAGTTCACATTGAAGTGAACCCGGCTCGGAATGTATATGAAGCTATATTTTTAGTTCTCAATCTGTCAGTGCTCCTTGAAGGGGGAGCTTGTAGCTAAGCTTCAAAAAATGTACTTAAATCAGTTACCTGATGCCTGAACTTGCTTACCTCTTTCAAGGTGCTCCAGTACTTTTGCCATTGATGTTTGAAGCTCAGAAGTTTCTGCTCTTAAACTATGGACAGTTTTCTCAAGGTCAGCCTTATCCATCATCATGTGATATACTTGCTCAGCCAGATGCTCATTGGCAGCTTCTAGTTCTGCGTTCTTTTCATTGAGTTCTTTGGTTGCTGAGATTACTACGCCCATCAATTCTTTTTCTTGAATATGCAGGTAGCCATCTTTCTCTACAACAGCATGTGGAAACGCTTCTTGCACCTGTTGGGCAATGACGCCATAGTGAGTTCCTTCTTCCAAGTTGTGTGCGTAATCTTCTACATCTTGACGGTAGTTGAAACTTACTGATTCCATTCCAGCTAACTTCTCTAATGTCCCTTCCATTGGCTTAATGTTCTCCTTCAAGCGACGATCTGAAGCAGTAACACTGTTATGCACTTGGACATCTCCATCTGCATCCACAACCAAAATATCGTACGGAGATCCGCCCGAATACGCCTGAAGATTCTCTAAGCGTAATGGATCATTTGTTCCCGTACTTGTGATCGTAAGAAGCCCCTCTATGTTCGCATCACCAGCTACATGTAGCTTGGCGGTTGCCGTTCCAACTCCGATCATCAAATTATCACCTGTATTCGCAAGTTCGGTTTGTGTACCAGAGCGGGCGAGGTAATTCGTGAACGTTGGGATTGCTTGCTTGCTAAGTTGGCCGTTGGCATCAGCTACAACCATTTCATTTGTCCCTCCACTCAATACATCGAAACGAACATTTCCACTACCGACTTGGAAGCGAACGCTAGCTGCAGGTGTTACTCCAATTCCTACATTATCACTAGCAGTAGCCAAGGTGATATTACTTCCGGTTTTTGACCAACCAGATAGGGCACCTATCGAAGAAAGATCTACTGTAGACGCGTTACCAGTAATCTCCAAGGTTGTACCCGTTAAAGAAATCGCTTGTGCGTCAGTATTGTCTAGGTAAGGACTTAGGTCTACGGTTGAGGCATTTCCTGTAATCGAAAGTTCATCACTTGAAACACTGATCGCTTGCGCGTCAGTATTGTCGAGGTAAGGAGAGAGATCAATGCTTCCAGATCCATCCTCAATTGTGATGGTGTTACTTGAGAACAAGAGTCCTTGGTCATCAGTATTATCTAAGAAAGGTGACAAATCAATGCTTCCTGTCCCGTCTTCAATTGTAATAGTGTTACTTGAGAACAAGAGTCCCTGGTCATCAGTATCAACGGTAGCTGCAGGAAGGTCGACAAAGCCACCATCTGTGAGTGAGATGCGATTACCAAGAATGCTTAATGTTTGATCGTCTGTATCATCTAAGAGGCTCGTAAGAATGACAGAATTACCATTATCAATCGTCAGCGTAGAAGTAGATGCATCCCAACCGAGTTCTTGATCGTCAATGATTGTTGCGTTCGCTAGATTAATCGGTGTTCCTCCATCAACTAGCGAAAGTAATCCTGTTGCCGGATCAAAGGTTAATGCTTGATCATCAGAAAACACTGTACTAGGATCAATCCAACTACCAGTACCGTTTGCATCAGATTGAAGGATATGACCAGCAGTAGCACCTGTTTGAATCTGAATTCCATCGGTACGTATTGATCCGTCTACGTCTAATTCAAAAACAGCTGGATTTGAATTGCTATAGATTTGAAGACGTCCTTGATCGTGCCATTGAGCTCTATTAGTAGCTCCACTTGTTCGGAAGAAGATGTCATCAGCTGCTTGAATAATGAAATCATTTCCATTTGCACGCAGCGTAACATTTGTTGCAGCATCCGCTACAATTGCTCCTATGGCATCGAGATCGATACTACCGGCTTGAGACCGTAGGAGTAAGTCTTCACGTCCGCGTAGCAAAAGTCTTTGATCAGCTTGCATGGTAAGATTTCCTGTATTTCCACCTGTTGCATCTATGATATAACTCTGTGCTTCATTGAAACGAATTCTATGACCATCTCTAATGCGAATGTTTCCATCTACGTCGAGTTGATCCTCAGGGTTATTGGCACCGAGGTTAATTCCTACACGGCCATTGTTGCGCATCACAACCATGTGTGTTGCAAAAGAGTCCGTACGAACAGTTCCTGTAGCATCACCCCAACCGTTGGTTACTTCCATACGATTGCGTTGACCATCGTAGCGAAGTAGCATTGAGTTGGTCTCTTCGTTATTGAGGTTTTCGCGAAAGCGGATTTGTGAAGATCCATTCCCTGAGCGATTATGAACTTGAATTTCAGTTGATGTGCCAGGCGCATTGCGATACACATGCAAAGCTGCGTCGGGAGTGTTGATCCCCATACCAACATTCAACGTTTGGTCACGCTGCTGGATATCGTTTGAAGCATTCACCACGAAAGGGCTATTGAGTGTTCCAACAGGAAGGCTTCGAAGCACTCCACCCGCTGTAGCAACTACAACTCGATCAGCATTTTCATCACCAGTTGTCCCAAAGAGGTCTGTTATCGTCACATCACCACTAGCAATGTGGAAGCGACTCGTTGGTGAGGAAGTCCCTACACCGATAAAGTCTGCAGCATTAGCCAAGTGAGTATTCGTACCTGTTCTCGACCATAAATTACCGCTCAGGGTTCTTGTAGATAAGTTGCCTGACAAATCTGCTACAACAACCTCTACTCCACCTGCTGCTACTCCAGTATTTGTCAATCCAGCTAGACGAACAGTTCCTGTTGTGTGAAACTGAGCTGTAGGAGCGGTAGTTGTACCAATGCCTACAAAATCAGTTGTTGTTGCGAGTTCAACATAGTCTTGTGCGCCTGCATCGTTACGATTCCAAAAATCATCAAAGGTGCTCGTTGGTATTTGGCGGAAATTTCCTGAAGCATCAGCAACAACGATAACATCCGTGCTTACGTCGCCTGTCGGTAAAGAGCGAACTCGAACAGTTCCTGCAACGTCAAGCTTGCTCGTAGGTGCAGCCGTTCCGATACCAACAAAATCATCAGAATTTGCTGTACTCGTATATGCATTTGTACCATTGCCGGTTGGGTCACGTTCCCAGTAATTCTCGAAATCTGAGGCTGGAAGTTGTCGGAGATTCCCGTTCGCATCAGCAGTGACTATAAAGTCAGTACCTGCTCCTGTGCCAAGAGAACGGATTCGAGCCGTTCCATCTACGTCTAGTTTTGCAGAAGGTGCATTCGTTCCAATACCGAGACGGAATGAACTTACTCCAGGATCAAGAAAAATCTCTGAATCTGTATTATCAACCGCCCAGAGCGCTTGGTCAAATACTTGTGTCGAAAGCACCCCGGCCGCATCAGCAACAACAATCTCGGAAGCCCCTCCTGTGGCGAGGTTAGATGAGGTGAGTAGACCGTTATCTCTATTTACGGAGAAACGTACTTCAGTAGTAGGTCGATCAGCCTCACCATCCACGATTTCAAAACGATTGTCCTGCCCATTGTATCGAAGACTCATCGCATTTGAGCCAGAAATGCCGCCTGAGCCTTCTTGGAGCTCAATCGCTGCTGAACCATTGTTTACCGGATTCTGAATTCGAACTCGAGCAGGACCTGTAACTCCTGCACCCGCACCATTAGCGGCTGATCTTGCGATGTGTAGTTGAGCAGATGGATTATCTACGCCAATGCCGACATCTCCTCCAGCACGTTCGATAGTCATGAGGCGTGTGCCATCATGGCTCTGAGTATACAAACGCTCATCCCCTCCGTCATAGCGGAGGTCTATTCCACGGCTCCTGTTGTTTTCGCGAAAGCTGATTTCTGAATCGCCGTTGTTATTCCCATTGTCGAGTAATAGACGAGCTCCAACAGCTCCGTTGTTTCTGCGAACATGCAATGGAGCTTCAGGGTCGGCTGTACCGATTCCAACATCATCATTTAGATTGGCCAAGTATGTTTCGCTATTGGCAGCATCTCGTTCCCAAAGTCCGTCCGCCGAACCAGCTAGAGGATAAAGAACACCATTATTGTCTGCCATTACAACGCGGTTTCCTCCACCTGCGAGGTCAAAAACTTGAACATCGCCATCATTTTGAATACGGACTCGTTCTTGATTATTTCGGGTATACATTCGGATGTCGTCCGACCCTCCTGTACCTTCTGCACGTATTCTGATTTGATCTTGAGCACGAATTTCTACATCATCATCAGAATCGATTTGAATGTCGCCTTGCCCTCCTCTACTGCGTAAAACGATATCATCTCGCCCTACTAAGAAGAGATCATTATTTCCTCCTTGTCCATCGGCATCTGTATCACCAACTATGCGAGTTGAGAAAACATCCCATAGGTTATTATTACTCCAAGCAAGTACCCGAGAAGTATTAAAAAACACTGAGCCATCATCACTTACCCGCAGTCCATCACGGTTGCCTCCATCGTTAGTTAGCCAAGAATTAGACAAACGAATGTTTTGAGTAGCGATATGGTTACCCAGGTTATCAGCTGTAGAGGAACCTGAGCCTGTTGGAATGGCGGCACTACCAAGTACTCCGTTGGCATCTACGGTTACCATTTGATCTATACCTCCCGTTCCAAGTTTGTCGATGGTAATTTGACCGTCAGCACGTATTTCTAGGTTTCGGGATGCAGCATCAATTGAACCACAGTTACCGCCACCACATGGATTACCCCAAAAGCTGAAAGCGTCATTGTTGTTATCCATTATGTAGACCCGCATGTCCGAGTTTTCCGTTCCATCATCGCGTACTGGAGCGAAGATTACCCCATCATTACCGGCAAAACCATTGGTCTGACCTCCGATTGCATCATCCACCCAAAAATTAATGACGTTACCGATTTGCAATCGATTTGAAGTCATCACTGAGTTCTGAGGAGTTAGTACAATTCCAGCTTCTGGGCCAGAATCATCTCTTGAATAGCGTATTGAATTCCCGCCAGTCACAAGATCCGTTGTCATGTCATGGTTTCCGAGGTTATCACGGATTACATTAATCGCTTGCTTTCTTAAATTTCCTGCCGCATCAACGGTGACTGCAAAATCTGAAGTGTTATTTACTGTAGTCATATTTGTAACACGTGCTGTTCCTTGCACATGAAGATCTGCTGTTGGACTTGAAGTATTAATCCCGACATTTCCGCTAGGCAACAGTGCAATATGATCACTTCCATTATTGGTTGTACCAATACTTAATACAGCATTTTCTCCTGTTGTATTTGAAGAATTTGTATCACCGTTTTCATCATACATGATATACCCATAATCATTGGTTGAATTTACACTTCTAAAAAGGACTGAACTCTCCCCTCCAGCATCGGCATGAGTGAGTGTAATTGATCCAGTTCTACCAATCAGAGCATCAGTTCCAGACTGCTCTGCAACATGTAAAGTTGAAAGTGGGGCGTTTGTGCCAATACCAACAAAGTCACTTAGATCTCTTGTAATAACTTCTCCTTGACCACCTCCCGTGACTTCCCGTACCCATGGACCTTCGACGTCGTCAGCTGGCCTACTGCGTAACTCACCATTTGCATCGATTGTTACTACATCATCGGCGGCGGCTGATGCACGCATACGCCTCACCCTAACACTACCGTCGACATCTAGCGCGATCTCGTTGAAAGAATTGATGTTCGCTCCCTCGCCTGGAGTATTGGTATTGATACCTACTCGTCGATCCCCTGTACCCGCAGTTTTCACAGATAAAATTCCGATGCCATCACCACGGCTTCGCACGCTAAAGAGCTCTTGTGCTGTTATGCGAAAATCAGTATTTGAAGCAGCGTAAATCATGTTATCATCATCACCTCCAAAGCGTAGCTCGGACTGATTCTGAATACGAGTTAAACCATTAATCTCAAGTGCATAACCATCAACTGGGTTATCGACTCCAATACCAACGGTACGACTTGAATGTTCTACAGTTAATGGGTTAGCTCCTGAGCCTCCCCAACGCCTAAATGTTGTATTATTTCGTGCTTCTAAGTCAAGGTTTCTAGCGTTTGAAGAATAGATAGAACTCTCCGTATCTCTAAAATAAATACGGTTCGCAGCACGAATTCGCGAGTCTGCTCCTACATCCAACTTGTAAGCTGCACTAAAACCATTTGTGACTCCAATACCGACACCGCGAGAATTTGAATTATAAATATCATCGCCACTTATCGTCCAGTCTAAATCCTCAAAGTCTTGCTTAAAGACATCGTTTGTAACTGTTTTTAATCTACCTGCCCCATCAGCGATAACAATCAGGTTATTGACTGGATCATAAGTCGTTTGGGGATCGAGGTCGCGCACACGGACTTGTCCATTTACATCTAATTTTATATTGTTGTTTTGTTCGGGCACAGTCCCGATTCCGACATTGTCATATTGTCCATCAATATGCATGACGTCTGTTTCGGTTGAGGCTCCGTCTAGTTTTATAAACCGAAGATCTTCATCAGGATTGTCACCCCATGCAATAACTGCATCCTCGCGATTACCTCCTTCATCTTTTAGCCCTACATAAAAGTAATCAGTTTCATCTTGAACACTTAAACCACGATTGGCCCATGTACGAAATGGTGTAGCACGATAATCGACTACTTGTAGGAGCCCAGATGATCCATCATTATTTCCTGCTCCTCCATCACGGACGAGGAAACCTCCATTTACATGTAGCGTTGCAAGTGGACTTACTAAGTTTCTTCCAATACCGACTTCACCATCTCCACGGATCACCATGGAGGTGTAGCGTGTATTCGCACCGTTGCGGTTCGCAAAGGCGATTCCGCCATCAGGTTCGCTTACATGATTGGCATCCGTTTTTTCTATGATTAAGAAATCCCGCCAAGCTTGGGGAAGAATTCCTGCACCATGATAAATACGAGATCCATCTCGTGTTGCTGCACCAGGATAAGGAGTTTCATTGTTAAATCCGATCCCAAAATCATTTCCGTCAATTCGCATACCGCCGCCATTGAGGTGTAGACTTTCACGTGGCGCGCGCACCCCAATACCTACTCGACCAGCTTCATCAACTACGACATCAGCCGAACCATCATCTCGAGCCCTACGAGCATAGATTCTATCTTCATTTACGCCGCCACCTTCATATGCCCATTCTCCTTCATCGTTGAAGAGAGCACTTGGAGATATGCGTCTTAATTCATTTGTGGCGCGGTCAGCAAGTACGATATAATCGTCAGTCGGATCTGCTCCGCTCACAACTCCAGTCGGTAGGTTGCGGACTCTCACTGTTCCGTTCACGTCTAGTCTAGATGTCGGTGCAGTAGTTCCAATACCGATTTCTCCCGTGTTTTCAATGGCCAAACGAGAGTTCCAGTTAATATTGTCACCCGCGGCACCTGTGCTGTTAGAGCTTTCAATTTCAAAAATCTCAGCCCCAGTTGTTTCATCTCCATGCATCAGCATCCGTACTGCATGCTCATTTCCAGCTAGAAAATCTTCGCCAGGTCCATACGTCGCATTCCACTTAAAAACGAAACGACCACTACCGTCTTGGGTTGTAATCATACCATCAGATGTACCACCACCTGCAAAGCGAATCGCCTCACTAGTTGAATAGGCCCCATCGATGTCATTTCCGATGACAATTCCTCTTGAAACTTGTAAGTCATTTTGAGGATTGACGGTACCAACACCTAAATATCCATCTGACTCGGTAATTACAACATCATTTCCGGCTACATTATCGGTTCGGTATGCGTAAATACGATCGTTAACATCATCGTTTCGCCATTCTGCATTGTCCTCAATGAGATCCGCAGCTGGAACTTTACGCAAATTGCCAGCAGCATCTGTGGTCACTAATTCGTCGTCTGTACCAACTCCGTCAAGATCACCTGTGGGCAGATCAGTAACCTGAGTTCGACCGTTAACAATTAGACGACTTGTATTACCTGAGTTCTGACCTAGAGAAATGGTTCCTCCTTCTGAGTTTAGAAAAAGAGTACTCGGAACATTATTCACGAATTGACCAATTTCATCACCATCCATGGCAATGTATGAGGCTGTTCTACCAATTCGAAAGTGAGTTCCTCCTGTTGCAGTAACGCCATCTCCATCAGTATCAATATGGAACACACTCAAGGGATTGTTTGTCCCAATACCAACACGACCATTGTCTAGAATCGATATCGTGTTTCCGGCATCGAGTGCTTGACCCGCGACAATCATGTTGCGTCCACCGACTACTTGGTCTTCCCACTCCCCACTAACCGTGAGATCGGTAATTGGTCTATAGTAAAGGACTCCATTTGCATCTTTAACTACTACATCGGTCAAAGTATTAGTCCCATCATCTTGAAGTCCGTCCAATCGTATTGGATTTGCGAACGGTGTGTTCTTAACGTGAAAGGCTGTGGTAGCATCAAAAGGAGGTAACCCTATCCCACTTTGGGCTTTCGCCAAAACAGGAAGTAAAATGCTAAGAAAAACTAATGCTCGGGAGAAAGATTTCATTCAATATGCATGTATAGCAAAGCGACAAATAATACAAGACCCTGGAAAAGGGAATCATACTAGATGACAGCAAAAGCTGTTAAACCACAAAAATTAGCGCGAAGGCTATTAGTTGAAGGTTCCTACAACACCGAGGGGAAGTGGCGGAGGATATCGCTGGGGGTGGGACCAAAATCGATCGGTCTGCGAAAGTGAACTCTCAGGCAAGGGGACATCCGAGACATTCAAATACATAAAAGCAAAACAGATGCCACACATTTACTATTCGTACTATATGACTCATAAAATTAACACAAGTATCTTATCTACAGATTTTTACACTTAAATTTTTTACAAAATAACACCACTCCTAGAAGCCCCTCTCAGTGAGACGACGTGTCTAACAGGGTCTACAAATATGTTTAGACTACCCCTATCTGTTGAGGTTATTTAAGCAAGGCGAAGGTTTTGGCGAAAGCCCCTCACTGGTGCGTGGACCCAAGTGCTTCGCACGGGGCTGGCTAATAAAATTACAATACAAATAGAAGAATATTTTTCAAAAACAACTCTTCTATTCACTGTAAAAAATGATAAATGCTGACTCATTACAAACGAAAAGCCCGCAACTGTTACCAGTTGCGGGCTCGCGTTTCATAGTGCAGAAGTGTAACTAAACACTCAATAGTGAATTACTTTTCACTTTGCTTTTCCAAAAGTGTCAGGTTGTTTGAAGCCAGAATGAACTCTGGTGATTCAGCCATAGCCAACTGGAAGTACTCTTTAGCTTGATCCATATCCTTGTGCACGTCTTTGCGTAGCACGCCTTTGATATTGAGAAGAGCTGCCTTCATAGGAACGGACTGAGCACGTCCCTGAGCAATATTAATGTTTACTTTTTGAGATCCTAGATCACCTGCTAGCATATTATCTACAGTTGCCTCAGCTTTATCAAACTGATTAAGTCCGTATTGAATGGTTGCTACTTGGTAAGCATAGTAAGGATTAGGGTCTACTTGAAGTAGATCTTGATAAGCAACGAGTGCATCCTCTAAAAGACCTAAACTGTTTTGAGAAACAGCTTTCATTTCCATGTAACGTGGATCCTGTGGCGTAGCTTCTAAAAGATCATCCGTCAGGTTAAGCACCTGACCGTACATACGGCCTTTGAAATACAATGAGGCTAAGGAATCCTTGATCGCAGCATTGTTTGGCTCACGCACCAACATGTGATGAAGCGCATCATACATGATTGCAGCATCTCCAAGATCTTTTCCTTGGGCAAAAAGACGAATGTCAGTTGCGTGATCTTGAGGATTAGAAAATGCTGAAGACCAATTTGCTCGCTCTGTTTCGTCGAGAGTGATTGAATCAGATTGGCAAGCGCCAAGAGCTAGAATGGCGAAAGCGCCGAGGGTAATTAAATGCTTGAGCATTGTTGGGGAATTTCAAAATGAATGTTACTGACTGACTAACACAAGAAGGATGCCAAACACATTAAGAAAATACTTCATGTGTTGCCTTGTCTCCATGCTCATTGTTCTACGAAAAAACGGGCACTCCCGTTTCAGGAGTGCCCGTCCTTTTAGTGAAAGAGACATTGGTCACTTTTAATGCATTCCCATGCATTGGTCTTCGACAAAACCTACGCTATCTAACGATGTATTTGGACATAGCCAACGACAGGTTCGTCTTCTCCTTCTAGTTCTAGTTGCCAGAAGTAAGTACCGTCTATGAGCAGCTTATCCTCCCAAGTTCCTTCCCAGTCATTCTGATAATTCTCAGTCACGTAGACTTCATTTCCCCAACGATTGTATACCGTCAAAGTATTACTAGGATAGTCTTCAAGACCAATAAATCTAAGCTGATCATTGATTCCATCACCGTTAGGAGAGAATCCTGTATAGGCTTCAACAGGTTCGCAACGGACATCGATCAATACAAATGCTCGATCACAAATTACACCTTGGCAAATTTGATAAGTTAGAGAATCAGTGAACCCACATTCTCCAGCAGGAGGAGTGTATGTCAACGTCCCATCATTATCGAGCAATGCAGTTCCTCTCGTCGGTTGCTCTACAATTGAAATAGATGAAAGCGCGCCATCAAACGTATCATTACCGGTAACGCTAATTGTTCCTACCTGATCAAGTCGGATTCTAAGGTTATCGTCAACTGCGTCGAGTCCTCCTGAACCATCTGGGGTTACAACAACAGTATAAAAGGTTGTGTCGCAGACCCCTGAGGCATCACATGCTACAAGGCAAGCTGTTACAGATCCAGGTGTTATTCCCATAGCGGTAACACAGCCCAATTGGCCATCAAAATCAAAAGTTGCGGCACCGAGAGGGTCTGGACAAATATTTTCGAGAGAAACAATAGGCCCACTTAATTCACTATCATCAACACAGAATAAAACATCTCCCAAAACAGGAATCGTATCACTGGCTGTACTATTAGTAGTACAAGAAATCATGAGAGTTACTTCTTGAATACAATCCACTCCGTTGTCAAAAGTGAGTAGTCTTGTTGTAGCTCCTGCAGGAACCGTAATAACTGTTCCCTGAGCCACAGATTGCTGACGGATGGCTACTTGTGCTTGCACACCACTGGAAATTTGGGTGACAAAAAGATCAGAATATACAGATTGCGGATTGCCACCAAGTAGCAGATCTTCTACAGCATCGAAACGCCACATTCCTGTTGCATCCCAATTACTAAGTGTATCTGCCAAAGCTCCTATAGTGGTCACATCGGTCGTAAATAGTTGACCATTAATTCGGAAGCTATCGATGGTGTAAGGACCGGCTGTACCGCCATCTGGAAACTCAAATGCATCGAGTACAAACGCAAGCACCTCATCACAATCTCCGAGTGCGCCAGTGTACGCTTGGCCGTCAATGGTAATTGCGTACGCCTGTAATACATCAGGAGAAGCTGGAAGACAAATTTCTAAGTCTGTAGCACTACAGTCAACACCCGCTCCAATGGCATTGGTTGGAATTGGACCAGGACATGGGCCACAAACAACATTCACCGTGAAAGTACTTGCGCAAGAGCGTGTAGGATCTACCACATTAACATCAAAGGTGCCTTCTCCGAGGAAAACGAAGGCTGATGAAGCATTCGCCGTAAAGGACACCTGTACTCCATCAACATAGATTTCTAGATCGCTTGGATCGGTTACCGGACTTAATACTTCAAAAGCCGTTGTTCCATCACAATCAACAAGTGTTAAGTCTGTACCATTTGCTGGAGTGATGTCAGGACAATCATTTCCAGTGGTACAAATCACATTATAACGAAGGGTATCTGTACAATTCGTTCGAAGATCTGTTACTCCAATTGAATAACTTCCTACTGGAAGATCAAATCCTATTTGATTTTCAATTAGTGTGGTCACAGGAACCAAACGATTCAATGTATCGGTCGCAATT
>CALDTK010000177.1 GCA_937924035.1 uncultured Saprospiraceae bacterium | reverse complement strand
GCCTTAATACGGCATTATCAAATGTAATTTCGTCAGATGTTTTGACGAAAGTTGTGACAAAGGGGCAGAGACAAGGCTTAAAGCCAGTACTAATTGATAATTGCTAATTGGTAATTTTTAATGGCCAGTAGCACGATCGGTAGGGACGCACTTACTAGACCTAATATCAATTGACAATTGCTAGTTGGTAATTTTAATGGCTAGCAGGAACGAACTGACGAGACTATATAAAGCAATCAAGTGATGTGCACTGCTATGTGAGTGAGCAACAAGACACGAGAACCTTGCATTGAGAGGCATCTCGCTCGGTATTACCTAAGATCAATTGATCTTATTACAAGCCAAAATCAATAGTAGGACAGCGATCCTTTAAGGCATCAGCAGCATCAGGAGTAAAACCAGCATCTGATGTTTGGCGTAGCTGAGTAACTCCACCATACAAACCTATACCACCTTCGACATTTGAGAAAGGAGGCAATTCACCCGTAGAAGTAATACCACGGTTTGCTAAGATGAGTTCACGATACGCATTGAAGCTTTCGTCACCTCCCGTGATAACCAATCGTACCGCAGGGATAGAATAGCTAAACCCATCGAGTCTGTCCTCTAAAGCACCATTTAGAAAATCATAGAATCCACCAAGACGTCCACGGAACACATCTGAACCTCCGTCCAGCTCTGTTCCTGCTGCCCAATAAAGCTTGAGGTCTTGAACACCATTAGGTCCTGTTTCTGTAACGAAAATATCAAAGCCTAGCTCGTAGGTTCCAATCTCGAGCCCCTCCGGTGTATTAAAGTCTTTTGTCCAGCTGAAAGAGTATGGTGTTTCTGAACTAAACGGATAGAAATCTAGTGGTGGCCTAACACCGATGAATTCAAGGGTCGGCAATACTGGAGCTGCACCAGCTGCGATAATTTCACCATTCTTCTCGATTCTAAGGTTAACGGTATCACCTGGATTGGTATTAAGTCCACCTGAATTGTAGGTATAGAAAAAATTAGGGTTGCTTGGAAAAACTCCAGCTACTTTTTCAATGCCTTGATCAGCTAGGTTGACGCGAGTCATAGTAACCCTGTCAGCTGTTCTGCTATTTTCAGCATAAGCTACAATTTCATCTCTTCCGTAGTAGAGAGAATCTTCTTGCTGAGCAGCGGCAAGTGCACCTCCTTCATCACCAAATTGAAAAGATTTGGTGATGCTTACAAATTGCTCATTCTCGGAAGCGTTATACAAACCGTATACTATCGGTACAGGTCCTGCATCTTCAAGAAGGATAACCTCGTTATCACATGAGAAGAGAAAAATTACACTGCTGAGCAGTATTAAAAAGCGGAAATTCATCATTGCACCGCAAATGTAGTCGATCTTATCATCTCTCGGTTGACGGCTGGACGCTACTTTGCGCAAAAATTTGAAAAGCTATGTCGGTACATGCTGAAGTTAAACGCGTCACCACGCACGTGTTGCAAGCCATGAAGAGTCAAAACGAGCCTATAGCTATGCTCACGGCTTATGACTATACGATGGCACGTATTCTCGATGCTGCCGGCATTGATGTACTTCTTGTAGGTGATTCTGCAAGCAATGTGGTTGCAGGGCATGAGACTACCCTACCCATCACACTAGATGAGATGATTTTCTTAGCGAGTTCGGTAGTTCGCGGTGTTCAGCGTGCACTCGTGGTAGTTGATTTGCCTTTTGGAAGTTATCAAGGTAACTCTGAGCGAGCATTGGATTCAGCTATCCGTATCATGAAAGAAAGCGGTGCCCATGCCGTCAAACTTGAAGGCGGTGCTGAAATTGCCGAAAGCATCAGCAGAATCCTTTCGGCAGGAGTCCCTGTTATGGGGCACTTGGGTTTGACACCACAGTCGATCTATAAATTTGGAACCTATTCTGTCAGAGCCCGAGAAGATGAAGAAGCGGATAGACTTCGCGCTGATGCAAAAGTTTTACAAGAACTGGGATGCTTCGGCTTGGTGCTTGAGAAAATACCAAGAGGCCTTGCGAAGGAAATTAGCAACGAACTTGTAATTCCTACCATTGGGATTGGTGCTGGACCGGAGACTGATGGTCAGGTTTTAGTGACGATGGACATGCTAGGGTTGACAAAAGATTTCAACCCTCGTTTCATTCGTAGGTATCTAGACTTAGCATCTGTCATTGAAGGGGCGACCGCTGAGTATATTAAGGATGTAAGGTCGAGGTCGTTTCCAGACATCAAAGAATCATACAAGTAACAAATGGCTTCAGGGACTAGGAAATTTGCGTACGTCTTTGGCGTCATTGGAATGCTGACAGCTGCTTGGATTGGAAGTCGGTTGTACTCGCTACGAATGGCTCCACTTACCGTAAAAGAAGCGGTAATCAAATTGCCCCGAAATGGGACAGAACGTAACCTCATGGATACGTTGATTAATGCAGGTATAGTCACAGATACCGTCAAATTGCGCGAAGCAATTGAAAGATATGCTGTTGGCTATCGCCCAGGACAATTTGAAATAAAAAAAGGCTGGAGCGCTAAAAAGCTAAGTGATCATTTACGAGCGGGTGCCCAAAAAGAAGCTCGCATAGTCTTGACGCATGGCAGACAACTTCAAAACATAGCGGTAAAAGCGACTCGCTTTATTGAACTTGACAGTGCCGCATTCATGGCGTCCGTACTAGATAGCACTTGGCTGGATAGCGTTGGCTTGACTCCTCAAACTGCGATGAGTATGTTCATCCCTAATACCTATAATGTGTATTGGTCGGCCAGTGGAGATGAAGTGCGCGATCGACTGTACAAAGAGTCAAAACGTTTTTGGGCCAAGGGCAACCGTCAAGCAAAAGTTGATAGCCTCGGCCTTACGACTCAAGAGATTTACACCTTAGCCAGCATCGTTGAAAGTGAAAGTAAAAATGCTCCTGAGCAACCAACCATTGCTGGGGTTTATCTGAACCGACTGCGCTTAGGCATAAAACTCGACGCTGACCCTACCGTCATTTTCGGCATCGGAGATTTTGGAATACGACGTGTGCTTTTCAAGCACTTGGAATACGACTCTCCATACAACACTTATTTATATGCTGGGCTGCCGCCGGGTCCCATTTCGATGGCTAGTATCTCTAGTATAGATGCTGTCCTAAATCCTGAACAACACGAATATCTCTTCTTTGTAACCAAAGGTGATGGAACGGGTACACACATGTTTGCCAAGAACATGAGTGGCCACAGTAAGAACATTCGCACCTTTCAGCAAACGTTGAGGAGAAGGGGAATTCGCAGGTAATTTACTTGAAGAGCTTACGCCAAAACTCGCTGTTTCAATCCCGCCTTCTCGCGAATTATGCCGGCAACTGCCTCCACCCACTGAGGCATGTCATTCAAGCTTGGAACGAGATCTAGTTCCTTTCCGCCCATTTCTATGAACTCTTCGTGGTACTCGTCACTGATCTCAATTGTCGTTTCAAGACAATCTGCGGTGAATGCAGGGCAGAGGACAAGTAGTCTTGTATCACCTGCTTCTCGACGCTTTTTGATGATCTCGCTCGTGTAAGGTTGAGCCCATTTCTCCGGACCTAAGCGCGATTGGAAGCAAATGCTGTATTGTTTTGGCGAAAGCCCTAACTCAGCAGCAATAAGCTGTGCTGTATTATGACACTGAGCGCTGTAGCAATACTGATTGTGCTTACCGATAACGCCACAGCAATTCTCAGCCTTTGCACAATGATTACCGCGATCTGCTTTTACGAGCTGTCGTTCTGGTAGTCCGTGAAAACTAAAAAGTATGTGGTCGTAACTAGGTATGTCAAATGCCCGTGCATTTTCTGCAAAGCAATTGATCATCGCAGGATTATCGTAATAATCGCGAATGAGAACCAACTCCGGGATGTTTTCTTCTTTGCGAAGAATACGCATGACCTCATCGTGTACACTACCAACGGTTGCACTTGCATAATGCGGGAAGAGTGAGAATACGACAAGCTTGTCGATATCTTCCGCTAGCAATTCCTGGATAGTCTCTTCGATGCTAGGCTCTTGATAGCGCATGGCCAACTTCACGATGCATTCATCGCCTAGAATCGGCTTAATGGCTTCGACAAGGTTCTCTCCATATACTTTGAGAGGGCTTCCTTCTGGAGTCCACAAGTCTTGATAAAGCTTGGCTGAAGAACCAGATCTAAAAGGAGCAATAATGCCCTGAACCAATGCTTGACGGGCTACCCATGGATAGTCAATTACCCTTCGGTCCGTGAGAAATTCACGTAGGTATCGATACACGTCATAGCGCGTAGGTGAATCGGGAGTTCCCAGATTCACAATCAAAACGCCTGTTTTTCCAAAAGAAGCCATGGGGCAAAGTTAAAAGCAGTTCAAGATCGCGTCGTAGGTTTTGGCGAAAGCTTACACCCAATCAACATATGACAAATGAATCAAAGGGGTGAGAGGTTGCGGCTTTGGTTAAAAAGTCTGTCCGTATCCTTGCCCTATGGCCAAACCACTTATTCTTATCACTAACGATGATGGTATTTCTGCTCCTGGACTGAAAGCACTCGTAGAAGTTGCGCAAAGTTTAGGGGATGTAATCATCGTTGCCCCTGACAGTCCTCAATCTGGACAAGGACATGCCATTACGCTTACTTCCCCACTTCGGGTTCACCCCGTCGATGTGTTTGATGGTCTTGAGGCCTATGAATGCTCTGGAACACCAGTGGATTGTGTGAAACTCGCGAAGCATGTGATAGCCAAGGATAGAACCATTGACTTTTGCGTTAGTGGTATCAATCACGGATCCAATGCAGGGATCAATATCATTTATTCAGGAACGATGTCGGCAGCAATGGAAGCTTCCTTGGAAGATATTCCTTCGATTGGCTTTAGCCTTTTAGATTTCACTTGGAAAGCTGACTTTTCTGAAGCCAAGCCCTTTGTGAAGGCGCTCATCGCTTACGGCTTAGCGCACGGATTTGGACCGACTAATTTGCTGAATGTCAATATTCCTCGGAGTAGTGACGTCCCGATAAAAGGCTTAAAAGTGTGTCGTCAGGCCAATGCTCGCTGGGTTGAGACGTTTCAGGAAGGAACTGATCCACATGGTCGGGATTATTATTGGCTTACAGGAAGCTTCGTTTCTGAAGATGATGGGGATGATAGCGACATTCATGCCTTGGGAGAGAACTACATTAGCGTCGTTCCATGCGGCCACGACTTGACCAATTATTCAGCGCTAAAGCCACTTGCTCCAATTGAGCAGTTAAATGTCGACTAATTATGCTCAGAGAAGACAACATCATGATCGGAATCGCTATAGGTGTGACGATCCCTGTACTTGGTTATTTATTGGTTGACGGTGTGCTGGGCCTCTTGGACACGATGGGTGTTAGAGGTGCTGAAAATACAGTGATTACCTTCAAAGAGCGGTCGACAATGCTCATTTCGCTTTGTGCTAACCTGATTCCTTTTTGGATCATGAGTAAAATGCGAAACGATAATACTATGCGTGGAATTCTAATTGCTACGGCGATTTACGCGATCGGTTGGTTCATTATCTACGGTCCACAGATCTTAAAAGCAGTAGACTAACGCGTGCGATATTTCATTCTAGCCGGTGAAGCATCAGGTGATAATCTTGGTGCTTTACTCATGGGTCGCCTTCAAGCGTTAGATTCAGAAGCTCATTTCGGCTTTTGGGGAGGGGATGCGATGACTGAAATTGCCCAGAAAAAAGATTCGGCGGCAAAACCTGGTAGACACATCAACGAGCTTGCTTTTATGGGCTTTGCAGAGGTAGTCGCCAATTTGCGCACTATTCTAGGTTTTATCAAACAAGCCAAAAAAGACGTCACAGCATTCGAGCCAGATGTTTTGATTTGTATTGATTACCCAGGCTTCAACTTGAGAATGGCGAAGTGGGCAAAAGCTCGAGGAATTCGAGTAGAATTTTATGTCAGTCCGCAAATTTGGGCCTGGAGAAGATCTCGCGTCCACAAGATTATTAAGCAAACAGATCGGGTCATTTGTATTCTTCCTTTTGAAAAAGAATTTTACAAAGGTTATGGCTATGATGTCGCTTATACTGGCAACCCACTTCCGAAACGGATAGATCAACACAGACCTCCTGAAAAGCTGCTCGTAAAAACCTTGAATGGAGAAAAAATAGTAAATCAAAAACTGCTAGCACTTTTACCTGGAAGCAGAGTGCAAGAAGTTTCGAAAAACTTGCCCATCATGCTAGAAGCACTTCAAGTATTGAGAAGGCAAAATCCTGAGCTTTCTACTTTACAGCCAGTTATCGCAGCCGCTCCGGTACTAAGTGATACGCAACTTTTAGCTTTCGCCAAAACCTATGACGTTTCTTGGGTAAGGAGTAGTTATGACTTATTGAGTCACGCGACTATGGCCTGCGTAGCCTCAGGTACAGCAACTTTAGAGACAGCTCTGTTCAGCGTACCTCAAGTTGTGTGCTACAAGGGAAGCAAGCTTTCTGTGATGCTCGCACGAAAGCTTATCAAAGTACAATACATCGCACTAGCGAATTTAATTTGCGACGCACCAGTTGTACCAGAGCTTATTCAAGAAGAATTTACTGCAGATAATTTAGCTGCTCATTTGCACGCACTCTATGACGGAGAAGAAAGAGTAAATCAAGAAAAAGGATATGCTGAATTGAGAGCAAGATTAAAGCCTTATGATGCTACAGAAGCTGCTGCAAAATTAATCTATGAAGAGTTAGTTTAAACAATTAGCTTGAAAATTCATTAGATATGTAGAATAAACAACAAAACTTGTCTACCATTCAAACTTCAGAATCAGCAAATTTAATCGCCAATACCTCTTATTCAGAGAGAAATATTCTTCCTGTAAATATTCGAGAAATTAACAAGCCCTTTAATCGAATCCAAAATGCTTTGGTATTTGGTTCGGTCGGAGGTATTATTCTCGGATTGTCACAGCTTTTACTTCTAGGCGGTCAAGGAAGCTCGAAAGTAGGGATTAGCTTTTGGGGCTCAATCCTTATCGCGCCCATCATCTATTTCGGACTAAAGAAATATAAAAGCCACCTAGCGGGTGGCGAGGTCTTCAAAAACGGAATTATTTTCGGTGCATTAATAAGTGCAATCGCCTCAACTGTCATGGTACTTATTGCCGATGTCGGAATGGCATGGCGAGGAGGTTTCATTCAATCACTAACTACAAGCAATCTTATTGTTTCTGGCACTTTCCACCTCATGGTTGGACTTGTGTTTGGAATGATTATCACATTTGTAGTCTTGCAAGGACTTAAAAGCGATATGCGAGCTGACAAGAACATTGAGAAGCAATCAGACTAGTAGTCTATCTGGCTTGTTGGAATTAATACTATTCTCCGTTAGTCGATAAATTCAGGACAAAACTGATACTAAAAGTTCAAGTTACAGTCCACACAGTACCAATTTTGCTTAAAAGTCGTTAAGATGATTTCATATTGGGTTGCAATTTGCATCTTCGTATCAAATCATTCTTGTGAATCCTGCAGACCAAAATAGTCTTCCACCGGTAAGCTTCATGCGAGTTGGTGCTTTTGTGGGATTGGTCGCACTCATTTTGTTTGCTGCCATTTGGGCAAAAACCATACTGGTGCCAATCGTATTTGCTACGCTCTTTGCACTAATGCTTAGGCCTCTTTGCAACAGGATTGAGCAGAGGATTCCTGTAAAGTGGTTAGCGATTACCATAACCTTCTTGCTAGCGGCTCTACCTATAGCAGCAGCTATTCTGCTCTTCACTTTT